>JAGOLL010000036.1 GCA_017994055.1 Methanothrix sp.
TTGCCTCATCTTATCTTGCGCCTTGTTCAATAATTCAATGATTTTCTCCTTAGCGGGCACAAATACACCCCCCCCTATGGGAGGAAACTGTTTTCCATTTAGTGATCCACTTACTGATGGATCAATGAACGTGTATTTGTCGGTAATATTCTCAGGAATCACGATATGGATCTCATTTGTCTTGCCTGGATCTATATCATGCAATTTTAGGATCTTATCAGCTGGCATTTCGATAAGATTTACTGTTTCTGTATCAATAACCTCATAGATTAACATAGGGGTGTTCAAGCCTGATAAATCAACCTCCAACTTAACATCTTTCAGTAAAATTGTATCATCCTTATTCCTAACAGATAAAGCGAGAATCCATGTTGTGTCGTTTACCTGGACTTGTCCTTTCTCCAACTCTATTGGATTCACGGGCTCCTCTGAACCCTGCAATTTAATTACATTATGCGCATAATCCAAATCTATTGGATCGATAGGAAGCCAGCTTGCATCGTCCTTAACAATTAAGTCTTCAGTGGTGTTTCCTGTTACCGAGAATTTGGCTTCATCTGGATCTGCGTTTCCGGTAGCTAGTAGATAGATCTTCCGCCCTGCACTTCTGGTCAGGTCATCAATTACATAGGTGAAAGATTTGCGAGTTGAATCCCACTCGATCCCTTGGGTTAAATTTATGTGGCTATCGCTTGCACTCATCGCATATATACAGATGGGATCAAATTCGTTCGGCAAGCTTCCCTTTAATTTCACATCGTTTAGGGTATTAATGCCGATGTTTCTAACGGATACCGGATAGAGAACATAACTTTCGTTTTCCGGTAGCTTGCCGTAGCTGTATATAGCTTGAATAGCATTAAGCTTCTTTCCGAAAACCTCGACTTCTGGTGCATAATCATATTGATCATCGTTGAATGTCTTTATGCATTCATAGCCAGGACATCCGCTTTCCGGGCAATCCTTGAATCCATCTTTGCATATCTGTCCCTCTATCGAAGATGGATTTAATTTACATGTCTTCTCCCATTCTTTTGTATCCTTATTCTGTTGCCACTCGCCACATTCTTCCTTGAACCCCTCCGCGGTGCTCTGCCCTATTGCGGAAGGATTCAATTTGCATGTCTTCTCCCATTCTTTTGTAATCTCATTCTGCTGCCAGTCCCCGCATTCTTCCTTAAATCCCCCTTTGCAGGCTATTTTGGGCAGGAAAGGATATTCCTGTAAGGTGCTGATTATTACCTGTGAGGGCCATGGATTTTCTGGTTGCCTGAGAGATGGAATTGTGCTATTGAAACAGCATGGGAGCCAATCTCCCAATACATCCGGTCCAGGGAACATAGTCTCCTGGAATATATTCGTAACCTCAAAGTCTCCAGTCATCATTGTGGAGTGCTCAACATCAATCCTTCTTGAACCGGTCCGGTTGCTCCATCCTGCATAATCCCTTGTTTCCAGAACTGCATCTTTGGCATTGGCATTGTAATCGAATGAGTATACAGATTCTTCGTCACGCGTATACATATTAGCGGCTGAATTGACCCAAATTTCGTTGGCTTTGAAATCTCGTATTTTCTCTCCGTCTTTCGTCTTAAGGTAGTTGCTTGTTTCGTATCGAATCTTCTTCCATGCAGCCAAACCTCTATTATTGGGATATAGGCCGCTTCCGTACATCTCTGATATTCCTAAATCGCCTTTGAAAGTCAGATTGAGGGTGTGGCTCAGAGAAGAATTACTGATGTTGGTTGCATTGCCATAATCTAGCATGAGAGTTTCATTAAATTCTATTTTCGATCCATCTTTGAAATAATTAAATGATCCGCTCTTAAGTCCCCTGGTATGGCCGGTCTCCTCTATCCTGGGCTCCTTTATGTAAGAATATGTGCTCATCGAATTTTCGGAGCCCCCGGTGCTATGAGCGGAGAAGTCGAGCCTTAAGCCGCCTGCCACCACCTCTACAGAAATTAAAAATATTAATAATATTAATGATGTTAATGCTTTTTGTCTCATATTCGCCCCACCGAATTTGTTTCACGCAATGATGATTTCAGGCCTGAAATACCTGGCATCATCGCTTCTCATTCTTATATTGTCTATCCGCCAATATTCGGGCCTCAAGCTTGGATCATTCCACAGGAGCAAGACTCCCATGTATTGATTCTTCCACTTGCCAAAGGCAACGCCAATTGGCGCTCCAAGCATTTCTTTCTCTGCTTTGCTGCGGATATACCAAGACAAGACTCTGTCGGAAAAGCGATAGCATTTCCTGAAAGTCTTTTTTGAGCATGCCGAATTACTTTCTTCACATTCCTCAGGTCCTTTATTTTCGAGAAATTCTCTCGCTGTAGCTATCTTTTCTTTGGAAAAATCATATGTGCTGTCCAAAACAAATGCTCCACCTCTTGGCAGAAATGGTAGGTTGCTTGCATAGGGTATTCCTTCTGGTCGCTTTGTCCCATCGCATGGGAAAGGAATTATCACCTCTGGATTAAAACCCAAAGTCTCTCTCAGCTCCGGATCATAAAATTCGCCCTTGGTGAGGTCTTTTGACCAAACAACAACAAGAGCGTGTAGTCCTTGAATTGCGGATGTACAATAGCCTATGGCAAGCCCTATCGGCATGCAGGGAAATTTGCATCTGGCTCTGGATATTGCAAAAAGAGCTCTATCTTCGCAATCCCAATAATCTTTAATATATTGCGTTCTTTCAAGACCTCTCATCTCATTTATGACATCATCAATTGTATGACTTTTTTCATCAGGCTCTAAGAGGCTCTTCTGGATTCCAGTAGTTCCTCTTATCTTTGTTGAAATCTCTGGGATCCTTAAAATAGATCCGAATATCCCCGTAAAATCGCTCTTTTTTGTATTCATAGTATTAATAATGCTCTTTTACTATTAGTATTTTTTGTCTCTATAAGCAGTCTTCTTTTAAAAAAGATTATCTTACTTTGATATAAATTTATTTCCAGCTAATAATATTTAAAATATTTCAATAAATTATTTAGAAATTAAATAGAAGGAAATGACTTGTGCCCAATAATACCGCTCAATACACCAATGCATGCAGACGATCCTTCCAAGTGCAGGTTAATTAAACGTGAAACCGATCTGAACCGACTCGACACTATTTTGATCGTCGATGCCATCATTCCGTTCGCTGCAAGCTGCAAGATTTCATTTGACAGTATTAAACATACTCTACTATTAGTTTCTTATAGATAACTTCTTCCAGAAATATTTTTCTAAAAAATATTTAGCTTTTCATAGCTTTGACGAAGGTCTGAATTTCGTTGAAAAATGCAATAAAATTCCAAATTTTAGATAAAGAGATGGGTAATTTGCTGGTCAAGATATCTTGACCCATTTAGCTCCTATTTATCTCCCCTCCACCATCCCCCTCAATATATCCCTGTCCTTCAGCATCCCCATTAGCTTTCCCCCCGCCGTGACCACAGGCATCTGATCGATCCTCTTCTTGTGCATGATCGCAGCGCACTGGCTCACCTCGTCCTTCTTGAATGCGGTTATGGCCGGGAGCATGGCCTCGCGAACCAGGATATTCTTCAGGCTAATCCGGGAGACGGTATAGTACTTATTGATGGTCTGCACAAAACGGTCCCACATCCAGGCATCCTCTCCCCCGTCGGCAGACATATCCGTCTTCTCAACGCTGTCCTCTATGACGCTGGCCTTGATCAGGTCCCGGTCGGATATCATGCCCACCAAAGTAAGGCCGCTATCTATGACCGGGCAGGCCTGCACACCGGCGTACTCCATGATCGCTCCTGCCACGGGAAGGGGCATCTCGCTCCACAAAACCACCGTCTCCTTCTCCAGATAGGGCTCGGCGCTATCTTTTATCCCCATCTCCGCCGCCACCCGGACGATATCGGCAACGGTGATGATGCCCACCAGATTCTTGTCTTCTACTACCGGAAGCCTGCGGATATCATGCTCCAGGAGAAGCTTCGCCGCCTCGATCACGGTCTTGTCCGGGCTGATGACAACGGCGTCCCGGGTCATGAGCAGGGCCGTCTGGTCCTCCTCCCTGTTTCGAAGCAGGTCTCTTCTGGTGATCATGCCCACCACCTCGCCCTTCTTGATTACCGGGACTCCCGAAACCTTGCGCTCTTGCAGAGTCCTCAATACATCGTCCCTGCTTCCGGGGATGGTGACATAGGCCACATCCCGGACCATGACCTCCCGGACCAGAATGCTCAAGCCTGCTCCCTCGGAACGGTCAATACCGGTATCTTGGAGTTTCGAACCACCTTCTCCGCCACACTGCCCAGCAAAAACTTATCCAGGCCGGTGCGCCCCACTGCGCCAAGGATGATGATATCCATGCCTGCCGATTCGGCATAGCTGATGATCTCGCTGCCGGGGTTGCCCTCAGCCACCACGCTCTCAAAGGCCACGCCCTTTTCTTGGGCCAGGCTCTCCACCTGGGTGAGAGCTTCTTTGCCTTCTTTGAGCAGAAGCTCCCTTATGCTGAAGAGAAGCATATCATCCGGCAGATGGCTGGTCTTGACCGTGTCCGCCACATATATGGCCGTCACCTTGCCACCCGATATCCTGCCCAACTCCAGGGCTACCCCGGCTGCTCTGTATCCATGCTCCGACCCATCGGTTGCTACCAGAATCTTCTCAAACATGATTTACCTCTAAAGGATGGCCAAGATATCTGAGCGTGAGGCCCTTCTCACAATGCTGGACAGTGGATCGGTCGACCCCCAAAGGTTGTCCGAATTTCCATCCAAGACCATAACCCTGCCCTCTTTTCCTTCCCGGATGGACCCCAGTCTCTGATCTAGCCCTGTTATTTTGGCACCGTTTAGCGTGCACATCTTAAATACCTGTCTATCGTCATGCAGCAGGGCATTGGCCAGAAGATGCATCTCCTCAAACATATCCGGGGAGCTGAGCATGACGTTGTCCGTCCCCGCCGCCAGGTTGATTCCGAGCCTTGACATAGCCGCCACAGGTGGCAGGCCCACGCCGGTCATGAGGTTGGATCTGGGGCAGACCACCACGGAGATGCCGCGGTCGGCCACCTGCCTCAGCTCAGCATCCCCGGCCCGATTCATGTGCACCAGAAAATCCGGTTGCAAGGCCAGGGCACTTTCTATGTCCTCCCGGCCGGCTTCGCCGGCGTGAACTGCCACCGCCTGGCCTGTCCGGCGAGCCTGAGCTACGGCTGCGGCAATCGTATCCGGGGAGTGATCTTTTGTGCTGCTGATGCCCAGGCCCCAGCACCCGTCCGCGATCCTCATCTCCCCAGGATCCGGTCGGCCCAGGATGCGAGCCAGCATGGGCATGCCGTCCAGGGCCTCCTGCAGCATAGCCACCCCCGCCGCTCCCCCCTCTCGAAAGTCGGCAAAAGCATATGTGCCGCTGGAGAGCATCAGATGCAAGCTTCGTTCCATTCCCTCAATCAGCATCTCTCGCTCTGTCCTCTCCAGCATCCTGGACTTATAGCCTCCCGGTCCGACCAGCTCCGATAGAGGCAGAAATGGTGGATCCTTGAAGGCCGAGTCTCCCAGGTGAACATGAGAATTGACGAAGCGAGGGCAGACTATACCCTCCAGATCTGCCTCCACCTGCTCATGTCCGAACTCTTTTATGATTCCATCTCGGATGGCGATGTAACCCTTCTCAGCCTGAAAATCGTCCCCATAGATTATTGTGCCCTGCAGGAGAAGCTCACACCCTTCCGGCATAGCCCAGCCTTTGGACCGGCAATCTATTTAGCTTCTCGTCAGCCTGATTATGAAGGGGCTAAAATTAGAAGGCCATCTCAGCAAAGGAATAGATCGGAGGACGAAAGCCTTTGACCAGACCTTTTGTATTCATCAACAGCGCCATGAGCGCCGACGGGAAGATCAGCTCGATTGACCGCCGCCAGGTGAGGATATCAGGCCGGGAGGATCTGGCCAGGGTGGACCGGCTGCGGGCGAAGAGCGATGCAATAATGGTGGGAATCGGCACAGTCCTGGCCGACGATCCCGGACTCGGGGTAAAGTCCGATCTGCTGCGCCGAGCCAGGCAAGAGAGGGGGCTGCCTGAGAGTCCATTGCGCATCGTGGCCGACAGCCGAGCCAGGACGCCGTCCACGGCTAAAGTTTTGGGGCCTGGATGCATCCTGGCTGTGTCCCGGTCCGCTCCGCCAGAGCGACTGAGACTCCTCAGCCGGCATAGTGATATCATCTGCTGCGGAGAAGATAGGGTGGATCTGAGAGAGCTATTCTCAAGACTATACAGTAGAGGCATCAAAAGGATCATGGTGGAGGGGGGTGCTTATCTCAACTGGTCTCTGGTCAGTCAGGGGCTGGTGGATGAGATCTATGTCTTTATGGGGCCGATGCTCATAGGAGGAGATAGTGCACCAACCCTGCTGGATGGACAAGGCTACAGGAAGGATTTTCCAGCCCTCCGCCTCGCCTCGGTAGAGCAACTGGATAAGGGAGTACTCCTCAAATGGACCCTTCCGGGGGAAAGCAGATGAAGGCGCAGTTTTGATCCGCCATGCTGCCATCACAGCTGTTTTTTCTTATCCTTGACCACCAGAACTGGAATCTTTGAGCTTCTCACCACCTTGTCTGCAACGCTGCCCAGAAAGAACCTGTCCAGTCCGCTAGCCCCTATGCCACCCATGACGATGAGGCCCGCCTTCTCCTCTTCTGCTATGCGGATGATGTCCTGGGCAGGATATCCTTCAACTATCCTCCTGATGGCCGGAATAGCCGATCTTTCCGCCATCTCCGCCACGCTCCTGGTTGCCTTCTCTCCCTGATCTTGCAGACTGCTTCTGATGCCTGCAATCATCTCCTCGGAGGACTTGGCTGTCAGATCGCCCAGAGGAGCATACTCCTTGCCTATGTCCACCACATACAGGGCGATGATGGTGGAGCCGTAGAGCCTGGCCATCTCCGCTGCCGCCTCTGCCGCCCTCTGGCTATGCTTTGAGCCATCGGTTGCAACTAATATTCGCTCGAACATTTCCGGTCCCCAGGGGATATTATGCGGTTATGATATAATTATGTGATTGCTGCAATTTGATTGCCAAAAATGGATCGATATCCCAGGGATGGAGCAGCAAAATTTTGATTCAATCCTGCCCCTTACGGACAGGGCAGGGTCAGGACCGAGTCGTAGCCGCCGCTCTCAAGCGACATCCGCATATTGAGATATCCTGAATACTGTCCGGTCATGGTATAAACGGGCACAGACCTGGCACTTCTCTGAACATGGGCTCCCACCTTGGCCGTGCCCTCCACCTCGGAATGGACGCTATAGACTGATTCATTGTCCGTCTCAGCCACAGTGGTGTCCTTGATCAGCTCTACCAGATCGGAGTAGCTCTCGGAGTAAACCGATCCCACCTCATAGTTCTTGGCGCAGAGGGCGTTCTTGAGATCGCTCTTGGTTATGGGTGCGGCATATCTGGTGGGTCGGTTCTGGAATACTCCCCACTCATTGGCCCAGATCTCATTGTAGCCATTTCCCCCATAAACCTGGGCATCAATGGTTCGGGAGACTGTGCCTGTGCCTCTGGTTCCTGTGACCAGCTTCTGGCCTTCATATCCTTCTGCCGTCTGGTAGATGCGCATATCGTTTATAGTGCCCTGGCTGTAAATCCAGGAGTGTTCGGTGAAGACCTGGATGCTGTCATTATCAGATGCTTCCACGGATTTTTGGCCCATAGGACCAAATTGATGGGGTACTGGGTCGGGAGGTGTTATATACGCGGTTGTGCCGGCAATTGCCAGCAATATAATTATGATCCCAAGAGCAACGCCTCTCATTAGCCTTTTCATCCGCCCATCACGACCTGAATGTAAGACTGATCACTATGCATCGAATATAAATCTGATCCTTATCCGCGGGACCTACCTTTTAATCCCTTTCTGCCTGATCTGGATCAATCGAGCTTCCAGGGCGTCCCGCAAATCCTGTGAAAGCCCCGCCTCATTGGCATCCAGCCTGGCAGCTATAGCCAGCTTTGCCGCCAGGGCTCTGGCTGCCCTGCCCCGCAGCCGGCGGGGTGAGCCGATGACGGCAGGATGGCGGTAGATGATGCCATGCTTGGGGGAGGGTGCATGCCCCTTGAGGTGCTTGAATAGGGACCTCTCTGCTCCCATAACCTGCAAGCGGCTGGAGGGCATCGCTGCCAGGCGGGAGAGGCCCCCGGCCCGGGAGACCAGTCTGGCGGCAAGTATGGGGCCAGCCAGGGCGGAGAGATTGGGAGCCAGGGACTGTACTGCCTCCGAGACTATATCCTCCATAGACTTCCGCGACTCCCTGAGGTCTATTATGGCTCCAGCCAGCCGGCCCATGTTCCGGTCTTGCTTTAGCCCTTCCGCCAGGCTTCTGCCATGCACTATCTCCTGGCGGTGCAGCCTGGACCATTCATAGAGCCTCTCGTCCAGCAGATTGATTGCCTGGGACATGCCGTCCAAAGCTTGCATGGCCATGAGCAGATCCTGCTCCGCGCCAGCACTCTCTTCAAGCTTTCTTTTGGCCAGGGAGATGGCATATTGCCTTAAATTGCAGTTGTACTGAGAGTCTTCAGGAAAGATGCCCGCTTGCAGGGAGAGGCGGCGCAGATCCGGCTGGGGCAGAGGATAAGCCTGAGACTCCTGCCGGCTCAGGATACTTATTTCATTTTTGGACAGCTCATCTTCTCTGCGGACAAGCTCGCCGATCTCCAGATCGATCCTGCCGAACCAGGTTGTGATCTCCATTGCAGAATAGTCCTGCATCATTGGAATAGATTACTTTCGCCCCGCTTCAATCTAGCTTAAATAATTCCAAGGAGCTATAACATTTACCTCTCAAAAAAACACAGGGGGCGATATATTATGAAAGATATGGTTGATCAGATAAAGATCCGTCTTCGGGACCAGAAGATCGACGTATCCGACGAGGATATTGAGTCTCGCCTGAAAAAGCTGATCGTTGATTTCCGTGTGCCCGAAAGCGAGGCCAGAAGATCGGTTTTGAACTATTTCCTGAAAGAGCATGGGATTATGCCCGCCGCACGGGTCAGCTCGGAAAAGGTCAAGATAGCAGATATCAAGGAGGCGGGACGGTGGGTGGACCTGGAGGTCAAGGTCCTGGAGTTATGGGAGCCGGCCTCAGGGACCATATCTCAGACCGGCCTGGTGGGAGATGGAACCGGCTCGCTGAAGTTCGTCAAATGGACCAAATCGGAGCTTCCCGATCTCGAGGAAGGTAAGAGCTATATCCTGCGACGGGTGGTGACGGATGAATTCCAGGGCCGCTTCTCGGTCAAGCTCAACCGGACCAGCCAGATCGAGCCGCTTGAGACGGATGTGGAGGCTAAAGCGGCAGGCAGAGCATCGGCAGAGCCACTCAAGGTGGTTGAGATCAATGAGCCAGGACGGTGGGTGGACCTGGAGGTCAAGGTGGCCCAGCTCTGGGAAACCAACAGCGATTCCATCTCCCAGTCGGGACTGGTGGGGGATGAGACAGGCACCATAAAGTTCGTCAAATGGGCCAAGGCCGAGCTGCCCGACCTGGAGGAGGGCAAGAGCTACAGGCTCAGCAACCTGGTCACAGATGAGTTTCAGGGCCGCTTCTCGGTCAAGCTCAACCGGACCAGCCAGATCGAGCCGCTGGACTTTGAGATAGCCATAGGATCGGTTGCGGCTCTCTTCTCCGGCGCTCTGGTGGACCTGCAGAAGGGCTCCGGACTGATCAAGCGCTGTCCGATCTGCAAGAGATCTCTGGCCAAGGGAGTATGCGCAGAGCACGGCAAGGTGGAGGGAACATACGATCTTCGCATCAAGGCGGTCCTGGACGACGGCCGCCGGGTTCAGGATGTTCTCATCAACCGTGAGACCACGGAGAGGCTGGTGGATATCACCCTGGAGCAGGCCAAGCAGATGGCCATGGAGGCTCTGGATCATGAGGTGGTCCGCACCATGATCGAGTCCAGGATGATGGGCAGATACTATACCGTGACCGGTCCCAGGGTGGACCGCTACCTTCTGGTGGAGAGCATCAATGAGATGCCTGCCGTCTCTGTGGCCCAGGTGGAAGAGCTTTTGGCCTCCCAGGAGGTGGCATGAAAATGGCAGGAATGACCGGATTCTCCCGGGAGGTGGCCAGGAGGATCTTCGCCGAGGAGCTGAAGAGCTCCAACTACTCCTTCCGAGACGGAGAAGATCAGCATCAATATGCACCATCCTATCTTCTCACCCCCACCGGAGCCAAATGCAATCGCGTCTTTATGGTCGGGACTTTAACCGAGAAGGATGATATCGGTGGTGATACGGAGTACTGGCGGGGCAGGGTGGTGGATCCGACCGGCAGCATACTGATCTACGCCGGACAGTACCAGCCCGAGGCGGCCCAGACATTGGCGGCATTGGAGGCTCCCTGTTTTGTGGCCGTGGTGGGCAAGCCCAATCTCTACCAGACCGATGATGGAAACATAATCATATCCATACGGGCCGAGTCCATATCCCAGGTTGATGAGGCCACCAGGAATCAGTGGATTGTTGACACAGCCCGCCGAACCCTGGAGAGGCTATCCGATCTGGGCCGGGCCAGGGTCGCGCCCTCAGGCGAGGATTTCACCACCGCAGACAGCATGCCGGCCCTGCCCGACTCCTCTGCTGCTCTGGATGCAGAGAGGGCCATGCAGCATTATCAGACCGACATAGATCACTTCCGCCAGATGGCGATTCGCTCTCTCTCTGTGCTTAAGGCAGATCTATTGGGTGGCGCGGTTGCCGAGGAGTCCAGGCCGGTCAACATTGCTCCGGTCTGGCCAGAGGCTCAGCCAGGAAAACAGGAGGATCTGGCTGCATCCTCTCGAAAGGGCGGTATCAAGAAAGCTCCTTCTTCGGGCGGCTGGCCTGATTCGGAGAGCGACGAGGAGATAGAGACCATCAACATCAGAAAGAAGAGCTGAAAAGTTTTATATAACGCTCTGAAGCTCAATATCTAGGGTGAATTGAAATGGTAATTGGAGTCACTATGGTAAAGGTTGTGCCGGGACAGGAGAAGACCGTCTATAATGCCTTGCAGGAGATAGATGGCATAAAGGATGTGTATCATGTCTTCGGCGAATTCGACTTCGTGGTCATAATCGAGGTCGAGGGATTGAGCATGCTTAACAAGCTGGTGGATGTCATCCGCGAGATCGATAATGTGACCGCCACCCAGACCGTGGTCGGGGCTGAGCTTTAGCCCCAATTATTCCTTTTTATGGAAGTAGCCGAGGAGATGGCCAAGCAGCAAAAGGCCATTTCCGTAGCTGAATTTTTTGAGAAAAACCGTCAGATCCTGGGATTTGATTCTGCCCCGAGGGCCCTGATCACCTGTGTCAAGGAGGCGGTGGACAACTCCCTTGATGCCTGTGAGGACGCCGGCATACTGCCCGATATCTTTGTGCAGATAAAGAAGAGCGACGAGTGCTATCAGGTGGTGGTTGAGGACAATGGTCCAGGCATAGTGCCGGAGGAGATACCCCGCGTCTTCGCCAAGCTGCTCTATGGATCGCGCTTTCATACCCTGCGCCAGAGCCGGGGCCAGCAGGGCATAGGCATATCCGCTGCAGTGCTCTACTCCCAGCTGACCACGGGCAAGCCCACCCGGGTCATCTCCAAGATCGCTCCGCATAAGCCGGCCTGCTACTGCGAGCTGATCATCAATACGGCCAAGAATGAGCCGGAGATCTTAAAGATGGAGGATACGGACTGGGAGAGGCCGCGGGGGACCAGGGTGGAATTGGAGATGGAGGGCTCTTATGTCCGCAGCCGCCGCCAGTCTGTTTATGGCTCTCTCAAGAGCACAGCCATAGTCAATCCCCATGCCCGGCTGACATTGGTGGAGCCGGAGGGAAATGTGGAGATCTTCGAGAGGGTCACCGAGAGCCTGCCCAAGAGAGCCTATGCCATATCCCCCCATCCGGCGGGAATTGAGCTCGGTGAGCTGATCAAGCTTCTTCGCTACAGCGAGAAGAAGAAGCTGCGCGTCTTTCTAAAGGAGACCTTCTCCTCCATCGGTACCATATCCGCCCAGGAGCTGTGCAGCCGGGCCGGCCTGGACTCGGAGATGTCACCAAACGATCTTGACCACGAGCAGTCCAAGAGGCTGCACTCTGCCTTCAAGCAGATCAAGGTGAAATCTCCCCCCGTGGACTGCCTGTCGCCCATAGGCGAGGAGCTGATCAAAGCCGGGCTGGAGAAGGAGTACAGACTGGATTATATTGCCACCGCCATCCGGCCGGTCTCGGTCTACTCAGGAAATCCCTTTCTGGTGGAGATTGGTCTCGGATATGGAGGAGAGCTGGAGAAGGAGAGCCGGGTGGAGCTGCTCCGATTTGCCAATCGCGTCCCTCTGGTCTATCAGCAGGGAGCATGCGCCCTCACCCATGCTGTGGAGAGCGTCTCCTGGAAGAACTATTCCCTGAGCCAGCCCACGGGAAGCGGCATTCCCGTGGGGCCGGCGGTGCTTCTCATCCACATCGCCTCCACCAACATCCCCTTCACCTCAGAGAGCAAGGATGCGGTGGCTGATGTGCCGGAGATCCTGGCCGAGGTCGACCTGGGTCTGAAAGAGGTGGCCAGGAAGTTGCGCCGCTACCTCAGCCGCCAGAGCATTCTCTCGGAGAGGAGGGAAAAGGAGGAGATCATCAGAAAGATCCTGCCCAGGATAGCCAAAAAGCTCTCCGACGTCCTGGGGAAGCAGGAGCCGGATATCGGGCCGGTGGTGGCCAAGATCATGGGCAACCTCCTGGTCTTCCGGTCGATGGAGAAGAATGACGGCCTTCTCCGGGTCTCCATCCGGGTGGAGAACCACAGCGACCTGGTGCGCTCTTTCAAGCTGCATGAGGTGCTAGCAGTCCAGGCAGAGGCGGTATCCCCCGAGGCCAAGGTAATTCCCCTAGGAGACGCCTACGACTACCACTGGAAGCTCTCCCTGCCGGCGGGCCAGAGCGTCTCGATCCGCTACCGGATAGCTGCCGATGGAGTAACCCTGAAGGAGCCTGTGGTGGAAGGACTGGATGAAGAGATAGTAACCGGAGCCAGGGTGATTTAGCCTATGAAAGATCCAGGTAAAGGGGAAGATGATGTGAAAGAGAAGGCTTCAGCGGATGGGCTTGCCCCATCCGGGCTGGCGGAGCAGAGGCTGATGGGGCTGGCTGACTGCCTTTACCGGCAGTTTCAGGAAGGGATTGTGCCCCACATCTCCCTGCCATCCCGGACTAAAGCCAATATCGAGTTCTCCAGCAAGGATGATGTCTGGGTTTATGGAGACCAGGAGACGGTCCGCAGCGTCAAAACAGTGCGTGGAGCCAAGACACTGCTCAAGACGGTCCATCTCTCCGAGCTGCTGATAAAAGAGCACCTGAAAAACAACCGGGGATCCACTCTGAGAGAGATCTACTACATCTCCGAGAACTGGGATATAGCCAAATTCCATGAGCAGGCGGAGAGCGACCGGCTGATAGAGGATCTGGAGATAGTCACTGCGCTGCACCGGGAGGACTTTCATGTCCGGCCGGAGGAGGACGGGGCGGCTGTCTTCGGGCCGCTGCGCCTAAAGGAGAAGACCCGGCGGGGGGAGAAAGAGATGCACTGCCAGGACGACGTGGGGGAGGCAGGCTACCAGATTCCCTTCAATGTGGACAACATAAAGTTCCTCAGCCACGACGCCAAAATGGTCATGGCCATTGAGACGGGCGGAATGTATGCCCGACTGATTGAAAACGGCTTTGATCAGGAGCACAATTGCATACTGGTGCATATCAAGGGCCAGCCGGCCCGCTCCACCAGGCGTTTCATCAAGAGACTCAATACCGAGCTGGGTCTACCGGTGGTGGTCTTCACCGATGGCGATCCCTGGTCCTACAGAATCTTCGCCAGCATCGCTTACGGGGCGATCAAGAGCGCCCACCTCTCCGAGCACCTGGTCACACCTGCAGCTCGCTTTCTGGGGGTGCAGCCCAGCGATATCGTGGACTACAACCTCTCCACAGACAAGCTGACCGATCAGGACCTGCAGGCCCTGCGAAGCGAGCTGACCGATCCCCGCTTTGCCAATCCCTACTGGGACAAGCAGATCCGCCTCCAGCTGGACCTGAAGAAGAAGGCAGAGCAACAGGCCTTTGCCGGCAAGGGATTGGACTATGTGACCCGGACCTATCTGCCGGATAGGCTCTCCGAGATGGGGATAATTTAATGAGGATTCATTAGAGGCTGCATTAATTTAGGAGTCTTAATGATAAAAAATCTACAAAACAAACCAAGAGTATTTTTATCTCACTCTAAGAAGGATAAGGAATTTATTCACAGGCTCTGCAAAGATCTGCGCTCATGTCAAATTGAACCTTGGCTTGATTCCCAGGAGATTCGGCATGGCCAGCCTTGGCTTGACGAGATCTTTGAAAGTGGTATCCCTACGTGCGATGCAATACTTGTATACTTGACGGAGAATTCAGTAGGGTCACCGATGGTCAGAAAAGAAATTGATGCAAGTATACTTGAGAAACTTAAAGAGAGTCATGTAGCGTTTCTTCCTTATGTTTCCATGGGGATTTTGAGAGATCAACTTCGCTTGGATATTCAAGCGCTGCAAACACCCATATGGAATAAAGAAAACTATGCAGAAATGCTGCCTCGCGTAATTGCTGAAATTTGGCATAGTTTTCTAGATCGCAGAGTTATATCCGTAGCCAGTGACGAGAAATTACGTCGACTTGAAGCAGAATTAGAGCTTGAGAGATTGAAGAACAAAGCGATGGAAGGCATCTTTGACGCAAGGGAAAACGCGGAATTCGAATTTATTTGGAAGAAATTCGATACTATTCTCGAAATACATTTGCGTCATTTGGACTTTGAAGATTCAGGAATAATAAAAAGTTATTATGTTTGGATTGAGATTCAAACAATAATCCCTAAACTAGACTTATTGAGGGGTGCTTCATGGAACCTTCCATCTAAGTCGTTTAGCGATATGCTTAAGGAGGCTTTTCATGAATGCCACCAACCTTTTTTCTATCCTTTTAGTTTAGAGGTCTATAGTCCTTCTTTAGCTGTTAATGACCTATTGGATCAATTTAGAATATGCGGTTTAATAACTGTATCTGGAAAGGAATTTGGTCTCGATGAAGACTCTGCTATAATTATGCCAACAGATAAGCTAAATCGGTTTAAATTCTGGCTTTACTATAAAGGGATCTTGCCAAATGAAATAAAATGGGAATCAATTGATAAATGATCATCGATTTTCACACCCACATCTATCCTGAAGCCGTGGCAGTCAAGATCCTGCCTGCGGCCAAGAAAAAGCTGAAGGTAGCCGTGCCGGGAACCGGAAGTCCAGAGGACCTGAGAGGCATGATGCAGTTAGGTGGAGTCTCCCGATCCATTCTCCTCCCTCTGGCCAAGGGCTGCCAGGATGTCTCCGCCCTCAATGACTGGGTTCAGGCCGCAGCCAGAGAAAACCGGGAGCTTACCGCCTTCGGCGCCGTTCATCCCTTCATGGATGGCCTGGAGCAGGAGCTGGATCGGCTGGAGGCCTGGGGGGTCAGGGGAGTGAAGATGATGCCCCTCCTGCAGCAGGTCTATCCCGACGATCCTCAATGCTTCAGGCTATGCCAGATGCTGGTGGACAGGGACATGATTCTGATAGCCCATGCCGGGCGGGATCCTTTGGACCGCCCTGAGGTCTACGGCACCCCGGAGCGCTTTGCCTCCCTGGCCGCGAGCTTTCCTGACCTGAAGCTGGTCCTGGCCCATCTGGGGGGCCTGCGCATGTGGGATGATGTGCGGCGATATCTTCTGCCGGCGGGAAAGAATGTCTTCTTTGATACCGCTTATGTCTCATTTTATATAGAGCGGGAAGAGATGAAGGAACTGATTGCACATATGGGGCCGGAAAGGGTCTTATTCGGCAGCGACTACCCCTGGGAAATGCCGGGCCGGGCGGCGGAGATCATCAGGGATCTGGGCCTATCCCAGGCAGAAGAGGATGCCATATTCTTTAAAAATGCCGCCGAGCTCCTGGGCCAGCCGCTCTAATGCAAAAGCTTTTACTTCTCCGTGAAGGGATAAGCTGGTCCATGAAACGCGATCTGCTTGATATACTGGCCTGTCCTCTCTGCAAGGGCGACCTGACGCTCGAGGTATTCGAGGAGAATGAGAAGGAGATAGTGACGGGCAAGCTCTGCTGCCCCTCCTGCCGGGAGTGCTATCCCATTGAGGACGGCATCCCCAATATGCTGCCTCCCGATCTTAGAGAATGATCCACTCAGATGTGAGGGATCAAGCCCGACCCGACTGGAGGGATTGTCGGCCAGCTAATAAGGGCTGAAGCATGGCTCCACAAGCAAATTATTTATACAATATTATGCTATATCCAAGATAAGGGAGAACGGGCAATGGATCATGAGGTTCACATCAATAATGGTTCAAGGCAGTCCAGTCCTATAATCTTCCATCTCCTTCCCGGCGAGGAGACCATCTTCAACCTCAAGGTGATAAATCATGGCCCTCCGACCAATATATCTCTCCAGGCCAGCAGTCCTGTTTTCAAGGCGGTGAGGCTCAAGAAGCCCGACCATCATGTGATAGCAGAGGAGGTCATACCCATCCTGGCCAGGATGCCGGCCGACAGAATGCGTCTGGATGGCGAGATCATTCTTTCTGCAGATGGCATGGAGAGACGGGTCCCCATCAGCCTCTTGAGCGAATCTGATGATCCTGTTGACGATCTGAATGATAGCCCTCTGGCGGAGGAAGAGGATTTGGCTGAGGATGTCCTCGAAGAAGATATGAACGGCGAGGGGGAAGAAGGGAGCGAGGATGATAAAGAATATGAGGACGATTCAAGCAGGCGCGACAGGCTTGCAAGAGAGGACGAGGCTGAGGGGGATGGATCTCAGAGAAAGCAGAACAGTCGCATATCATTCTCCATGGATGCTGATCTCAAGAGGTATAGATCCGCCAGAGGCAGGAAAAGGCAGGGCGGAGCCTCAGGGGGCCATGAAGATGGAGCCTTGGATGTGGAAGAAGAGAGGCCTTCCATGCCACGTTACCGCAGCCGCATTGACGACCGTTTTGTGGATAAGAGCCATGGGGGAGAAGATCACCCCTACGGCTGGCCCAGGGGCGACACTAATTCCGGACGAGCCCTTGCCCAAAGAGAGCCGCCCGAGATGGGGGAAGAGATGGATGAGGCGGCAGAGCAAAGAAGAGACAACGGAATTGGTGAGCCGGAAGAGGAGCAGACCTTTTCCGACCGGGATCTGACCTGGCCAGGCTATCTTCAGGAGGCAGACAGCGAGAGCCGGGAGATAATCCATCAGGCGGAGAGGGATGAGCGGTATCTTCAGGAGGAGCGGGAGGGGATGGCAGAGGGCAATGAAGATGAGGATCGCCAGGAGGATGGTGGAGAATGGCATTCTTTCAGATTTGCGCCATTGGCCAGGACGGCTGGCGTCACCCTCACCGGCTCCATACAGGCGGTTCCAGTTCTCATTCTCCTGACATTGATCGCAGTCCTGGTTATAACATTTGTCACCGGGACGATTCCCGAGTTTTCCGGGGCTCTGGCATCTTCCATTCTCATGGTTACGCTCATCATATATGGTGCGGCGAAGCTGCTCAAAACCTGATGCCGGCAAGAGAACGGGCTCGGCAAGTTCGGGGCCGGAGCATCCTGTACTGAGGATCTTGGGAGCTATGCTGCCCTCTCATTGGAGTTCATGGAGTGGGTCAGGTTGATGGTCAGCTCGGAGATGTTCATGACATAGTCCAGCATCCTCTCTATGCTGCCGGCTAAAACCAGCCTGGCCAACATCTCTGATCCGTCTTTGCTACGGGAGGAATTGGACATCCCTCCGATGCGGCTCTTTATCTCCCTAATCCGGTCTATGAGCTCATTGGCCTTGCCGGAATTGGTTTGAACCAGGAAATTTACGGAGTCTTCGATCAGGCTGCAGAGCAGACAGTCCATTCGGGAGACCTCCTCTTTCAGCTCTTCCGGCAGATGAAAGCCGTTTTGGCTGGCGATATGGGCAATGCGATGGGCGTGATCGGCTATGCGCTCCAGATTGGATGAAGCCTGCATATAATTAAAAGCGGTTATGGGATTGAGGGTCTCCTGTCGCACCGATCCTGATCTCAGTATCTCAGTAAACTGGCGGGAGATGAGCAGGTTGAGCCGATCAACATCGTTGTCTCTGGCGATGACATCCATAGCCAGCTCCTGATTGTTGTTCAGAATGCTGTTAAAGGAATCCGATATCATAGACTTGACCACAGTCTTGATCCGGCGCAGTGCCCTCTCCGACTGCAGCTCTTCTGAGCTCAAAAGGTCCTGAATGACCACCTTGTTTATGGTCTCTTCCAGAATCTCCGGGCCGATCAGCTTGTTGACGATCTGATGCAGATCCTTCTTCTGGAGGGAAGACATATGCCCGGAGCTCACCTCAATGACCCTGTAGCCTCCTACGTAGCATCCGATGATATCTCTTATCAGAGGCTCGCCCAGCTTGTCGCCGATATCCAGATGGGCCCGGAGATCCCTCTCGGACCGATCCGTTGACAGAGTAAGGGCACCGTTGTCTCCCTGATGGATGTAGATGATTGAGCCTGCGGATATGCCGTTCTTGACCGCCCAATTCTTGGGAAGGGAGACGATATATGTCGATTTGCCCGTCCTCTGCACCTTTCTCGTATCCATATCCAATCCTAGTTGAGATGCTCTCTCTTTGCCTGGACCATATAGACTATGCTCTCGCAGATGTTGCAGATATGGTCTCCAGCCCGTTCCAGATGCCTGTTGACCATGAGCAGAGCGGTTCCCTCCTTGATCACCTCAGGCCTCTCGATGATGATCTTGAGGAGCTTGTCTCTGGCTTTAACATAAAGCCCATCTATCTCGTAATCCCATTTGGTGACCTGGCGGGCCAAATCTGCATCGCTTTCCATGAGGGCCTGGATGGCCTGATCCAGCATCATCTCGTCTATCTCCGCCATGCGAGGAATGAATTCAAGCTTGGTTATCTGGATCTTGTTCTGGGACTGCATGGTGACTCTGGCCACGTCCACTGCCAGGTCTCCTATCCTCTCCAGATCTATTCCTATCTTCAAGATCCCCACAATGCGCCGGAGATCCTTGGCCATGGGCTGCTGTAGCGCCAATAGCTCCATGCATAAATTCTCTATTCTAAGGCTCAGGTCATCCAGCTCTTGATCTGCTTTTACCACCTCTCGGGCCAGATCCGCATCTCCATTGCTCAGCGCCAGAACCGATTTTTTGACTGCTTCGCCCACCCGGTCCGCCAGATCTTTGGTAAGGGTCTTGAGATCATTGAGATCTCTGCGATATCTCTCTCGATACGGGCTCATCTAACCAAGCTCCCAAACCTCTGCTGCCATTGCCCTGCCTCCATTCAGCCAAATCTCCCGGTGATATAATCCTCGGTGCTCTTCTCCTGGGGCATCTCGAAGATGCGTTTGGTCTCGCCCATCTCGATCAACTCTCCCAGCAAGAAGAATGCGGTATAGTCAGAGATCCTTGCCGCTTGCTGCATATTATGTGTGACAATCACCTGGGTGTAATTGTCCTTGAGCCCCTCCATAAGGCTCTCTATCTTGCCGGTGGATATGGGATCGAGGGCGCTGCAGGGCTCATCGAATAAGATGACATCCGGCCTCATGGCCAGGGTTCGGGCAATGCAAAGCCTTTGCTGCTGTCCTCCGGAGAGGCCCAGAGCAGGCTGATCCAGCCTCTCGCTAACCTCATCCCAGAGGGCGGAATCCTTGAGGCTCTTCTCCACGATCTTGTCGATATTCCTCTGGCCGTGAATTCTCGGCCCATAGGCCACATTATCATAAATGGACATGGGAAATGGATTGGGCTTTTGAAAAACCATTCCTATCCTCTTTCTCAGCTCCACCACATCCACATCCTTGCCGTAAATATCGATATCATCGTAAAGGATACGACCCTCGATCCTGATATTGGCCACAAGGTCATTCATTCGATTGAGGCAGCGGATGAATGTGGACTTGCCGCAGCCTGAGGGCCCGATCAGAGCGGTGATCTTGTTTTCGGGAATCTCCAGGCATATATCCTTCAAAGCCTGCTTTTGCCCGTACCAGAGATTTAAATCCTTGGAGACGATCTTAGATGTCAATACAGATCCTCTTAAGCCTCAAGTTTGAAGCTCTTTTTGTATCGGAATGGCAGAGGCCTATATAGATCTTCCCCCTTGGAATATATATGAGTGAGGTGATAAGGTCATAGAGATCCTGGGGCAAGGGCGCTCTCTGCTCTTCCGGGCCATGATGCACTGATTCATGCGAATCCTTTATATAGAACTTTAAACTGGTAGTAGAGAAAAAGTCCGGGAGGCCTATAGTTTTGGCAGGTTTGAGCGGCGTTCCAATTATCATATTAAAAGAAGGAAGCAAGAGAGAGAGCGGAAAAGACGCGCAGCGTAAGAACATTCTGGCTGCGAAAGCGGTAGCAGAGTCCGTCCGGACCACCCTCGGTCCCAAGGGCATGGACAAGATGCTCATCGCCGGTGAGGAGGCGACCATAACCAATGATGGCGCCACCATCCTCCGAGAGATGGATATAGAACATCCTGTGGCCAAGATGATAGTGGAGGTGGCCAAAGCCCAGGATGATGAGATCGGGGACGGCACCACCACAGCGGTGATCATAGCCGGCAAGCTTCTAGAGAAGGCGGAAGGCCTTCTGGATCAGGATGTTCATCCCACCGTCATCGTGCAGGGATACAAGCAGGCTGCGGCGAAGGCCCAGAAGGCGCTGTCCGATATGGCCGTGGATGTCTCGGCTGATGAGGCCACTTTACTCAAGATCGCCCGGACCGCTATGCTGGGAAAGGGCATTGAGATAGCCATGAATAAGCTCGCTATGCTGTCAGTGGAAGCAGCCCAGGCCATAGCCGGATTCGAGGGCAAGGACATAGAAGAGAACATCAAGACGGTGATGATCCCCGGCGGAAGGATCGACGACTCTTCCATAATCTACGGCATTGTTCTGGAGAAGGAGAGAACCTCGCTGGAGATGCCTAAAAAAATAGAGAATGCCAAAATCATGCTTCTCGAGGGAACCCTGGAGATCAAGAAGCTGGATACCGATGCCAAGGTCACCATAACCGAGGCCAAGAACCTCTCCAGCTTCAAGGAGGGCGAGGAGAATGTGATCAAATCTCAGGTCGATGCCATAGCCGCCGCCGGGGCCAATGTGGTCTTCTGCGAGAAGGGAATCGGCGTCACCGCTCAGAACTATCTGGCCCGGCAGGGAATGATGGGAGTTCGCCGGGTGAGCCGGGAGGACATGAAGATGCTGGCACTGGCTACCGGAGCCCGGCTGGTGGTAGATGTCATGGCCGTAACCGCCAAGGACCTGGGATCGGCTGCTCTGGTTGAGGAGCGCAAGGTGGGCAAGGAGAAGAAGATGCTCTTCATAGAGGGATGCCCCCAGGCCAAGGCCGTCTCCATAATCTTGCATGGCGTCTCGGAGCAGGTTTTGGAGGAGATGGAGAGAGCGCTGGATGATTCTCTCAATGTGGTTTTGGATGTCATACGCTCCCGGAAGATTGTGCCCGGTGGAGGCGCTCCGGAGATGCTGGTGGCAGAGAACCTGCGGCAGTATGCCTCCACCCTGGAAGGGCGAGAGCAGCTGGCGGTTCGAGCTTTTGCCGATGCCGTGGAGGCCATTCCCCTCACACTGGCCGAGAACTCCGGATTCGATCCCCTGGACTCATTGGCTGCTCTGCGGGCCAAGACCGGCCAGGGCAAGGCATTCGGCCTGGATATGGCCACCGGCCAGCCCTCGGATATGCTGGCGGCAGGAATTGTAGAGCCCCTCAAGGTCAAGACACAGGCGATCAAGTCGGCAACTGAAGCGGCAACAATGGTGCTTCGAGTGGATGATGTCATCGCTGCCAAGAGAGAGGAGTTGGCTCCCAAGCCGGGACAGAGCCCCCATGACTACACCATGCCCCAGATGCCAATGCCTCACTACTGAGTGATTAAAGGAGGAAAGGGATGGTCGGGCATGGGCCCTCCCCTCCCTGATGGATTTTAGAGAGAGAATATCAAGGGTGAAGCTTATGGCGGATGCGGACAGCAAAACGGAAGAAATATCAGAAGCCTCTGAGCCTAGCTACGATGAGCTAATAGAGGAGCTTAAAGCCGCTCTTTCCCTGGCTGAGGAGAGGCTGGACCTGCTCATGCGCTGCCGGGCGGACCTGGACAATGTCCTGAAGAGATCGGCCAGGGAGAAAGAGGATAATATCAAATATGCCTCGGAAAAGCTGGTCTGCAAGCTTCTTCCCGTACTAGACAGCCTGGAGCAGGCAGCAAAGCATGACCAGGGCAGCAATGTGCTTTATATGCAGCTTCTTGCGGTGCTGGCCTCAGAGGGGCTGGCGCCCATAGAGGCAAAGGGCATGAAGTTTGATCCCTACCGCCACGAGGCTCTCTATCAGGTGGAGAGCGAGGAAGCGGAGGAGGGATCTGTGGTCGAGGAGATCCAGAAGGGATACCTCTTCGGCGGCCATGTCATCCGCTTCTCAAAGGTGGCAGTGGCAAGAAGATGATAGGATTAAATAGCCAAATCGCTAAAGCTTTCAATTTCAGGAGATGAGATCTTGTCAAAAATTATCGGCATCGACCTTGGAACCAGCAATTCGGCGGCTGCAGTTCTGATCGGCGGCCGACCTACTATTATTCCCAGTGCAGAGGGTACGAGCATAGGCGGCAAGGCCTTTCCTTCTTATGTGGCCTTCACCAAAGAGGGACAGGCGCTGGTGGGAGAGCCGGCCAAGAGACAGGCGGTCACCAATCCGGAAGGGACTGTCACCGGCATCAAGAGGAAGATGGGCACTGACTACAAGGTCAGGGTTTACGGCAAGGAGTACAGCCCGGAGGATATCTCCGCCCAGATCCTGCGCAAGATCAAGACCGATGCGGAGACATACCTGGCAGACAGCGTGGACAAGGCGGTGATCACCGTCCCGGCTTACTTCAACGACAACCAGAGGCAGGCCACCAAGGATGCCGGAACCATAGCCGGGCTGGATGTGGTTCGCATCATCAATGAGCCCACGGCGGCAGCTCTGGCCTTCGGATTGGATAAGACCGGCGAGCATAAGATCATGGTCTTCGACCTGGGCGGCGGAACCCTGGATGTGACCATCATGGAGATAGGCGAGGGCGTCTTCGAGGTCAAGTCCACATCAGGCGACACCCAACTGGGCGGCAGGGATATGGACGAGAGGCTCTTGAGCTATGTCCTGGAAAAGTTCAAGGCCGATTCCGGCGTGGACCTGAGGCGCGACTCCATGGCCATGCAGCGCCTGCGAGAGGCGGTGGAGGTGGCCAAGATTGAGCTGTCCAGCATGCTTCAGACCAACCTCAACCTGCCCTACATCACCGCAGACGCCAGCGGCCCCAAGCATCTGACTATGGCCCTGACCCGCTCCAAGCTGGAGGAGCTTATAGCCGATGTCCTGGAGAGGTGCCGCGGACCCATGAATCAGGCGCTGCAGGACAGCAAGCTGGACAAGTC
>JAGOLL010000106.1 GCA_017994055.1 Methanothrix sp.
AGATCGCCCGCACGGCGGGAGAGATCCTGGAGGAGGTCTCCGGCAAGTACAGCCTGATCAAGATTGATGAGGACTTCAACATCCAGGTGGAGGACGGGGGAACATTCTATCCCATATCCCGCTACTCCGGCGGGGAGATTGATATGATCGCAGTCTCCGTTCGGGTGGCCATTAGCGAGTATCTCATGCGCTTCGGACCGGACGGGAGCAGCTACTCTTTCCTGATTTTGGACGAGGTCTTCGGCAGCCAGGACCAGGAGCACCGGGAGAAGATGATCCAGATGCTCAGGAGCCTGGAGGAGCGATTTCCCCAGATCATCGCCATCAGCCATATCTCCGACGTGCAGGGGCAGTTCGACAACACCTTCCTGGTGGCAGAGGATGAGGTGGGCAACAGCAGGGTAGAGGCCTTGAGTTGATTGACCTGAAAAATACGGGACATTTTATAGGCAATTTCCGCATGCAGACCAGCCATTTACCAAAGATGGACTCCTGCCAAATATGAAGAAAATATATAATGAATCATGAAACTTTTTATGCTCTTGCCCCATGACAGCATAGTCTTTGCAGGACTATTTTTTCCCGTATGCACCAAAGATTTGGTAATAATTATTAGCATCTCTGTTAGAAGACCAGACAATCCAAATCTTACCATCCCACGTTTGGGTCATTGAAGGATACCGATCATCTTTAGCCGAATTTGAGATATCAACTGCTGGCAGATCCCAGAATTGCCCATTAGATTGAGATATTGCATAATAAATTTCTCCATTGCTATAAGTATTTGGTTTGTTTTCCCAGGCAATCCAGATCTCATCATTTTGCCTTCTCAGGATTGTTGGATGCAGATCTTCTTCATTGTTGATTGTGACTTGGGACAAAGGACTGAAACCGCTGCCAGGATCGTATATATAGCAATAAATCTCGTTGTCTCCTCCAAGCATGTCAGACTGAAAGGCGATCAATATCTTTTTCTGGCCACTAATGCATATTTCGGCCAGAGCGGGATACGTCTCCCTGCTGCTGCCGATGCCCCTCAATCTATCGCTGACACTATTCCAGGTCAGTCCATTATTTGTGGAATAATTGAGACAGATATCCAAACCGCTAGCTGGATTAAGTGGATCAATTGATGCCCAAGCTATCCATATTGTTCCATTTGAATCCCGAATGATTGATGGTTCCGCATCATATCCCGTACTGAATTCCATTCTTTCATCATTTGCCCATTGCCAGTCAAAGGGCTGGTTCTCACTGAATGATTTATTAAAAATGTCATAACCTGGGCCGCCAATTTTCGAACTCCAGACAAGCCACAACGAATAGGAAGTTCCATATCTGACAACAGCCGAAGCCGGCCGGTAATTGTCGCCAGCTGTCACTATTGCTTGATCTGTTGTCCAGGATAGTCCTTTGCCATCATGAGAGAGGACATAATAGAGATCGTTTGCATCTTTTGATTGCCAAAAGACCCAATTCGTAATTACCTGAAGTGGCCCAAAGGAAGGGGTTTGGACGATCGACGGTCTATCCTTGTTGATCAGACTCTTAGTAATCTGGATAGGACCGCTCCAAGTAACTCCGTAGCTATCTACAGATGAAATCCTCGGCCCTATACTAAAGCTATATCCAGACTTATAAAAGGGGAATATGGTATAATTGGGCTTGAGACCAGCGTTGAAGCTATAGCTGCTAACAGCGTAGGAACCTGACGATATTAATGCTACAACAATTGCAATGGCTGCAATAAAAATCGAGCACTTTAGCAGGCTTCCAGGAAACATATCATATTATATACCCTTTAAACATTATAAACTTTTTGTCGCTTTTTTTAATCTTAACAATTAGATAATTAACTTATATTATAACTAGAGGAAAGGAGCAAATTGAATCCAATATGCGAAAAATCGGCTTTGGATACATCTTTTGATCAGGAGAGAACGAAATTATCCAACTGCATATATCAACAGCCTAGCCAGCCATATGGCATACTATTCCAGATATGGTGGCAGGCAGTCCATCAGCATGCTAGGCCGGTCGATATTCTCCATCCTCTCTTTGCGGCTATATCGTGGATTTGACTACCTTTTAAGAGATGATGGAATCATCCCAGCGCATATCCCAGCAGCTTTGCCAGGCGGATGGCATCCCAGTCCAGGTGGGGGAGCAGCCGGGCCATGAGCTTGCTGGGCCGGTCGATGTCCCCGTAATCCTCTATGGCTTTGATCAGGCCGGGTCGGCTGGCTATATAGCCTATCAACTCGTCCGTCTCCGCTGCGGTCATCTTGTTCATCATGCGGTAGAGCCTCATGCCTATCTCCAGCTCGCCTCCCACCGCCTGCCGCCAGAGCCGGTCGTACTCCGAGAGCCGCACGGCAGATGCATCTGCTTCCAGGGCCGCCGCTGCCGCCACGCCCCCTGCTATCTTTGCCGCCACCAGTCCTGGATAGATCCCGCCTCCAGAGGTGGGCTTGACCTGGCCTGCAGCGTCACCCACGGCCAGCAGGCCTTCGACAGCTGTCACCGGTGGCGGGCCCAGGGGCAGGCCGCCCACATTGAGGGCCAGGGGGCTTCCTTTCAGCCGCTTTCGGATCAGATCGGACTTCAGGAAGGCCCTCAGCCTCTCGCAGCCCTGATCGACAACGCATAGGCCAATGCGGGCCCTGTCTTCGCTTAATGGAATGACCCAGGCGAAGAGGCCGGGGGCTGCCCCCAGATGCACCTCCACTTTCTCCCGGTCCTCCACAGAAAAGGCTGCCTCCACCTGGGCTCCGGAGAGAATGATCTGGGGGGCGGCTATGCCAGCCCGGCGGGCCAGGAGAGCCGAGACCCCCTCCGCAGAGATCACCACCCCTGCCGAGATCTCCTCACCGGTGGCCAGGGAGAGGATGCTCCTCTCCCGACCCGGCCTGAACTCCTCCACCCTGGAGCAGGGCCGGAATACGACCTCCTCTTCCAGAGCCTGCTCCACCAGGGCCCGGTCGAAGAGCCTGCGGTCCACTACCCAGGCCCGGCGATCCTGAGCCTTGAAGTCCAGCCGCTCCCCTCCGGGAGAGAATATGGCCGCTCCCTTCATCCCTCCTAGGATAAAGGAGCCCGCTGGAAGCTCCGACTCGGCCAGTGCCTCCCGGCCCAGCAGCCCGGCGCACTGAACCGGCCAGCCCGCTCCGGTGTGCTCCTCCAGCAGAATAGTAGCTGCTCCCGCCTTGGCCGCATACTTGGCAGCCATGGAGCCCGCCGGGCCGGCGCCTATGACTGCTACATCGAAGTGGTCCATGAGTGAGAAAGGAGATGGTGGGCATTGGTGTTAACTTTTTCCTGAGCCAAGTCCATCTTCCGGAAAAACGCTGTCGCCGGATCCTGCTGACTGAGATCTCCCTCAACTGAGTGCAAAAGCATTAGTAGATTCGTCGCCTATTATTTACCATGCCCGAGGTCGTGCAGATCGCTGAAGAACAGAGGGATGATGAAAAGGCATCAGAAGGATCGCCTCCATCAGCCCTGCCCCGCACCACCTGGTCCGGGTCCTTGAGAATCGGCCTGGTGAACATCCCGGTCAAAGCCCTATCCCTGATCCGCGACAGGCGCATCAGCTTCCGCATGCTGCACAAGAGCTGCAAAACTCCCATCTCCTTCAAGCGCATCTGCCAGGAGGGAGAAGAGGTCTCAATGGCGGATATAATCTACGGCTATCCTCTTGATAAAAGCAAATACGTCCTCCTGGAGAAGAAGGAGATAGAATCGGCCCGGCCCGACTCCAAGAACACCATCCTTCTGGACCGGTTTGTGAACTTCTTTGAGATCGATCCCCACTACTTCGATACCACCTACCTCCTCCTGCCGGACCGCTCCGAGGAGGCTTATTCCCTGATGCGTGCAGTTATGGAGAAGAGTGGCCGGGCGGGCCTCGGCAAGATCACCTTCCGCTCCAAAGAGAGGCTGGTGCTGGTCCACTACTACCGGGGGGCGATAGTGGCCACCACCCTGCGCTATGATGGCGAGATCATGGACCCCCACATCTTTCCCTCCCTGCAGGATCTGGCAGAGCCGGGAGAAAAAGAACTGGACCTGGCGATCCAGATCATAGAAAGCCTGAGCGGAGAGCTGGACCTGACCGGATACAAAGATCAATATCGGGAGAAGATCGAGGCCCTGGTCAAATCCAAGATGGAAGGGACTGTTATTATTCCGGAAAAGAAGAGGGCGAGGCCACCGGCCAAGAGCCTGATGGATGCCCTGCGCCAGACGGCAGAGTCGCTGAAAAAATGAGCCTCAACTCCCTCTCCCCTCCAAAGCCCATGCTCGCCGTATCCGGCCAGCCCTTCGACTCCCCTGACTGGATATTCGAGCCCAAGATCGACGGGACACGCTCTATAGCTCTGATCTCCTCGGGCACGGCGCACCTCTATAACCGCAGGGGCCTTGATATCACCTATCGCTACCCGGAGCTGGAGCAAGCCCTGGTCGGCAGCTGCCGCGGCTGCATCCTGGACGGAGAGATCGCCGTCTTTGCCGACGGCAAGCCCAGCTTTCATTCCCTGGCCCAGAGAGACCACCAGAGCGAAAAGATGCGCATAGACTACCTCTCCCAGGCTCTGCCCGCTAGCTATGTGGTCTTTGACGTGTTATATGCGGGCGGCAAAAGCCTTCTGGACCTGCCCCTCCTCGAGAGAAAGCAGATCCTTTCGCAGCAGCTCCAGGAGAGCGAAGGTGTGAGCATAATAGACTCTTTTCCCGCCAGAGGAAGGGACTACTTCTCCGCTGCTTTGAAGATGGGAATTGAGGGAGTGATGGCCAAGAGGCTGGCCTCCCCCTACCA
>JAGOLL010000037.1 GCA_017994055.1 Methanothrix sp.
CCCCAGGAGATCCTTATAAACTCCCCACCCGCTTTCTTCAGGGGATACTTCAGCCGCTCCTCGTGGTTTAAAACCTCAAGGACGGCATTGCCCTTGGGACAGAGGGCCCCCTGGCATGTGGGATGGTCAGTCATATACTCGAGGCCAATAGCCCGGCCCTTCTCCACTTTCAGATACATGCCGCAGCCAACCGCACAGTAGGGGCAAATAGAACGCACCAGTTTGCTTGACAACTTTAGTCCTCCCAAGACAAGCCGGAGGATGATGTCGAAAGATCGACATTCTCTTCGGCTTATGATCCCTGCCGCCATATTGTTTCCGGCCTGGGTTAAAGAATGTTTTGCATAAAAGCTGGCAAAGGACCAAAAAGTGAATGATGCCGCAAATCAAATGGGGGCGAGAGGGCGGACGGCAGCCAATTCAGCCCGCCCTCATCGCTTTCCTGGGAAAGACGATAGCAGGCTAATTCAGAATTTGATCAGGCGATCTTCTCTATCCTTATGGCACAAGCCTTGTACTCCGGCGTCTTGGCCTGAGGATCAAGGGCGGCATTGGTGAGAAGATTGGTGAGCACATCTCGGTAGTGGAAGGACAAAAAGGCTACGCCGCGCAGGGACTTATCCGTGACCCTGGCCTTGGTTTTGACCTCTCCCCGCCTGGATTTGACCAGGACCATCTCTCCGTCTAGAATTCCCAGCTCTCCGGCATCGGCAGGGCTGATCTCAATAGCCTCCTCCGGCCAGACCCACATGATCCCGCTGGAGCGCCTGGTCATGGAGCCGCAGTTGTAATGCTCTCTCCTTCTGCCGGTGGTGAGAATGAGGGGATAATCAGGATCGGGCTTTTCGGCAGGGAACTTATGCCGCACGGCATTGAATTTTCCCAGGCCGCAGCTGAAGCACTCCGCATGCAGAGTCTCTGTTCCCGGGTGGTCCGGACTAGGGCATGGCCACTGCAGCCCGCCATCATCCAGCCGATCAAAGCTCACTCCGGCAAACATCGGTGCCAGTGAGGCGATCTCATCCATGATCTCCGAGGGATGGCTGTAATTCATAGGATAGCCCATCCGCTGGGAAATATGGCATATCGTCTGCCAGTTCTCCTGGCCAGAGAGTGCAGGTATCGCTTTGCGCACCCTTTGAATGCGCCGCTCACCATTAGTGAATGTCCCGTCGCATTCGGCAAAGCTGGCCGCGGGCAGGATCACATCAGCATATTCTGTGGTCTCAGTGGGGAATATCTCCTGCACCACCAAAAAGTCCAGGCTCTCCAGCGTTGATCTGATCCGGTTGGTATCGGGCTCGGTATGAGCGGGATCTTCTCCCAGAATGTAAAGCCCGCGGATCTCCTTTCCGGGATTGTTTTCCATCATCTGGGTGGAGGTCTGGCCGGGAAGGGAAGGCAGGAGAGCCCTCCAGGCTTCCTGGAACTTGGACAGAATAGCAGGATCGGTGACCGGCTGGTAGCCGACGTGGACATTGGGAAGGGCGCCCATATCGCAGGCCCCCTGGACATTGTTCTGACCGCGCAGGGGCATTACCCCCGTCGAGCGGCGGCCAACATTGCCGGTGAGCATGGCCAGGTTGCCCAGGGACATCACATTGGCAGTTCCAGTAGTATGCTCGGTCATTCCCAGGCCGTAGATGATCATGGCCTTATCGGCCTGAGCATAGATCCGGGCGGCCTCGATGATATCCTCGGCAGCCACGCCGGTGATCTGGGATGCTTTTTCAGGGGGATACTCCTCCACCGCCTTTTGCAGCTCCTCAAAGCCCACGGTGCGCCGGTCTATGAACTCCCTGTCCTCCAGCCCTTCTCTGAGGATCACATTCATCATGGCATTGATCAGAGCGATGCTGGTTCCCGGTATCTGGTTAAGCCAGACCGAGGCCAGGCTGACCAGCTCGATCTTGCGGGGGTCGGCTACTATTATCTTCGCCCCATTTCTGGCCGCCTTGATTATCTTCAGGCTGACTACGGGATGAGCCTCGGTGGTATTGGAGCCGATGATAAATAGAACATTGGCGTCTTCAATCTGATCGAAGGAGTTGGTGGCCGCTCCGCTGCCAAAGCAGGCAGCGAGCCCGGTCACGGATGGAGCATGACAGACCCGGGCGCAGTTGTCCACATTGTTGGTGCCGAAGACGGCTCGGGCCAGCTTTTGCACCAGATAGTTCTCCTCGTTGGTGCAGCGGGAAGAGGAGAGCGCACCCAGGGCATCCGGGCCGTATTTCTCTTTGATCTCGGTAAACCTCCGGGCTACCATCTCCAGGGCCTCATCCCATGATGCCGGCTCGAATTTGCCGTTCCTTTTTATCATGGGTGTGGTGATGCGGTCGGGATGGTGGACGATCTCCTCCAGGCCAAAGTGTCCTTTGACGCAGGCCTGGCCCTGGTTTACTGCTCCCTCCCGGCTCGGGGTGACGGAGATAATTTTGTCTTCGAAGATCCGCAGCTCCAGGCTGCACCCTACGCCGCAGTAGGGGCAGATTGTGACGGTGGTGCTCTCGGGCCGAACCCATTTCTCCGAGCGGGGAAAGAGAGCACCGGTGGGGCAGGCGTCAACACAGGCTCCGCAGAACTTGCAGTCTGCATCCTGCAGGGATTCGGGGCCTATCCAGTGGTTGCGGTGAAAATCGGGATTGGTGGAGAGAAGCCCAAGGCCGCGCACCTCGTCACACATTCTCACGCACCGGCCGCACATGATGCAGAGATTGTAGTTGCGATCGAAGAAAGGCTCTCTCAACACGGGCAGATTCCTGAATGTGATATCATATCTTATGCCCTTCAAGCCGACATAGAGCACCGCCTCCTGCAGCTCGCACATTCCATCCTGGGGGCAGTACTTGCATCCCACGGTCACCGGAAGCCGCCTCATGCACTCCCGCAGATCCCCGCATTCGTCCTTTCTCTCGCAGAAGAGGCAGCTGGTAGGATGGTTGGTCAGAGCCAAAATCATCTCCAGGGTATGCCGCCTCATCTCCTGCAGCTCATCGGTCCGGGTCTTCACCACCATGCCCTCCCGGGCCGGTGTGTTGCAGGCTGTGGGATAGGAGTCCATGCCCTCCACCGCGACGATACAAAGCTTGCAGGAGCCTACTGGCTTGAGGTCCGGATGGTGGCAGAGAGCCGGGATATATGAGCCCGCCTTGCGGATTGCATCCATAATGGTGGATCCCTGGGGAACTTCTACCTCCAGACCATCGATCTTGAGAGTAATTGCCGACATGTTCCAACCGCGCCTGCCAAGGGTGGGGATTGATTATATTAGAAGGTTGCCATGATCGTTTAATTGATATCCTGGAAATAATCATATATGCTTACTGAGAATTGGCTTGTGAAGACGAAGGACTGAGAGATATTTCTACTGTTGCAGGATTCATTAAAACAAGAATTGCGCATCAGCAAATCGGCTTTGTCTTGGTGAGGCGGACTTCATTCTCGCAAGATGAATAGAATAGGCCAATCCAACTACCACCTTTGAATTGCAAAAAATTAGAAAAATCATATATAAACAATATTATACTTCGTTTTCTGCAAAATGGCATAAAGGCTCTGTCTTCAAAATAATATTGGAAAGTAGGAGGATATAGTGCCGTGGAATTAACTGACCTGCTGGAAGATTCTTGTCGACCGGTATCACGGATTGAGGAGCTTCTGACCTGGTTCTATAACCTGGTTCTGCAATTGGAGGCCATCCAGCAGTGCGGAGCAGAACCCTAAGAAGTGATGAGAGAACAGCTCAACGTAATGGGCATAAGGAACGATCTCTCAAGACTCTTGTAGGTGATCCGGTTCTGCAAAAATCCCCGCCGCAGCAAGCCGCGTGGCATTTATTTAAAAATAAATTACCGATAAATTTATGTTCTTTCTGCTTGAGAATGAACTTCATGAGAGTCGAATCTTTGAATATTTTTAGATTTATTGCTGCAATCATTATCATAAATTTCCATTTTACTCACCTTTATCCGGGATTCCTCACATCCGGCCCGGAAATGGTTACGTTCTTTTTTGTTTTATCGGGTGCAGTTTTAATTCTTGCCCATTATGATGATGAAAATTTTTCATCAAAGAATTTTTTCTTAAGGCGTATTACAAAATTATATCCATCATACTTGGTTGCATTAGCTATGGTTATCGCCTGGTACTCCACAATTCCTCTCGATATCTCAATTGAGAAGTTTCTGATGAACCTTCTGGCTCTTCAAGCCTGGTTTCCATCACACCCATTGGACCTAAACTTTCCCGCTTGGGCTATCTCCGTAGAAGTCCTTTTTTATTTATCATTTCCAATTATATTATATAAACTAAAAAAGAATTCGCTAAATCCCTACTATATAGTCTTGTTTGCTATGGTTTTTTGGGCGATAACTCAAATTATAATTATTTATTTTTTAAATTCAAGCTTTTACATTGGAGAACCATCAATATTACATGATATATTATTTAATTATCCACTATCGCATTTTAGCAGCTTTTCCCTTGGAATTGCTATTGGCTATCTGGCAGAGAAATGTGATTTTGAATTGCCTAAAACCACAGCCTATTCATTCTTTATATTTTCTACAATTATAATTTATTTTATATGCGAGAACCAAAAAGCCATAGATGGCTTTTTAGGATTAAATTTGCCATTCGAATCCAGCTTTATGGCACCATTTATGGGATTATTTATACTAGCTAATATTTTAAATAATAAACATATCTCGAAATATTTCTCTAATAAATTTTTTATAATCCTAGGTGCATCTAGTTATCAGTTATATATATTTCAATATCCTATTTTTATTGTATATAATAAATATCTAAGCAATAAATATTTATTTTTTATAATATATATACTGTTCTCCATTTCAAGTTATTTTTTACTGAATTCTATTCGAAAAAAACTGACTTTGGATCCTTGAATCCATTGAAACATCAGTAAGGACACAGGAATTCAATCATCCGGGGATTGCATTAATTAGCAAAAAAGTTTTGCCGCGATCAGCATCGCGGCCTTGAGCACTTAAAACTGGATCAAGCTTGCTAATGGATCGACCCATTTGACCTGGGCCGGCTGGGCGGTGATGTCGAATGTGGAGATGATATCTCCCTCTGCATCCAGCAGGGATACGAAGCTGTCCAGCCACAGGGGCTCGCTGCTGTTGGTGTAAATATCCGTCGCTCTTGCAGTGCCGGTGCCCTCATGAATCCTTATCGCGTCTCCCTCTTCCAAAATCAGGCTTGGGAAGGTGAAGGTGGTGCTGCCTCCAGAGGAGAGGCTCCAGTTGGCTAGGTCCCATTCACCCACTGCCTGGCTGGTAACCTCAACAAACCTTTCGTCGCCCGTTCCGACCTTGCTTATCCCAAGCTTGGTGGAGGGAGACAGCTCTCCCGCATCTCGGGTGAACACTGCTGTGCGATCGGTGGTGGCAGAGACATCGGTATATCCACCCGTGGCATTCTTGCCTAGAATGCTGGACTGACCAGCATATACCGAGAGCTGCTTGAAACGGGATGCGATAGCTTCTGGAGCAGCTTGAACAGCATCCAAAACTGAAGCAGCCTCAGCAGAGACTTCTTCCACAGCAGAGACAGCTTCTTCGGCTGCCGGAGCGATGGACTCGGCAGCAGCTTCGACCACAGCTGCCGCAGCTGGAGCAGCTGCACTGATATTGGTATCATTCAAGGCTGCGGTTAAATTGGTGGCATTCAACAACTCGGTCATATTAGTGGCATTCCCGGCCTCCTGAGCCGGAACTGGAGCCGCCAGGATGGCAGCTATTGCAGTTAGCAGTATCAAAGCAATATTGCATCTCATATTGAGTACCTCAGGATATGGCTCGCTTAGAAAAATATAAGCCTTTCTAAAAATTTCTTTGTATTCCAGAAAAAGAGAAGGCAGGAGACTTCCCGCCATGGCATCAGTCAGAACTGACAAACTTGATTTAGCTGCTCTGAGCCTCAATATCATCAACGATCTCAACATCCTCGGTAATATTGGTGACGTTGGTGACGTTGGTGGCATTGGTTACATTGGTGTCGTTGATCTCAACTACGCTTTCCTCTGCCGCTTCATCCTCAGCGAAGGCAACTCCCAGAGAGAGAGCCATCAGGAGGGAGAAGAGCACAATTCCACTGGTTGCTTTGCTCATAGTTAACACTCCATTTGATTGGTTTGGTCAAAACCCGGGATGCATTTAAACCTTTCTCCATAATGGTTCTATATATCTCATAATCCAGCTATTATTTGCCAAATATCGAAGCATTTTCATCAAACCGAAACTCATATCGCCTGGCTCATAGGGGTTGATTGTTTTGCATTTTTATAAATATCTTCAATAAAATTATTTCAGAGTCGAAAATAGCGCATCCAATTCCCCCGGGACTCAGTCGCGAGAATGTCGCGATAAAGCCACTGCAAAGCAATGATCACTTTCATATCCCTAGCCATCAGCCGTCCCTTACGTCCTCTGGTATCTCTGGCACTCATCAATGAAATGCTCCGGGGAGTGGGAGAAGAAGTGAGCATGCAGATAAGCTCCCAGGGTGCTGTGCTCCACCAGGCCATCCCGGCCCTCGCAAATCCCCCTCCCCCGGCTCATGCGATAGGCAAAGCGGGAGTCCCTATCGCACTCGAACCGGGAATAATGAAACTCGTGCCCCAGGATGCTGCGGCCCAATCCGGCCAGTGGACTGTATCCCACCACCTCGGCCCGGGCATAGCCCAGAGCCACCAGCTTGGCGGTCATGATGGTCGATCCGGGCAGCCCTCCCGCCATCTTATATCTGCCCGTCTCCATCACCAGCTCCTCTCCCAGGTACATCAACCCGCCGCACTCGCCGTATATGGGCATGCCCTCCTCAGAGGCCTCCTTGATCTGCCTCCTGGCCGATCCTTTCTCCAGGGCAGGGGCATATAGCTCGGGATATCCTCCCCCGAGGTAAAGGCCATCCACATCCGGCAGCTCGTCTCTGATGGGGCTGAAATGGACAAGCTCTGCTCCACAGCGCTCCAGCTCTTTCAGATTATCATAATAGTAAAAGCAGAAGGCCTCATCCATAGCCACGCCTATGCGCACCGCCTTCTTCCTGGGAGACGCCACACCGGTTAGGGCAGGGATGGGCGCGTTGAGCTTTAGCATCTGATCAATCTCCGCGTGGCCCTCCACCCAGGCAGCCAAAGCAGCAAGGTCATGCTTTTCCTCAAAGCCCATCACCAGACCCAGGTGGCGGCTCTTCATCTCCCGCTCCTTATCGCGAGGCAGGGCGGCGTAGATAGGCTTTTCGAGGCAGCTCTTGAGCATATAGAGATGCCTCTCGCTTCCCACCCGGTTGAGAATGGTACCGGCCATTCTCAGTTCGGGATCGAACTCGACAAATCCCTTCTCCATGGCCGCTGCACTGCGGGACATGCCGTGCACATTGATCACCAGCAGGACGGGCAGGTCCAGGATCCTGGCCACCTGAGCGGTGCTGCTGATATCTCCCCCGTCCATGCCGTCAAATAGCCCCATGACCCCCTCCACTACAGCCACGTCTGCGCCTTTGATGGCGGAGGCGAAGGAGCGGCGCACTCCATCCTGGCCCATCATGAAGGGATCCAGGCTGCGTGAGGGCCGCCCGCATACAGCGTTGTGGTGAGTGGGGTCTATGAAATCCGGTCCGACCTTGAAGGGCTGCACCACCAGGCCCCGGGCACGCAGGGCGGCCATAAGCCCCAATGTGACCGTGGTCTTTCCCACGCCGCTATGGGTGCCGGCGACGAGAAAAGCCGGGATGCGGCGCTCTGAGACACAGAGGATTCTCGATTGGCTCATTGTTCTTTAGGCCATAGATCTGCTCGGATATAAGATCATGCGGGCTCAAAGCACCGCGGTCCAGCAACCCGGCAAACCTCTATTAACATCCCCAGTTATCCTTTGGCTCATGCTGGTTGGCGTAATTAGACGAGGCAAGTACGGCGAGCGCCTTCTGGAGACCATTACCAAGCACACCGACTTTGAGGTGGTCTCGGCAGAGGTCCCCCAGGTGCTGCCGGGCTTTATCGAGGACCCGGAGGAGTTTGTAAAAGAGCTTAACCTGGACCCCAGAATATTCCAGGCCGATCTGCTCATCCTCTATACCTTTCATCCCGACCTCACCCCGGAGATAGTGCGCATGGCCGGGGAGGCGGGGGTCAAGGCGGCCATAATTCCGGGTGGTATAGGCAGAGCCGGATCCATAGGAGAGCTGGAGAAGATAGCAGAGAAGACGGGCATACACATCGAGGTGGACGAGATCTGCTGCACCCTGGAGGAGTGCGGCGTCCCGGCAATAGACGAGTTCGCCCGGAAACTGGGCCGCCCGGAATTAGATGTGGAGACAAAAGACGGTCGCATCAGCCGGGTCAATGTCCTGCGCGGCTCGCCCTGCGGAGCCACCTGGCACGCCGCTGCGGGGATAGTGGGAAAGAGTGTGGATGAGGCGCCATCTATGACCGGCCTGTTCTGCCAGCAGTATCCCTGCCGGGCAGTGCGGGGAACGCCGGGCGGAATCCACACCTCAGGAGACCTGCACAAGGATGCCATGGAGAGGGCTTTAGGCCGGCTCACAAATCTGGTTCTTCCTGAGCAGTCCCGCCCCATCAAGATCGAGCCGGGCAAGAGGGGGAGGCAGGATTGAGAGAGCAAGTGGTAGAGGCAACTGTCCGGGCCCTGCAGAGGGCGGAGACCAGCCTGCCGGATTGGGTCCTGCAGAGGATCAGGGATGCCGCAGCGCGGGAGAGCCTGCCCCTGGCCAGGCAGCACCTGCAGTTCATGCTGGAGAATGTAGCCATTGCCGGCCAGGATCAACTGCCCCTCTGCCAGGACACAGGCCTGCCCATATTTCAGGTGCGGATGGGACGGGAGCTAAAGCTGGACTTCGACTTGCAGGAGGCTGTATCAGAGGGGGTGAGGAAAGCAACCAGGTTAGTTCCTATGCGGCCCAATGCCGTCCATCCCCAGAGCCGCTGCAACAGCCTGGACAATACCGGACTGAGGATGCCGGATATCATCATGGACTATGAGGCGGGAAGGGGCCTGAGCATCACCGCCTTTCCCAAGGGTGCGGGATCGGAGAACATGAGCCTGGTGGCGATGCTCAATCCTGCCGACGATCCCTTTGACTATATAGTTGAAAGCGTGAGAGAGAGAGCAGCCAACGCCTGCCCCCCTCTCTTTCTGGGAGTCGGCCTCGGAGGCAGCTTTGACCTCTCCGCCCGGCTGGCCAAGCATGCTCTCTTGGATATGGACGGCAGAGAGGAGGATGAAGAGGAGCAGGCCCTATTGGATAGGATCAACAGCCTCGGCATAGGTCCCATGGGCCTGGGAGGAGATACCACCGCCCTCAGCCTGAGGATAGAGAGAGCCTATTGCCACACTGCTTCCCTTCCCGTAGCCATCAACTTCCAGTGCTGGGCCAATCGCAAGGCTACAGAGGTGATACTGTGAGCGAGCATCATCTGAGAACGCCCCTCTCAGAGGAGGATGTGAGGATGCTGGAAGCAGGTGATGTGGTCTTCCTGAGCGGCATCATCTATTCCGCCAGGGACAAAGCCCATGCCCTGATTCGCAGAGACGGCAGCCCGGTATCTTTGCAGGGTGCGGCCCTCTACCACTGCGGCCCTCTTATCCAGGAGGGGCGGGTCCTCTCCGCCGGCCCCACCACCAGCGGCCGCATGGCCCGGTACACCGATGAGATGCTGGAGATGGGAGTGCGGGCCATCGTAGGCAAGGGTGGCCTGCCCCCAGAGCCCTTCCGGGAGAGAGCAGTCTATCTGGCTTACCCCGGTGGCTGCGGAGCTGCTGCCGCCCGTCGGCTTGAGGTTGTGGCAGTTCACCTTTCCGATCTGGGCATGGCCGAGTCCCTCTGGGCCTTTCGGGCGAAAGATTTCGGTCCTCTTATTGTAGCCATAGACAGCCGGGGCAGAGATCTCTACCAGGAGGCAAGAGAATAGACCGGGAAATAAACCTTGATCCGACCCTGAAGCGGGCTGCCCAAGAGGCCAGGTTTCTGATGGACCGGGGATATCCTGCCGCATCAGCGGTTCGATTTGTCTCCGATCACCACCGGCTTGCAGAGGATGAGAGGATGGTTCTGCAAAGGGTGGTCATCCCCGCCAGTATTGCTCTATCCAGATTAGCCAAAACCCTGAGATGGCATGCCCTTCGCAGCAAAGCCGTTTTCCTGGACGGATATAATTGCATAATCACTTGTGAGAGCTTGCTGGCGGGCTATCCGGTTTACCTCTGCGACGACGGCTTTCTTCGTGACACCAGGGGCTACTTCCGCAGATACAGAGCCAGCGGAAGCGTCTGCCGCGCTGTACATGAGATCCTGAGCCTTTTGGCCGAGGCCGGACCCTCGCGGGTGGATTTTCTCCTGGACTGCCAGATCAGCCGCAGCGGAGAGCTGGCGGCAGAGATAAGAGGCTTGATGGCGCAGATCGGTCTGGATGGCGACGCCCTATGCTTGAGGGATGTGGACCACAAGCTCAAGAGCAGCCGGAAAATAGTTGCCAGCAGCGATGGAATTGTAATAGATTCTGCCCCAGAAGCCATCGACCTCCCAGCAGAAATTGCCAGAAGGTGGGGGATAAAAGCCAGAATCATATAGAGAAGAGCCGGATGGATGAGTCTCTGAATCATGCCCTCAATCGTCATCTTTTTATGCAGCAGATAATTATTATACTATTGGGGTTGCAATAAACTTACGGAGTAATGGTGAGCAGCAATGATAAAAAGAGTTCTAACTTTATTGGCCTTAACCGTCTTGCTCATGAGCGGATTGGGGGGAGCGTCCCATCCAACCTTCTTTCCTCTCTCCGAGCATACCATAGCCAGAGAGATAAGCCCGAATGGAATGCCACTTTACAGGACCTATGCCTTCACTACGGATGACGAGCAGGTAGCCTCTTGGCTTCTCATCTGGAGGGACGCCAGGGTGCATAAGGTCGAGTGGAGATGGTACTGGCCGGAGGGCAGGACCTATGCCCGCTCCTTCAGCACCATTCCCCCCATCGATGGATTCACGGGGATGTGGGCGGCACCGGTGTGGAGCTGCCTTCCCATCAGAGGCACTGATGTGGCCCGCCTACCGGGAACCTGGAGGGTGGATGTGATCGTGGACTACAGAAAGGTGCTCACGGAGTATTTCACCATCAATAGCCCTCTGGCCTGCTAACGGCCATATCATCTTTTCGGGAGATGCGGCTGAAGATATGTCTCTATGCCTAGCTTTGCTGGAGACAATCCTGCAATTTGAGCATAGAAAGGGAAAATAGGGATGAGATCCTATATAATCCAGGAAGGACACTTTAATGGCTAGGTGGGCAGAAGATGCAGCTACAATTCGGCAACAGATCACGGGATCCGGATATTCGCCATCTATTTGATATGACCGATGTGATCTTCGATAAGGCCTGGCTTGCCGGGGCGGAAGACTTCGATCTCTATTTCATGTATCGCGACCTCTATCTCAGTCGGGCGGATAACGAGAAGCTATTAGCCCAGGGCCTGCGCTATGATATCACCATTATTCCTCCCTCAATGCTTGGCAGGGAGTATATCAAGACCGCCGGACATTATCATCCTGCTGTATCCGGAGGGGCGGTGACCTATCCCGAGCTGTATGAGGTGCTGGAGGGCGAAGCCCTCTATCTTCTGCAAAATGAGGATATGAGCGATGTGGCTATAGTCCATGCCTCGGCGGGAGACAAGGTCCTTGTGCCGCCAGGTTACGGCCATGTGACCATAAATCGATCCAACAATACCCTCAAGATGGCCAACTTCGTGGCCAGAGATTTCTCCTCCCTCTATGAGCCCTACCGGGCTAAAGGAGGAGCAGCTTACTTTTTCACCAGGGAGGGCTGGATCAAGAACCAGAGGTGCAGCAAGGCGGCAGATCTGCGGCGATTGGAGGCGCCCGACAGCGCCGGCCTGGCCAAGCTCGGCCTCAAGAAAAGCCAGGAGATGTACCCGCAGCTCAGAGAGGCGGGTACTCTGGAGTATCTGACCAGGCCGGGTGATCATCTGGAGCTCTTCAAAGGGCTGATTTGATCCAGGCATTTTAGGGGAGAATCCAAGCCCATGCATCCTTACCTCTCTAGGTTCAAGGCGCACATAGAACTGCTACGCCCGCCTTTAGCTGCCATGGACCTGGCCATGCCCGCGGCAGCGGCGCTTCTGGCTGTCTATGCTGTGGAGGTATCACTGCCGCCGCTCTTGCCCTTCATCCTGGCCTCCATAGGAGCCTACTGCGCCATCACCAGTTCCTATGTCTATAATGATTGCTGTGATATTGATGTGGACAGCATCGCCCTGCCCGATCGGCCCCTGCCCTCCGCCCGGCTGAGCAAAAGAGAGGCGCAGCTCTGGTCACTTTTTCTCTTCCTGGTTGCGGCGGCAGTGGCTCTCTATCTCAATCCGGAGAGCTTTGCCGTCCTGGTGGCAGCGACCATCATCATCTCCATCTACTCCCTCTGGGCCAAGCGGAATACCCCCTTCTCCTGGATATTTGTGGGGCTCTCCTTCGGCCTGGTTCCTTTAGGCGTCTGGCTGGCTTTTGAGCCGGCTGGGCTTCTCAAGGCCGGTCCGGGGCTGCACCCAGCCGGACTTATTCTGGCGGCCATGATTGCCATAACCGATTGGGGGTTCACCAACTGCGACGCCAGCCGCGACGTAACAGGCGATAGAGAGAAAGGAATACCCACGACGCCCGCTACCTATGGAATTCCGGCCACGGCCAGGATGGTGACAGGCTTCTGGATTATAGGAGTCTGCCTCTCCCTGGCCCTGGGGTTGGCAGCCAATCTGGGATGGCTCTACCTGGCAGCAGCTGCGCTGGCGGGCGGATGGCTGCTCTGGCAGAACCTGGACTTCGTGCGCCACCCCACTGCAGAGCGGGGGAAGAGGCTCTTCTACCAGTCGGCCAACTACCGGGCGATTCTATTCTCCGCTCTGATCACTGATGTCCTGCTTCGAGCCGGGCTGGGCCTGGGAGCATAGAAGAGATCAATGAAAAAAGAGTCTTCAGCGCCTAGAAAGATCACGATTTGAGGCGCTTTTTAACTTATTCCTATCAGGGATCGGAGAGATACTGGAGGATGAAAGGCGTTCCAGGATAGTTTCCGTCAATGTTCCCCAGGGAGAAGTCCCGGCCAAAATGGTATTGGGAAGAGTATTTTGGAAAGGCTATGCCCTTCTGGTAATTCATGAGGTGCGAGCCGATGGGATAGTACTCCAGCATCAGCGGCTCCTCGCGCTCCTGACTGGATAGTGAGACAGGCTGGAAGCGAGCCGAAGCTCTGACCGGCTCCTTAACCAGCACCGGCTCGGGCTCCGGACAGGGCGCGGAACAGGGTGCAGGGCAGGGCGGAGAAACACGGGGCGGAGCATATGAGGCAGGCCCGCAGGCGTTGACATCCACGCTCACCGAGTTGCTCTCCTTGCCGGCGACGACATAAGAGAAGACATGCCTTCCCGGCTCATCAGCATACATGGGCAGACGATCATAGCCTAAAAAGAAGTAGCTATATCCATTGATGGTCCCATTGGGATAGAGATGGTTTAGCGTGGCCTGCCCCACCTGTCCCGGCAGAACCACCAGATAGAAAGTCGATCCCTGGCAGGTCTCCAGACGCTCCGTCCAACCGCAGGAGCTGTCTGCTCTCAGCAGGCTGGCCTCAGCGGCCTGGCTGGCATTGCAGCACAGCAGAAATGCGGATACTGCTAATAAGGCATAAAATCCTAGTTTTTTCATGGAAAATCCCCTCCATCGGTGCATGATCTATGGCTCTATGATATTTCTGGCTTGATATTACGATCTATGGATTATAATTGCATCTCATTCTATTTGAAAAATAGGTTGGTCTTCTGTGACATTCAGCTTTTTGCCTGGTAGGTGACCCGGGCGTAGGCGGTGACCTCGGCCATTCCCTCCGGAATATACTCGTCTCTCCAGAAGCGATCCATCTCCGAGAAAGGATCCATCCAGTGCATCCAATGCATCCGGCCCATCCTCCAGGGCCTCTCCCAGCCGTAGCTCGGCCCCATCTCGATATCGGGATATTCCGGCTCCTCTATCTGCATCGACTCTCCTAGAGTGAGATCATAGCTGGACGCTATATATTGCGCCTTGGCCTTGGCGTTTTCCAGGGCCTTCTTTCTTGCCTGCTCCATGGCATTTGTCGGATCGCTAAGCTCGTAGCCCCATACAGCCGCCTCTGCGCCGGCTGCCTTGGCCGCTTCTATGATCCTCTTTGTCTCGTTGGCGTCGCTGCTCTTCAGCCTGACCACCATGCGCATGGTGGCGGCATCGACGATAACATCACGGCAGTCGGTGCTGTTGTTGACTGTTGAGCAGAAAACTTTACGGGTGGTGATGTGGCCTTTGGCCCGATGCGGGCCGATCTCTTCCCGGCTCACCCCGGCGGCCAAGAGGGCCTGCTCGGTCTGATTGAGCATAAGAGAGGCGGCCTCCTGGGCCGAGGTAAAGTTGGCGCTGCTGTTCTGAACATAAAATGCTATCACTGTTGTATCGGCGGGAACCTGAATGCTTCCCTCGCCAGTAACTCGCAAGGTGCTCTCCTGGGCCGAAGCGGCAGCGCATAGGGCCAATGCCGCCAGGCTTAACCAAAGAATTAGCTTCGAACTCAATTCTTAGGCCTCCTTTTTCAATTTTTTTGATTATGCTTATTGGCTTTGGGCATTATTCAATAACTTAACTCCCCATTCCCAATTGCCACCTTAGCCATGGCGATGCCAAGCTATAAACGTTTCCGAATTCAAGCCCTTGTCAGGAGGAGCTTTTAAGGGGACATATCTGAAGAATCGCTACACTCAAGCAAGCCATATAGTTTAAATGCACTTGACAACATTAATGCAACTAAGGAAGCATATATGCGTGCTTTCCGATTGGCTTTATTGATGCAACATCATGAATATACCGAGAATGATTAGGTTTAATTTATGCTCAAGTAATCGCCATCTTTTGAATACCCTATTCATATTCCTCAAAATGATGATAGAAGCTTCTCAGCCGCCCCTTCCGGATCCTCTGCCCCGTAAATCGACCGCCCCACAATAATATAGTCCGCGCCTGCCTCCAGCGCCGCCCCCGCCGAGCCTCCCTGGGCCCCCACGCCGGGCGAGATTATTGTCCGCTGGCCAATGATGGATCTTATCAGCCTGATCCTCTCAGGACGGGTGGCCGGTGCCACCACGCCGGTGGCGCCGACCTCGGCGGCCAGACGGGCCATACTCTCCGCCTGGGGGGCCATGAACATCTCCGCACCGGGATGGCTCATCTCTGTGACCGCATAAAGATCCGCCCCGTGCTCCGCGGCGCTCTCGGCACAGGCCAGAAGGGAGTCTTTACCAGGAAAGGCCTGGGAGATGACCCCGCTGGCCCCTGCCTTGAATGCCGCCTGGCAGATGAGGCGGTTGGTGTTGGGGATGTCCGCCACCTTGAGGTCGGCGATGACCGGGGCGAGGCGGGCGATCTCCTTAACCACGCCTAAGCCTGCGGAGAGGATGAGGGGGTAGCCGATCTTGATGGCATCGAAATAGGGGCAAAGCTTTGCGGCCAGGGATAAGGCCTGCTCCCTGTCGGTGACATCCAATGCCAGTATCAGCCTCGTCTCCTTTTTCATCCTAATTTAGCCTCCTTAATCGACGGACCAGCCATAGATCAGATGCAGCCTTCGATCAGCTCCGCCGCCTCCCGGAGGTCGCCCACTACCTCCGGACCGGAGCGCTGGCCATTGCGGTCCAGGAATAGGGCGTCGAGGCCCGCCTGGAGCGGTGATTCGTAGTCGTAATGGTAGTGATCCCCTATGTGTATCACCTCAAAGGGCCTGGCATCCATCTGAGCGCATACGGCGCCGTAGACCAGAGGCGACTTCTTGACCTCCCGGAAGTCCGATGTGGCGGAGAAGATCTCCCGGAAATATTGGGTAAGGCCATCCAGCTCGATCTCTATGAACTCTCGGGCTGCATTGGATGTCACCACCAGATCATATCGCTCCGAGAGCAGATCCAGAACCTCGGGCACCTCTGGGTAGGCCTCAATCTCATCCTCGTACATCTGAAAGAGATCATCTTTGCTGATCTTGAGTCCGAACTTATCGATCCAGTATAGGAGGTCGTACCACTCCATCCGGTCGCTGCCCACCCTGGCATACTCGCTTATGACGTGCTCTTTTGCCGCCCCAAAGTCCAGGCCGGCTTTCTCGGCATATAGCACCGGAATCCCTTCCATCCAGACCTTGTCCACAAACCTGGATTTCATCAGTGTGCCATCCATGTCCAGGGATATGATGCGAATCATCTAATCTCCTTAATAGACCGGTTACACCGGCTCAGGTTATTATCTCTTTTGGGGCTGGAAGGAGAGAGAGCAAGACCTCTCGGCAAACGGCTTCGATCCTAGACCTGCCAGATATCCCGGGGCATGTGGGTCAGGCTTTCCGCCGCACCGCTGGTGGTGAGGAAGGTATCCTCAATTCCCAGCACACCCTTATCCGGATAGATGATTTTGGGCTCAATGGCGATGGTCATATTGCTCTTCAGCTCATGGTCCAGTGGGCCTATCACCGGATATTCATCCAGCTCCAGCCCCACTCCATGGCCCACAAAGCCGCATTTGCCTCCCGGTGGGCCGCCGAGGTTGTCCTGGTAGCCCAGACTGGCTCCCGCTGCCTCGCTGAGCTGGTACAGCTCCCGGCCCGTCTTTCCCGCCGACATCTCCCGGGCCAGATCATCCTCTATCTGGCAGGTGGCCTGATAGGCCTCCTCCAGCTCCGGCTCGATTCGGCCTAATGAGAAGATCCTGGTGGCATCGGCGATGTAGCCGTTGTAGATCCCCACCATGTCCACAAACACCGGCTCATTTCTCTTGATCCTGGAGAAGCCCGCTCCCTGAGGAAAGATCAAGGAGGTGCCTTTGCCCCCTGTGGGCGAAGCCAGAAAGCTGGGGCAGGCGGCGGAAGGCCCGGACATCACATGGCCCAGGGGGACGATGCTGTTGAAGCGCCGGAATCGGAGCGATCCCTGGTGCCCTAGAGAGCGCATCACCATCTCCAGGCGGCTGATCAGGTCCACCTCCCTCATCCCCTCCTCTATAAAGTCGGGAACGCTTGAAAATCCTGCCTCCAGGATTCTGGCCGACTCTCTGATCAGACCCAGTTCGAAGTTTGATTTGACCGATCGAATCTGCTTGATCCTCTCCGCCACATCTATAAACCGGGCATTTTCCAGGGCTTTGTCGACCTTAAAATAGAAGCTGCAGGGAAGGACGTCCAACTCCAGTCCGATCACAGCCCGGTCCGGGATAGCCAGATCCGACTGGAGACTTCTCATATTCCTGAGCGGCCGAACCTCTAACGGCGACTCTTCTGCCGCCCTCTCCAGGCTTCTTCTTATCATTACCAGCGGCTCGCCGTCTCTGGGAACATAGACCAGTCCATCCTGGGCTGTGCCCGAGAAGTAACACATATCCACGGCATGGAAGAGCAATGCTCCATCCATATCTCCCATCTGGGACTGCAGTATCTTTATCCTGCTCTGGATCTCTGAACGGGGGAAGAGAACATAATCCATTTGAACCTGCCTTCTTTATTTGCATCGATCTATTAAGCTGGAAACCTGTGTTCAGATGCCATCCTCCTTTATCTATCTTGCCCGATCTCAGGAATGCTTTCCCAGCTCAACGAAATTTGTCCGGGATCTCTTTGCTGATGTGAGATCCACCGGCCCTCTTTCACCAGGGCATGAAGCCGCCCCTCCCCCAGGATCTGCCAACTTCGCTCCCTAAAGCTGCGACGAGGATTTCAAGCAGAATGAGAATTATGAGCAGCTTGCTGCACAAATGCCCTATGCTGAAAATGCACATCCTAGCAAAGATGCCTTGCTGACAATGCCTATATCCGGAAAAATTATGCCAAACAACCAATGGATATTGAATTTTATCTTCGTCGAATCCACGGCCTTATGTTGGCCCGCCTCATTCGATCAGATCTTCATAACCGGATTAGCCACCCCCACTCGAAGAATCCGTCCGCCGAGCTTGAGGTATTCTATAACATCCAAACTTTCCCAGATTAGAATTTAATTAAAAAGCGGGGAATCGCAAAGACTGTCCGAAATAGACCTCACCCAGATGAAGATGATGCATTTGATTGCTATGCCAAAGACGAGGACATATCACAATGCGACTTATATATCAAGGCGGATCTCCTGCAATTACCCAGAGATCTCTTGATAGGACGGAGGACTATCTGCTTGATATCAGGCGAGGAGTGGATTAATTTCAAAAAGGCCACCTGCCAAAAACCGGGCTCGAAAACCATCATCCTCGTGAGACTTGACCTTAAAGGAGCACCTCATAAAATCCTGATGATGAAGAGGTCGGCAGCGGGATGAACTGGAAGTGCATCAGGCTATAATATAGCTACCTCTTATAGGCGATCCCATTTGTCCTTATATCCCCAGTTCCATCCATACCTAGCGATCATCCGCATCTCCCATTGCCAGATATCGATCTGCAAAGAGGCAGTTCTTAGGATACTCATAATTGCATCGAATCCCTTGCTCATGATACTAATAGTAGTTGTAATAATTATAAATAGGTATCGGCTCTTTGTGATATATGTACTTTAATATTTATCATTATGAGTTCTAAAATACATCTTGATTAATGATATAAAGGTCATATGTATCAATTTGTATTTCCCGATAGTTCTTTATGGCTCCTCGCTGTTATCTGTAGTGGCCTTGAATCCTGAGGTCGGATCAGAGTTATGGCCAAATTTCCAGAATGCCACCATTTGGGATTAAGACCAATACCAATCGCCGCATAGGCTTGAATCATTGCGAGGCTATGAATAAGGAATTGAGAATCGATATCTTGAAGGTTACCCAAACGAAATAGCGAAGAGCCTTCTGTATAGAGACAAAAAATGTCGACTCGTAAGATACCGAATTTCTTTATTGGAACTATTATTTCAAATTTTTAGAAATCGATAGTTTTAAAAATATAGAGTTTGAAGCCGAAAGTAGGAATACGGGATCAAGATGCTCATAGGAATCATGTCCGATGCCCATGACAGCCTCCTGGGGGTTAAAAAAGCCTTATGTATATTCTCGGAGCGGAGAGTGGATCTGATCCTCTTCGCCGGGGATATGATCGGATCCGGCAACTGCTATGCCTTTGAGGAACTGGGCATCCCGGTCAAGCTGGTCTACGGCAACAACGATGGCGATCGAGTCGGCCTGGCAAAAGAGTTCGCGAGGAGGGGCGGCGAGTACCTGGGCGATTTCGGCGAGATCGAGGCAGGAGGGCTCAAGATCGCCCTTTTACATGGCACAGAGGAGCCTCTGGTCCGGGCGGTGGTAGGCTCTCAGATCTACGATGTAGTAGTCCGCGGCCACAACCACCACCGCGAGGCCACCAGATATGGAAAAACTCTCCTGGTCAATCCCGGGGAGATCTGGGGCTATTTAACCGGCATCTCCAGCATCGCCATTCTGGAAACATCCAGCCTGAGTGTGGAGTTTATAGAATTGGGTCGGGTAAAGACATTCCGGGAGATATTCAAGGGATGATAACAGGTGCCTTGGCTCCTTCTTTAGGCCTCTATATTCTGATACATAGCGAGGGCAGAATGATCAAACAAATCTCATTCTCCCAACTTGCCCCCGAGAGCTCCTCCCGCCTGGCGGAGGAGATCGCGGCCTATGCAGAGAGGGGTGGCTCCTTTCCACAGGCAGAATTGGATTTCTCAGGCTGCACCAAATTTCAAAAAAAGATCTATGTTTTGGTAAAAGAGATTCCAAGGGGCTGCGTCATGACCTATGGCCAGGTCGCAGAAAAAACAGGTTGCTTTGGTGCAGCGAGAGCCGTTGGTCGGGCTTTAGCTGCCAACCCCTTCCCAATCCTAATTCCTTGCCATCGGGTGCTGGCCAGGGATGGCATGGGCGGCTTTTCCTTCGGCCTGGAGATAAAAGGGAGGCTTCTGGAGCTAGAGGGCTATCTCAGGTCTTGACGCTAAATGTTTCCTCCGCTATCCAGCCTTTTGTCCTCTATCTTTAATGCAATAGCAAGAGATCAGCCGCCAATTTACCTCCTGCGAACTGCTGATAGATGCGGATCGGCGCAAGTTCCTGGGATACATATCTTGGTTGCATAGCTGAGATCACGTGAAAGATATCGGCCACCTCATTGATTGATGCTTATCGAATTGGCTCTTCTGGCAGGGCCATCGCCAATAGGTCCACCAGATCTATTACCCTCTCCCCTCCTCCGGCATCTCTCAGATTTCTGATGCAAAGTGGGCAGGAGGTGACGATATAATCGACGCAATCAGGAGCTTCAGCCAATCTCTTTTGTGCCATTTTCATGGATAAATCCTTGTAGCCGAATCTAACCCCACCGCCACCTCCACAGCATCCGGCATTCTCTCGAGAGGTCTTCATCTCCTTGAGGCAGCATACGGCTTCAATCAGCTCTCGGGGCTGATCAAATATGCGGCTATGCCTTCCCAGGTGGCAGGGATCATGATAAGATACATTTAGATCCAGCCTATTGAGATCGAGCTCTGAGATATGCTCCGCCAGGAATTCAGCGACGCTTTTAACCTCGAATTCATTTGGGTAGCTGCTCTTAAGAGTGGTATAGCATCCAGCGCATCCGGTTATAACCGTGCTGGCTCCAATCTTCCGGATCTGTCTGCTATTCTCCTTCACTAATTTATGAGCCTCAAATCCAGTTCGGAGCAGAGGCGAGCCGCAGCACCTCTCTGCAGGAAGAACTGTCGCTCCAAAACGATGCAGAATAGCGAATGTCCTGGCAGCAGTCTCTCTATAGCGATAGGAGTTCATGCAGCCCACAAAATATACATATTCTGCCTTTTTGGAGATAAGGCTGCGATCAGCAAGCCAGGAGAGCCGTTCATTTTTTATCCCAAAGGTGTTGCCGCTGGATAGGATATTCCCTGCCAGAAGCCTCTGCTGCCCGCTCGTTATCCCCTTAGAGGCCAGATGTCTTCTGCCGCGCTCTACCAAGCCGGGAGGATTGATTCCAGCCGGACATATCTCGGTGCATATAGCACAGGTGGTGCAGCTGTTGAGGCTGTCGAGAACATGATGATCGGGTGGCTGACCGGAATAAAGTCCCCTCAAGATCAGCATCCGCCCTCTGGCATTGGCGGACTCCCATCCTGATTCCTGAAAAACCGGGCAGACAGATCTACAGGCTCCGCACCTAACACACTGGTCAATCGCCTTCCGATCCTCTTTGAGCATATTAATGCACATCCAATCCTAGGAGAAGCCCATCTTTCCAGGATTCAGCAGCCCCTTGGGATCAAGAACTCTCTTAATAGAATGCATCAGCGAGAATGCATCTGAGCCCATCTGTTCCGGCAGATACTCGGCCCTCGCCAGCCCTATGCCGTGCTCAGAGCTGACCGTTCCGCCCATATCAAGAGCTGCCCTGTGGATTCTGTCCGCAGCAAGGCGAAGCCTTTCCCACTGTGCTTCATCTGCCACATCTATAAAAAGGGCTACATGCAGGTTACCGTCTCCAATGTGGCCATATTTCATAACCGGCAAGTCTAACTTTCCTGCAATCTGCTGGACCTTTCTGATCAAAGCCGGGATCTCCTTGATGGGCACGCCCACATCCTCGCCCATATATACTCTTGTCTTTTGAGGATCCAGCCTGGATATTGCGGCGCCAACCAATCTCCGCGCCGCCCAGATCTTCTGCATCTCCAGGCCGGAGACAATCCTTGTACTGGCAGCCAGAGGTTTGCAGATCTCGATAATCTGTCTGGCAGCCTCTTCGGTTGAGATCTCGGTTCCGTCAACCTCGAAGAGAATCATATCCCCCTCCTCGGCAATGGCTAGATGGGAGTCGCACAGCTTCAGCACCGAAAGGGTGGTTTTGTCCAGTATCTCGCAGGCAGAAGGGGTTATGCCTTCTGAAAAAACCTTGATCACCGCCTGGCCGGCAATATCCGCTTCCGCAAAAAATGCGATAATCAGCTTTCTGGTTTTTGGCAGAGGGACGACCTTCAGTCCAGCCCCGGTTATAATGCCTAAAGTTCCCTCAGACCCAACAAATAAGCGGGTCAGATCATATCCTGCTGAGGATTTAAGCACTCTCTTGCCTGTATGAATGACCCGGCCGTCGGCCAGCACAACCTCCAGGTCGAGAACATAATTTCTAACTGTTCCATACTTGACAGAGCGCATACCGCTGCTGTTATTGGCTATCATTCCTCCGATCGTGCACATGGCCATGCTGCCCGGATCGGGTGGAAAAAAGAAGCCATGAGGTTTAAGAAGGCCGTTGAGCGCCTCTGCGATCATTCCCGGCTCCACGATCACCTGCTGATTTTCAATATCCATTTCTAGGAGCCGATTCATTCCGGACATATCCAGGACCACCCCTCCTTTCACCGGAGAGCAGCCCCCTGACAGTCCGGTGCCAGCCCCTCGTGCTGTGACTGGAATCAAGTGCTCATTGCAGAGGCGGATGATCCTCGAAACCTGACTGGTGCTATGTGGCATTACCACATAATCCGGATTTCCGAAAACCTGGGATGCATCTCCTCGATAGCAGTATCTCTCACAGGGAGAGGCTGAGACCCTATTGCCTGCAATCTCCACCAGCTGCTTGAAAATATCGATCATAATCATCCAGCAGTTTCGTAGAGGATAACCAGGGCAATGATATAAAGATGGCTGCTGTAATAGCAATGTAGAATTAACTCTAACTTTACATTGATTAGGTATATAACAAAATTAAATTCATAAAAAATTTTAAAATTTTTAATTAAAACTATTTAACTAAAATAATTTTTTTAAAATTTATTTAATTAAAGAATTAATATACAGTTATAATGTTATAGTATTAAGTGATTGGTTATATTTGTTGAAAAAATTAATTAATATTTAATATAAATATTTTAGTTTTGATTAAAAAACTATAAAATATATCCAATACTACAATAACTCCGAGTTCATAGGTCTAAAATTAAAATATTTGTAATTTTATAAATAATAATTAGGAGGTCCGAATATATATGTTTATGGTAGGATCTTTATTTATAAAATTATCTTATTTAAAATCATTGATGTGCTTTATTCATATAGTTTACCAAAATAGAATGTATTGATTTTTGGATTTCAGGTTTAAAGAGCTTTTCTAGGCTGTAAAGAATGAGGATAAGCGAATGATTGGATATATTCGCATAGTATATGAAATAAATTAATTGGTAAAAAGCTGATTTCTTGTAGATTGCAAAATCCATGCTTATAGTTTATAAGATCAATTGATCTCAGGTCTCATTTTGACATACCATGTATAGAAGCTATTTTTTCAATTTATTATATAATAATTTTTAACTATTAATATTT
>JAGOLL010000038.1 GCA_017994055.1 Methanothrix sp.
GCCATCTCCGGCCCGGGGATCTGGGCCATCTCAAAGGGAACAGCATTCTTGGTAGTATCAATTGCCATCTTTATCTCCTCCTTCGTCCTCACTTCTTAGCCCTGATCTTCCTGGCCAGGTTGGTCGGATCGAAGCTTACATCGGCAGGCCGCAGTGGCCCGGAGATGAACTTCTTGGCCTTCCAGTCGATCTGCCAGCCGTGCTTGGCCTCCAGCTCCTTCATCATCTGTTCTTTATAGACCAGAGGAAGGTCCTTGACGTCTCGAACGAAGATATGCCAGTCGTCGGGCAGCTTGCCGAAGTACTTCATGGAGATATCGCAGTAGTGGGTCAGCTTAATGCCTCTACCGATACTATTGTCCGATGGTCTGAAGCAGAGCTTGGCCATCTCCAGAATGGCTTCTTCCTTGGTCTCAGCTATGTACAGCATAGCCTCAGGAGCCGGTTCGATCTGTTGCATTGAGCCGTCGCGGGCATCGATTACCATCCAATCCTCGGGCTTGTCCGTCCGGCCCATGAAGGATCTGCGGTATATGACGGAGTGAGGCTGAACCACAACAGGGATTCCCAGGCGGTTGCATCCAGTGGCGATGGAAGCTGCCTTCTGAGAGTAGGCTCCCCAGGCCACGCCGCAGGCGCCGACTTTATTCAGGATATAATCGGCGATATCATCGAAGTTGCCCCTGTGGTTTCTATGGGCGAATATGGTTGCCACCTTGATTGCGGCATCGCCGATGTTAGCATTGGAGACGCAGGAGCCGGTGTTGCATATGTTCCTGCCGTCGAAGGCTCCACCGTACTGCTCCCAGATGGTCTTGCCATCGGCATCGGTGTACAGGGACATATCCATGGCCATGCATCCGGAGGTGACCACGATGTAGCCGCGGTCCACGAACTCCTTGGCTATGTCGTAGCACTCCTTGGTGCCGTTGGGATAGTTGGAGCATCCAACCAGGGCGATGACTCCGGGAATGGTGCCGAGCACAATGGGTGCGCCCACAGCCCTGATCTCAGTGTCACGGGCGGGTCCCCGTCCGGATCTCATCTTGAACTTCTGGTTCTTGACATACTGGCGGTTGGCATACTCGAACAGATCCAGAATATTGATGCCCTGGGGGCAGGTCTGCTCGCACCGTCCGCATCCGACGCAGATCTCATAGAAGTTGGAGAACTCCTGAAGGTTGCCCTTTACCGCTTCGGCAATGAGCTTACTGATCCTGATATGGGGCGGGCAGACGAAAGCGCACTCGTTGCACTGAGTACACTTCTCTATTCCTTCCTTGAACTGTGCCTCTGTGATCAGGCTCTGTGCCTTAGCCTCGGCTCTCTTGGGCTTGACCGCAATGGCCACTCTAATGCCGATCTCTCCCGCCTTTACCGGGTCGAGAACTGCTACGCCTGGAACCTTGAAGCTGACCAGGTCGTCCACAATGGCATCCACTGAATCATTGGTCCTGTCCGGCAGGCCCAGCATGATCTTGTCTGTGGTGGCGATGACCGGGATCTTGCGCTTCTCTGCGTCTCCAATGACATCGCAGAAGACGCACTGCTCGTCAACCATGACGCAGTCCATGACGCCGGAGCGGATCATCTTTCTCCACCAGCCCATAGCGCCGGCCACCTTGGGCTTCTTTCCTATGTCCTTGGGAACCTTCAACTCACCAGTTCCAGTGCCGATCCGGTTCAGATCATGAGCAGTGCAGCATACTCCGCCGATGTCCACCTTGTCCCAGAGGTTGTTGTTCTCGGCATAGATCATGGCCTCGGCTCCGGCGGCCAAGTTGTGGCCGTAGGCGATGAGAACTCCCTTGTTCTGGTCCATGGTGCCCATGCCTATCTCAATGATGGGGGCATCGGCTGCGCCGCGGGGCATGTCGTAGGCCACGATCTGCAGCATATCGCAGATCTCCATACCCAGCAGATCCAGCATGCCGGCATGAAGAGCCTTGGACTCGAAGTCTATGAAAGCGGCCTCTTGACCGGTGTGAGTAGCCGCGAGGAGTTGTACGACCTCCTCTTCAACATAAAAGAGCCCTTCATTGAAGTCCTTGAAGGTCTTGGGCTTGCTGCCCATGATGGTCTGGTATATGGGGGAATCAACCAGAATCTCGTCGCCCATGTCGAACTTCATGTCGCCGAATTTATCCATGCACCAGTGGTATAGATGTCTGCCGTGGGCAGCATGTGCGCAGCAGCCCATGAGGCAGGCAATGAGAACGATTTTGCCGCAGGCACCGGCCTGATCAATGCCGCAAGCGCCTTTCTTGTTTCCAGTCAGGTCGCATGGGCCGTAGGTACAAAGAGTGCATGTATCGTCTGCGGGAGCATACATGATCTTGTATCGGTTAGCAAGTATGTGATCCCAGCTTCTGAGCGTTGCCACACCTGGCTTGGGAACTGGACCCATCTCCTGGTCCCATTCCTCAGCCTCTTTAACGACAGCTCCGATGTTGATCTGGACATTCTTCATGTCCTCAATCGAAAAGCTGCCTTCCTTGGTTGCCATCGGAATCTTAGCCTCCTCTTCCTTTGATATACGGCGCTTGGGTTCGCATAGAGTAGATAAAACCCTTTCGGATAGGCATTAATATAAATAAATTTGATTCTCCATAAAATCAATGATTATAATTTTATATATAAACTAAAATGACATTAAGCTGCCCACCCATCACGATCGTTAATGGAGATCCTTCCTGTGCACAAGATTGAAATGCCATCACATAAGAAGGCAGGCCAGATCATGACAAACCGGATACGGAAGAGCTTTGCCAGGGCGGAGGAGTGCCAGCATGGGGGACGGGTGCAGGAAGCGGCTTCAATTCTGGGAGCCGAGCCCCTGGACTATTCCGCCAATATCAATCCGCTTGGCTATCCGCCACTGGAGAGACTGATTTTAAAAGAGATACAAAATATAGCTCATTATCCGGACAATAGCTATCGCGGACTGTGTCGCGCTGCTGCAAAATTTGTAAATGTAGCTCCGGAGTGCATTGTACCCGGAAACGGTTCCTCCGAGCTGATTCGGCTCATGGCCGAGGCTTGCCTGGAGGAGGGCAAGCTGGCTCTGGTCCCCACCCCCTCCTTCGGGGAGTACACCAACCAGTCCCTTCTGGCCGGAGGCAGGGTTGAGAAGATAGGAATAGGAAAGGATGGGCTGCCCGTTCTCGATGATGAGCAGCTGGACAAAGCGGACCTGCTATTCCTCTGCAATCCCAACAATCCTACGGGAAGGCTTCTCTCTGCCCATCAGGTTGCCGGCCTGGCGGACAGGTGCGAGAGGAGGGAGACCTTTCTCTTGGTGGACGAGGCCTTCATTGAGCTCTCAGATCCAAAGGAGAGCGTGGCTGAACTGGCTCCGGAGAGGGAGCATCTATTCGTGATGAGGTCTCTGACCAAGTCCTTCGGCGTGCCCGGCCTGCGGCTGGGATTCGGGGTGTGCAATCCTCGCCTCAGCCGCATCCTCAACCTGGCCAGGATTCCCTGGTCCATAGGTTCCATCGCCGCTGCGGCGGGAGAATATCTCCTGGGCTGTACCGAGCACCTGGAGAGGTCGAGGCAGGTGATCAAGAAAGAGATCGCCTACCTTGAACAGGCCCTAAAAGAGCTGGGACTGGAGCCCCTGAAAAGCCAAGTCAACTTTATACTGGTCAACATCGAGCGGTCCGGCCTTGCATCCGACCTTCTGGCGGAGAAGACCATGCAGCAAGGGGTGCTGGTGCGGGACTGTCAGTCCTTCGGACTGGGAAAAAGCTACATCCGGGTGGCCGTGCGGAATAGAGAGGAGAATCGGCAGCTAATTGAGGCGCTCAAGAAGGCTATCTCATGCAGAGACTGAACTGCGAGAGATTTCCCTGCCACGGCCTGGATCAGGACTGCTCCCTCTGCTTCTGCCCCTTTTATCCCTGTGGCGACGGGAGGACCGGCGGACGGATGGTGGAGGGAGCCTGGGACTGCCGCTCCTGCCGCATCATCCACCGCCCCGAAGTTGCGGCCATGGTCTTGGACGGCCTGATGAGAGGAGAGTCCCTGCCGGCGGTCTGGAAAAAGCTGGAGGAGAAGCTATGATTTGCGGCGAGGAGAGATCTAGGTGATTGAAGAGAGCATAGCCATATTTCTTCTGGCCGCCGCCTATGACATACTCCTGGGGGAGATGCCGGCCAGAATTCATCCTGTGGTCTGGATAGGAAGGCTGATCGCCTTCCTGCGCGTCCGGGTCCCTGCCAGCAAGGCCGGGGGCATAGCTCTGGCCCTGGTGGTCATAGCGGCAACAGTTCTGGCCGGCCACCTGCTGGTCAGAGCAGCAGGATATCTTCCCCTTCTGCCCCTGCTGGTCTCCGCCTTCCTGCTCAAGTCCACCTTTGCCATGCGCTGCCTGATCCAGGTATCAAGCGACATCGGCAAAATGATCGATGCGGATATGGAAGAGGCGAGGTCGATGCTCCCCGCCCTGGTGGGCCGGGACACTGCTTCCCTCAATAAGAGCCAGGCCAGCTCGGCGGTGATTGAGTCGCTATCGGAGAATTATGTGGACGGCATCCTCTCGCCCATCTTTTATTACGTCCTCTTCGCTCCTCTGGGCCTGGGACTGGAGGCGGCACTGGCATTCAAGGCGGCAAGCACCATGGACTCCATGGTCGGCTACAAGACCAAAGGGCTCAAAGAGGTCGGATTTGCCGGGGCAAGGCTCGATGACCTGTTCAATTTCCTCCCCGCCCGGCTCTCCATTTTTCTCATAGCTTTAGCCCGGCCCCGGCAAGCCGGAGCAGCCCTCAGGGCCGCTTTTCGCTATCATGGCACCACTCCCAGCCCCAACTCCGGCTGGCCCATGGCCGCCTGCGCCGGGGCACTGGGCCTGCGGCTGGAGAAGCCCGGAAGCTATGTCCTGCTGGATGAGGGTGAGGAGCCTCAGACCTCCGATGTGCCCCGAGCGGTGGGCCTCTTGCAGATGACCATAGCCCTGACCCTGGGCTCTGCATTGCTCTTTTTATTCTGGATATAAATTACAAGCATAATGTTATATTCCATCTAAGAAAAGGGAGAACTTGAATGGAAACGATGAGCGATCTCCTGGAGAAGGTTCACGAGTTTGCGGCGCACAGCTTCACCAAAGAGGAGGCAGAGAAGCTCTTTGCCTGGAAGGTAAAAGATATTGCAGTCAAAAGCGCCAAGGGCGACGAGAGCTATATTTACATCACCTTTGAGAATGGATATACCCTCTTCATCAGATACTTCCTCAACCTCGATCCCACAGAAACCAAGGACACCTGCGAGTTCACCCTAGGACTGACCACCGACCTCGTCTCCCGCATAAAATACGATGTCCACTACGCCGGATATATCCATGGCCAGGGATACATCCGGCTTCGCCTTGAGGAGAGCAAGAACAGGATGCAACAGATGGTTCTGGAGGAGTTTTATGCTCCGGCATTGAAGAATATCTACAAGCCCATCATCCTCAGGTTCCAGGGCTTTTACGATCGCGACTTCTTCGGAGTGGAGGCGGGGCACGAGAGAGGAGAGATATTTTATGCTCCCGTCCGCCACAGAAGCGAGCACAAAAAGGTAAGCCTGGGAGAGGTCATGGGGCGTCTGTCCGAGCTGGACCTGCTGCTCAAAGAGCCCCAGATCAGACATGCTCTGGCGGAGATAGACCTGCAGTTGAGCCTGCTGCCCTCTATGGTCTGGTCCGACCTGTAGCTTCCCTCCTATTTTTCCGGCCAAAGAGAGATCCTGGTCGCGGCGTCTATGGGCGGCAGAGCGGCTGATCCGCTGCATTGCTGCCTTGAGGCCTCATTTTTTTGCAGAGAATTTTGCAGAGATGCCATCTCCTCTGCTCGGGCATGATTTCCCCGGGACAGGAAGAGCTGCTGGAGAATTCGGGAAATAGCAGTGACCTCTCCCCTGGCTCCCAGGGGCCTGCATATGGATAGAGCTTGAGAGAGGAGGCTTTCGGCTGCTTCATAGTCCTTCTCCAGCAGGGCAGCCCGGCCCATGCCCGCCAGGGCTTTGGCCTCCTGATGGGTATTCTCCAGTTTTCTGGCCTGGGCGAGGGCCTTTTCAAAGTTGCCTCTGGCCTCTTTTCCTTTCCCCCGCCTCAAATCAATCTCTCCATGAACCAGGAAGAGCAGGGTATGGAGAAGCTGGCAGTCGGCCCTGGATATGAGGCTCTCTCCCCTGTCGAGGTAGAACTCGGCCTCCACCAGCCTCCCCTCCCCGGCCATGAACTGGGCCCGGGTGAGATAGGACTCGCAAAGTTCGGGCAGGGCCTCCAGTGCCTCCTGGCGCTCTATTGCCTGCTCGAAATGGCCGTTTGCTTCATCCGTCCGGCCCTGCAAAGCGAGCACCGAGCCCATGGATAGATCCACCTGGGCCAGACAGGGAACAGCGCCCATCTCCTGAAAGATGGTCTTTGCCTCCTGGAGCATAGCTTCAGCCGCATCCAGCTCTCCCCGATCCCTATGGACAAGGGCCATGTTGAAGAGGATGGAGGCCCGGTTGAAGCTCTCCCCCGCAGCAGTGAAGAGATCCAGGCTCTCTCTGTAGCAGGAGAGGGCCTCATCCCAGCGGCAGGCTTCGGCATGGTAGTCTGCCACCAAACTGAGGAGCTCTGCCTGGCCGGACAGGTCCCCCACCTCTTTGAGCTGCTCTATCTGAGAGAGGCACTCATCGATATTGAGCGATCCATCACCGCCTCCCTTTTCCAGCAGGTCGATATTGGCCTGCATCTCCGCCGCCGCCTCCCGGTCGCCTAAAAGCCGGTACATCTCCCGAGCCCGGGAGAACTGCTCACGGGCTACAGATATCTCCCCCCTCCTCTGGTAGAGCTGTCCCAGATTGGCCAGAACCTGAGCCGATCCGGCCATCTCCTCCAGCCGCTCGAAGAGGTCCAGGCTCTCTCTATAGCACTCCAATGCCCGCGACCATTCGCCCTTCTTGAGGTACAGAGCAGCACAGTTGCTCAGAACCGAGGCCAGGCTTCTCTCATCCCCTGCCTTCTCAAATCCCTCCCGACTGGCGGCATAGCTCTCCAAAGCTGCCGCCCAGTCTCCCTGCCGGTAGCTGATGTTGGCCAGGTTGTTCCTGGCCACGGCCAGGGAATAGCAGTCGTCCAGCCGCTCCAGGAGGGAGAGGCTCTCTTGATAGTATGCCACTGCCGCCTCCCATTCGCCCAGATCGGCCTTGAGATCGCCCCAGGAGCAGAGGACGGCGGCCAGTGTGGACTCATCTCCCGATAGGCGCAGCTTGTCCAATACCTGGCCATAGATGCCCTCCGCCTCCTGCCATCTTCCGGAGCGAAGGGAGACATTGACCAGACCGTAAAGGGATGCAGTTATGCCTGAAGAGTCTCCCAGCTCGAGGCCAATGTTCAGGCACTCCCGGAAGCGCTGCATGGCGCTATGTAGATCCCCCTTCTCCATTCCAATGCCGGCAAGGGCGAGCAGTATCCTCCCCTGGCCCTGGCGGTCCGCCTCCTCCTTGAAGATATTGAGGCTCTCCCTGTAGACCCTCTCCGCCTGCTCCAGATCTCTCTCCTGAAGATAGCATGAGGCCAGGTTGGCCAGGGTGGTGGCCCGGCCCGGCCGGTCCGTCTGATCCTGCCTGGCATCCAGACTTTTATTGTAGCATAAGATCGCCCTGCGCCGGTCTCCCCGGTCGGAGAAGAGATTGCCCAGATTGTTCTGGGCCAGGGAGTATCCGCTCCGGTCGCCCAGTTGCTCATAAGTCTTTGCCGCCTGCTCCAGATACCTCTGGGAGGCGTCCCAATCCCCCTGAAGCTGGGCGGTGATGCCCAAGGATATGAGGACACCTGCCGATCCGGCCTGATCGGACTCGTCCCTCTCCTCCAGGCTTCTCTTGAGATGCTCCTCTGCCAGAGACAGCTCACCCTGGCTCTGGTAGATCAGCCCCATATTGGCCAGGGTCTGGGAGCAACCCTGGCTGTAGCCTATGGTCTCGAAGATCTCCAATGATCGGCTGTAGCAATCCAGAGCCTGATTTAGATAGCCCTGCAGGTGGTATGAGCTGGCAAGATTGGCCAGGGCCTCTGCCTCCTGCTGGCTCTTTCCCTGTTCCTGGAACAGCTCCGCCGCCCTCTGGAAGCTCTCTGCCGCCCTGGCATAGCCGCCCAGATCGATATCAATCAGACCCAGGCAGCTGCAGGCGGAGGCCGATGCCTCAGAATTGCCCAGATCCTCCCACAGCCCCAGGCAGCGGCCAAGGCAATCTCTGGCCTCCTCCAGCCGGCCCTGCCGGCGCAGGCTTGCGGCCAGCATGGTCATGATATCTGCCTCTTCCTCCGGATCAGCCAGCCGGTGCCAGAGATCAGCAGCCCGGGAGAGGCAGGACGCACCCTCGGTCTCCTGCCCCAGATCAAGCCAGCACTGTCCCAGGCGGCCGGCAGCGCGGGCAGCCAGGGGCGGATCGGATTCAGCCAGAGCCGCCAGACCTCTCTGGTATCTTTCAGAGGCCTCATTGACCCGCCCCTCCTGGAAGAAGAAGTCGGCCATCTGGATCAGAATCCTTCCGGCTGCTACATCATCTCCCATCTCTTCCAAGGTGAGGCGGGCCTGCTCCAGGCAGCTCTCCACCCGTCCCGACTCGCCCCTCATCTGATGGATGGAGGCCAGAGCGGCCAGGGATGAGGCCATGCCCTTGCGGTCATGCCGCTTCTGGCATAGAGAGCGGCTCCTCTCGTAGTACTGCTGCGCTCCGTCCAGATCCCCCTTCTCGGCTGAGATCTGCCCCAGAGCATAAAGGGCCTGAATCCGGCCTGCCAGATCGTTTTCATCCAGGAGATGCATGGCTCTTGAGTAGCACTCCTGGGCGACAGCAAGCTCGCCCTGCCGGCAGCAGGCCCGGCCCATATTGACCAGGATCTCATGAATTGGGACCGTCTTGCCCACTCCAGCTGCCTCGCTTTTGGAGAGGGCTTTCTTGTAGAACTGGACCGCCCGGTCCCAGTCCTCCTCATCGCTATATAGATTGCCCAGGGCGAGATGGGCTGAGGACTCAATCAAAACATCTCCCAGCTCCCCGGCCAGATCGGCGCTCTTCATAAAATACTCCTCTGCAGCCCGCCGGAAGTAAAGGGCCTGGGCCACCCGGCCCAGATCAAGCCAGTCTCTGGAATTGCCGGAGGAGGCCAGGATCTTCGCCATCTCGGCCAGCTTCTCCTGCACCTTATCTTCGTCTGTTGAGAGCAGGGCACTGATAAAAGCGGAGAAGGGGCCGGAAGCCCCCAAGGAGAGGCTTTTCAGCTGCTCCGAATCGCAGCTGTCGGGCCGGCGAAGGGCATCGGCCAGAAGGCCGAGAAAAGGCAAGTTATGTTCATCGGTCATTCTGTCGTTGCCTCCCCTGCCCGGAAGCATAGAATGATATCTTTTTCCTCAGAAGACGGCCTACACCAGGGAGGTGAGCCTGAAAAACGCAGACTGGATCGGCCAAATCTGACTTTGCTGCTTACTTCGTCCTTTGAATAACCGATATCAATCAACCAAGTACCCCCCTCAACAAAATATCTGGCTATAACTTATATTTGATGTATTATAGTCTCTGCATATAAAATCTTTCCTGGCGCCGGGCAGAAAAGAGACCGCATAAGTTGAAAGCGGCTTATATGGGGAATGTATTCATATTATCAAAAAAGGATAGTCTATCAAATAAGAGGGTTTCATCCAGATGAAGTCGCCATGTGAGGAAATCGTGTGGAATGTGCTGCCCAGCATCAGGGCAGCTACTGCTGAGGAGCTGATAAAGAGAGGAATATCTCAAAAAGAGGTCTCCAGGATGCTGGGAATCACCCCTCCGGCCGTCTCCCAGTACCTTTCCAAGAAGAGAGGCTATAATGTGGAATTTCGGGAGGACATACGCCAAGCCATAGGAACACTGGCTGACGATCTGATTAAAGAGGATATCAAAGGGACTGATCTGGTCAAGAGGATCTGCTCTATCTGCCGCATGCTTCAGGAGGATGATACAGCCTGTATCTCCACCAAATGCAAGGGCTTGTAGAAGATGAATCAGGGAGATAAGCTGGAAGGGCTGAAGGAGAGGATCAGAAAAAAGCATCGACTGCTGGTCTCTTACTCCGGAGGGGTGGACAGCACCCTGCTGGCAGCTCTGGCCCGGGAGGCTCTGGATGACGGCGCACTGGCGGTGATTTTGGACAGCGAGACCCTGCCCCGCAGCGAGCTGGAGCAGGCTGCAGCTACAGCAAAAGAGATAGGCCTGAATTTTCGAATCGCCAGGCACAATATCCTGCTCTATCAGCCCTTCCGGGGCAATACCCCCGACCGCTGCTACATCTGCAAGAAGAGCGCCATCGCCATTTTAAAGAGCATAGCCGCCAGTGAAGGGATAAGCTATATCGCCGATGGGCTGAACCGGGACGACTGCCGGGAGAGGAGACCGGGAACTGCCGCCTGCGATGAGGAAGGCATCTGGCATCCCTTTGTCGAGGCCGGTATGGGCAAGGATGAAATCAGGGCTGCCGCTCGCGAGCTGGGCCTGCCGGTCTGGAACAAGCCCTCCTCGGCCTGCCTTGCCACCAGGATTCCTTACGGCCAGCCCCTAACTGGAAAGAGGCTCAGCATGGTCGAGGCGGCGGAGGATCTCTTGAAGAGCCTCGGCTTCGGGCAGCTGAGGATAAGGGCGGATGGCAGGGGGGCCAGAATTGAGCTGGAGAAGCAGGAGATGATCCACGCTCTGGAGAGGAATGAGGAGATAGTCAGCCGGCTGAAGGCCCTGGGCTTCGACTATGTCTCTCTGGACCTGGAGGGCTATCGCAGCGGAAGCATGGATGAGGTCTTATGGACGTCGAAAGACTAAGAAGAGATTTCCCCCTACTCCGGGAGATCATCTACCTGGACAGCGCCTCCACCAGTCTGACCCCGGAGCCAGTGCTGCAGGCGGTGCTGGACTATTATAGAGGATACAAAGCCAATGTGGGAAGAGGTGTCTACCGCACGGCTCAGATTGCCGATCAGCGCTATCGGGATGCCCACCGCAAGGCGGCGGATTTCATAGGCGGCAGGGATAAAGGCCTGACTGTGTTCACCAGAAATGCCACCGAGTCCATCAACATCGTCTCCCGGGGACTGCGCTGGAAGAAGGGCGACAGGATCGTCACCACTCTATTGGAGCACCACTCCAACCTGCTGCCCTGGATCAGGCAGAAGCAGCTCGGCGCAGATTTAGAGATCATGAAGCCGGACCGGGAGGGCATGCTGGACATTTCCGAGCTGGATAGCGCCATAACCGAGCATACCCGACTGGTGGCGATAAGCCAGGTCTCCAATTCGCTGGGAACCATTTTGCCGGTCAAGGAGATAGGAGAGATCTGCCAGGATCGCGGGGCAGCGCTGCTGGTCGACGGTGCCCAGTCTGTGCCCCATATGCCCCTGCGCCTGGATGATCTGCACTGCGACTTTCTCTGCTTTTCCGGTCACAAGATGCTCTCTCCCATGGGAGCCGGAGTTCTATGGATGAGGAAAGAGGATGAGATCGAGCCGCTGCTGGCGGGAGGCGGCATGGTGGAGGACGCCGATCCGGATGGCTATGTGGCGAAAAGGGGATACGAGGGCTATGAAGCCGGAACTCCGGATATACCCGCCGCCATAGGCCTGGGCCGGGCACTGGATTATCTAAAAGAGGTGGGGATGGAGGAGGTCCACAGCCATGAGCAGAGGCTGGCCTTGCGGCTGAAAGAGGGCTTGCAGGGAATAAAGGGCGTTGTGGTCTATGGACCGGCGCCCAGCAGGGGCAGGCAGAGCGGCGTTGTCTCCTTTTCTGTGGAGGGGCTGCTGCCCCATGAGGTGGCGATGATGCTGGATCAGGCGGCAGGAATATGCGTTCGTTCCGGCCACCACTGCTGCATTCCTTTGATGAAGCATCTGGGACTGAAATACGGCACAGTTCGGGCCTCGGTGTATCTATATAACACCGAAGCGGAGATAGAGAGGCTCCTGGCCACAGTGGAGGAGATAGCCAGGATGGCCTGACGTAGCGGCGAAGAGCAAGGCAAAGGGAGCACAGGCAAGAGATGGCGTCAAAAAAATGATGGATGATTACGATTGCATTAAGCTCGATGGCAGCAGACGCCAGGAGAGCACCTGCCCGGTGACAGAGGAAGTTCCCCTCTCCATATTCATCAACGGCCGCCACTTCGCCACGGCCATGATCAGCCCCGCTCTCCGGGAGGAGTTTGTGGTAGGCCATCTCTATGCTGAGCGGATCATATCTGGAAGGCAGGAGCTCGAGTCCCTGGAGGTCGAGGGCGATGTGGCCAGGGCCATAATTGCCCATCCTCTTCGGGCCATAGTCCCCCGCCGGCCCATTGTGAGCGGCTGCGGGGGCATAGCCTCTTTTCTGGAGGAGGCCCGTCTTCCCCGGATAGACTCTGATCTCAAGATAGATATAGATCAGGCCAGAGAGGCCATGGCTGCCATATCCCTGTCCCAGCTTCACCTGGCTACGGGGGGAGTGCATTGTGTGGGCCTCTTCGGTGACGGCGAGCCCATAATCATCGAGGATATCGGCAGGCACAATGCCCTGGACAAGGCTATAGGCTCGGCCTTGATGCGCCGGAGTGGATTTGATTTCGGCAGAAGCTACGTCGCCTGCACCGGCCGGGTCTCCTCGGACATGGCTCTCAAGTGCTCCGTTGCCGGAATTCCCCTGGTGGTATCCCGAGGAGCCACCACCAGCCTGGCCATATCCATAGCCCAGAGGACGGGGCTTTGCATCATCGGCTTTCTGAGGGGAAAGAGGATGACTGTCTACTGCCATGGCCACCGGCTGGAAGGATTGGCTCCGGCTGGTTAAGAGCATGAACTGCACCATCTGCGGCAGTCCAGCGGTCATCTCCCTAAAGCATGATGGCAGCCGCCTCTGCCGGGAGCATTTCATCTCCTATTTTGAGTCCAAGGTGAAAGGGACCATTCTCTCAGGGGGCATGATCGCAGAAAAGGAGAGAGTAGCCGTTGCCGTGAGCGGGGGCAAAGACAGTACTGCCCTTCTCTTCTGCCTCTACCGCATCCTCTCCGGGCGGGAGGTGGAGCTGGTGGCGCTCACCCTGGATGAGGGCATAGCCGGCTATAGAGACGACACCATCCAGGCGGCAAAGGACATAGCCCGTCGGCTGGGTGTGGAGCATCAGATCATCTCCTTTCAGGAGGAGTACGGCCAGAGCCTGGACCGGATGGTTGTGGGAAGGCATGTCGCCCCCTGCACTTACTGCGGCGTATTTCGCAAGCATGCCCTTAACCGGGCCGCCAGAACACTGGGCGCAGATAAAATCGCCACCGGCCACAACCTGGATGACGAGGCCCAGACGGTGATGATGAACTACCTCAAGGGGGACATGGAGCGGCTGATGCGGCTGCGGCCCCGGCGGGCCCAGAATGGGCTGGTGCCCCGCATCAAGCCCCTGCGAGCCGTGCCGGAAAAGGAGATCGCCCTATACTGCATGCTCAACGATGTCTTTTTTCTCTCTCGAGAGTGCCCCTATGCCGGCCTCTCTCTGCGGGCTGAGATCCGGGATATGATGAACGTCCTGGAGGGCCAGTTTCCTGGCAGCAAGCTCTCGACCGTAAAAGGATTTGAGGGGCTGATTGAGAGCCTGCCCTTTTCATGGCCCCAGATGGACCTCGCCGCCTGCCGGCAGTGCGGCGAGCCGTGCGTCGGGGAGAGGTGCAAGGCCTGCCAGCTTCTGGAGGAGATAGAGACGTAGAGGATATGCTTTGAGCAAAAACTGGCGCTTCAGACAGGCAAAATCTGTGAATTCATAACAGGATTCAACAGCCGGCCCGGGCCATGAAAAAAATAGGGGTCCGGATCACGCCCCAATGATCGGAATCGCATCCAGCGCCTTGGGATTGGCCAGGGCAGAGGTGTCGCCCAGAGGCTCTCCCAGCGCTCTGGCCTTGATCATGGGCCGGAGCGGCTTTCCGGACCTGTCTGCCGGAATCTCGGGCACAAAGATGACATCGGAGGGAATGGCTATGGGACCCAGTGTCTTCCTCACGAAGTTCTTGATGTCCTTCTGCAGATCAGCGCCTTCCGCCACTCCTGGCTTTAATACCGCGAATAAGACGATGCTCTCGCCCTTGACCTTATCCGGCTTGCCCACCACGGCCGCTCTGGCCACAGAGGGATGCTTCTCTGCCGAAGCCTCGACCTCGGCATTGGAGATCCTGTGGCCTGCCACCTTAAGAACGTCGTCGCCTCTTCCCAGGGCCCAGATGTAACCATCCTCATCGAGGCGGGCCTTGTCTCCGGAGAAGTATCTGCCGGGGAAGGCGGACCAGTATGTCTCATTGTACCTTATGGGATCCTTGTAGACCTCCCGGAGCATGGAGGGCCAGGGCTCGGTCATGATGATATTGCCCGTGCCGCCCGGCTGGACGGCTTTGCCCTCATCGTCCACCAACTGCACATTGTATCCCGGCAGGGGGAAGCTGGGCGATCCGGGCTTGAGAGGAGTTATGGGCAGAGGGGCTATGACCTGAGAGCCGGTCTCGCTCTGGAACCAGGTATCCATGATGGGGGCAAATCCGCCGCCCACATGCTGCCTCCACCAGAGGAAGGCATCGGGGTTCATGGCCTCGCCCACCGATCCCATGAGCCGGACGGTTGAGAGGTCGTACTTCTGGAGCCAGGAAGGGCCCTCTTTCATGAACATCCTGATGGCGGTGGGAGCGGTGTAGATCACCGAGACCCCGTAATCCTCTATGATCTGGAACCATCGGCCAAAGTCGGGATAGTCCGGTGATCCCTCGTACATGATACTGGTTGCCCCTAAAGAGAGAGGGCCGTAGGCGATGTAGGAGTGGCCGGTGATCCATCCTATGTCCGCAGTGGACCAGTAGACATCGGTGTCCTTCAGGTCGAAGACCCAGGAGGTGGTGAATGCAGGCCCCACGGATATGCCGGCGTGGGTATGGACTATGCCGCGCGGCTTTCCTGCCGCTCCGGCGGTGTAGAGGATGAACAGAGGGTCGGCAGAGTCCATTGGCGCTGCCTCGCATCTGCCGGACTGGCCGGCCAGAAAGTCATCCCACCAGACATCGCGTCCCTCTTTCATGGCCGTCTCCTGGCCGTTCCTCTTTACCACCACGACCTTCTCTATGGATGCCAGGCCCTCTATGGCCTCATCGGCCTGGGGCTTGGTGGCTATGGGCTTGCCCCGGCGGTAGGAGCCGTCGCAGGTCAGGAGGAGCCTCGGCTCGCTGTCCTCCAGGCGATCACGTACAGCGCCGGCGGAAAACCCGGAGAAGACCACCACATGTACTGCCCCGATCTTGGCGCAGGCCAGCATGGCTATGGGAAGCTCGGGGATCATGGGCAGATAGATTGCCACCCGGTCGCCCTTCTTGATGCCCATGCTCTTCAGGGCATTGGCAAATCTGTTCACCGCCCGGTCCAGCTCGAAGTAGGTGATCTTGCGCACATCCCCCACCGGCTCGCCCACGAAGATGTAGGCCAGCTTGTTGCGCCTCCAGGACTTGGCATGCCGCTCCACGGCATTGTAGGCGGCATTGATCTTGCCTGCCATGAACCACTTGGCAAAGGGGGCCTTCCACTGCAGCGTCTGCTTGTATGGCTCGAACCAGTCGGCATAGCTCTTGGCCATCTCATCCCAGAAGGCTACATAGTTCTGGGCGGTCCAGGCACGCATCTCCGCCTCGGTCTTGAAGCCCTTCTTCTTCATCCACTGCATGACATTGGATCTCTCCGCCAGGTCCCTGGGAGGATGGTAGAGACTGCTATCCGGGGTTGAAACTGATTTATCCGATTTCTCTTGTGACATTTCGAATCGCCTTATATTCTAAAGGATTTTAGTGATATTCTAACTTCTTTTAGATTATCTTTATGACTTTAAACTTGTTTTAAATTGATTAGAGCCATAAAGACATTGAATATCATTCTTTAAATCAAGATATAACTTTTACGAGCTTCATTTATGATTACATTTCCTATTACAGGCGATAAAATCCTTGATTAACGATATAATTTAATTAAGGGCAGAATCTTCCTGATATCCGTTCTTCGCTGCCAATGGCCAGGGCAGATATATATCCATAAAAATGCCATTAAAATCCATGGATCGAGCCGGGCTAATGCTGGCTTTCAGGAGAATCGCTATTCTCTGCGGCTGCTATTGGCCGGGACAGATTTTCTATTTCAATATTAAATTATATCAATATATACAACGAGCTTTATCTGGATCCTGAAAAGAGGCTCTATCAGCTTTCGTCTTGGCCCCGCGAAGATTTCCCGGCATGAGAAATTAATTGGGCATATAAATTTTTTAACCCCATCATTTCCAATGGAACATTGGTGACAGACCCATAATGAGGTTAGACCATCGAGACCATCAAATCTGGCTTTTCTGGTTTGGGATCTCATAGCCTGTCAATATTCTACCGGCAGCCATACGGGCATCCTTTTAAGAAGGAAAGGGCTAAGGAAGATCGGCTATGATATCGAGGTGAATTTATGCCGGTGAGCAAGAAACAGCTAGAAAAACTGAATAAGGTCAAGAAGGCCAAGGCGGAAGAGCTATCCAAGCAGGCAGAAGCAGGCAGCAAATCGGCCAAAAAGAAGCTAAAGAAGCTGGAGAAAAAGATCAAGTGAGCCGCTTCGGCCCTTCAGTTATACTCTTCATCTCTTTTTGTCTTTGTGCCCTTTCATTCCTTCCAGCCCGAGCGGATAGCAGCCTCCACCCTTCCCATTGCCAGATCTAGAACTGGGGCCATTTGGGAGTGAAGACCTTGGTATACCAGAATGCACCATACCAGGCATCAACTCCCAGGTGCCTGCCGGTCCAAGGATAGACTATCTCTTCATTGGATTTTACTTCGACACAGGTTTCGGTTAACTGCGGCCATTTGGGCATGGCGATATCATTGTACCAGTATGCGCCTCTCCAGGCTTGAACGGAGGGACGGACCTCTTTGACGATATGGGGCTTTGACTTCTCACAGCATTTAGATTCAGGAAGCGGATCAACTGGAGGCGCTACAGGCGAATGGATGCAGCCGTTTGGACCGCAGGAGTCAATGGTGCAGGGATTGCCGTCATCACAGCTGACCGGGATATTCATGCAGCCGTTTGGACCGCAGGAGTCAATGGTGCAGGGATTGCCGTCATCGCAGCTGACCGGGATATTCATGCAACCATTTGGACCGCAGGAGTCAACAGTGCAGGGATTGCCGTCGTCGCAATCGACCGGGATATTCATGCAACCGTCTGGACCGCAGGTGTCAACGGTGCAGGGATTGCCGTCGTCGCAATTGATGGGAGCATTCACGCAGCCGTCCGGTGTGCATGTGTCTTCTGTGCAGGGGTTGCAGTCATCGCAAGGATTGCAGCATCCCCTCTCTGCCGGCTCAGGATAATAGGGGGGCTCGACAATTGGTGCAGGATAAAGAGGAGGATGTTCCAGCGCCGGTACAGGGCTGAATACAAGGCCTCCTGGAGCGAGCCAATCATGATAGCCGAAGCCACGAATATAACCTGCCACAGGCGGATGACCAAAACCGTCTATCCTCTCATGCGCCGACACCGATGCTATAAGCATTCCCAATAGCAAAACAGACAGTCCCTGTCTGATTGCCTTAATTACATCCCTTCTACAGACCACAGATCTGACCTCCACTAAAACAAAGCTAGGACCCAATTATTAAGGCTAGCTTTCATGTAGGTATCATACGAATCCTTCCTATCCGGTATGTAGAGGGATCTTGATGCAAAAGGAAGAAATGGCGGATCCCTACATCCGAGACTCTACAACTCGGCGTACCTTACATCAACTATTTATTTTATAAGATGTGTAATATGATTAGAGCCAGCCATAAAAAAATGTCCATATTGCGACTGCAATAACCATATCTAAAGCCTGCCAATTAGAGTTGGTGGCAGCCCTGCTCGCGGACCCGGCTGCGGAAAGAAGTTTGTGGAGAGATGATGGCAGATCTGACATCCGGCATTGTGAGGATTCTCGATTCGAACAGGGAGATAGCGGGAACCGGCTTCGTGGTAGCCGAGAACCTGGCCGTCACCTGCGCCCATGTCATCCCGGCAGCAGCCCAGCCCAAAGATGGCCAGGCCGGAGCGGATGTGGAGTTGGTATTCCGGGCCGGAGGCGGCAGAGCACTGGCCGCCGTGGTCCCGGAGTGGTTCCGGCCTGCTGAAGCTGAGGATGTGGCCTTCCTCCAACTGAGGGAGCCGCTGCCGGAGGGCGTGCGGCCCCTATCCCTGGGCTCGTCCGGAGGCGCAAGCGGCCATCTCTTCCAGACATTCGGCTTCCCCTCCGCCAGCCCGGAGGAGGGGATCGGGGGAAAGGGAGACATCCTGGGCGAGACCCTGATGCAGGGGATGAGGGTGCTGCAGCTCAGCAGCCACCAGATCACTACCGGCTTCTCCGGGGCTCCCGTTTTTGATACAGCAACCAGCCGGGTGGTGGGCATGGTCAATGCCATTGCCCCTCAGGATGGCTACGGCAGGCTGGCGGAAACAGCCTTCATGATCCCAGCAGAGACATTGCGACTGATCTGCCCCCGGCTGGTCTTATCCGATATCCAGCCCTACCTGGGCCTCTCCGCCTTCAAAGAGCACGATGCCGAGTTCTTCTTCGGGCGGAAGAGAGAGGTAAGGCGGCTGTTCGATTCTCTGCGAAGAGAGCCCCGGTTCCTGGCGGTCCTGGGGCCATCGGGAAGCGGCAAATCATCGGTAGTCCAGGCGGGGCTGATTCCCGAGCTGCGGAAGGGCGGCCTGCCTGGCAGCGATCGCTGGGGGATCATCACCGCCCGGCCTGGAGAGAAGCCGCTGCGGAACCTGGAGGCCGCTGGATTAGCCGGGGCTGAAAGCGGCCTGGTCGAGGCGGCAAGAAGCTGGCTGGAGAGGAATCCGGAGGAGACCAGGCTGGTGCTCATACTGGACCAGTTCGAAGAACTCTTCGCCACAGCCTCGATTGTCGATGCCGCAGAGTTCCTCAGCCAGCTCTCCTCTCTGTTGGAGGCCGATCTGCCCCTGACTATGATGCTCATCATGCGGGATGACTTCTTCAGCCGTCTGGGCCGGGAGGCGCCTCCTGATCTCTTCGAATGGATTCAGAGGGGCTTTGTGCACATCTCCGCAACTCTGGAGGAGGGGGAAATTGCCGAGATCATAGAGGGCCCGGCCCAAAAGGTCGGACTGCAATTTGAGGAGGGGCTGGTGGATGTGGTAGTCCGGGATGTCCTGTCGGGAGGGGAACGGGCGGGAAGGAGCACAGTTCTGCCCCTGCTGGAGTTCGCCCTGACCCAGCTCTGGATGCGGTGCCGGGAGGGCTATCTCACCCATGAGGCCTACTCCTCCATCGGCGGGGTTACCGGCAGCCTGACCCAGTGGGCGGATCAGGCCTATCAGAGCCTGGCCCAGGAGGGGCTGGGAGACGCCGCCCGCCGCGTCCTGACCGAGCTGGTCAGCCTGGGGGATGAGCGCCAGGGAATCCCGGACAGCAGGCGGCGGAGGAGCCTGGGGGACTTCGGGGCAGATCCCGCCGGGAGGGATGCAGCGGGGAAGGTGATCAAGAGGCTGGCCGACGCCAGGCTGGTGGCCACCTCCTTTGGCCAGAAAAATGATATTGAGACGGTGAAGATCATCCACGACACCCTCATCTGGGAGTGGGGACGGCTTCGAGGATGGCTGCAGGAGGATCGCGAATTTCTCTACTGGCGAGGAGAGATAGAGAAAAGGGCTCGAAAATGGGAAGAGGTCTCCAATGATAAATACAAATTGTTTCGCAAATATTTACCTAGCGGGGAGAAGATCATACCGCAACTGTTTTCTGTATTCATGGAGGAACTTCTCCGGGATAGAGTTCCTACAGTTAGATTTATCAACTTTTTTGGAAGCTTGACAACTCCTTTCTATAGCTCAAGAAGACAAGAATCCAGCATGAATGAGTTTACATCAGGATACTTGTTGCACGGCCCTGAGCTATACAAAGCAGGGATTTATTGGGAGATGAGACGCAAAGAGCTGGGACAACCGATAACTGACTATATTATTGCCAGTGGTGTGCATTACTTGGAGGAAAGAGGCAAGAAAGTATTCCCTATATTTCCTCTTGGGCCTTAGCTAGGGGATTGCCAGCCCTGCATTGCAGAGGCCTTTGCTCAAAGGAAATAAAAAAGAGTATCGATAGCTAGGGCTTCACTTCGTCGACACTATCTTTATGACATCCCCGTCCTTCAGCTCGTGCTTCTCACCGAGGCGCATCTTGGTCTTGCCGTCTATAGCGAAGAGGAAGCTCTCCCCGATGTCAGAGTGCACCCGGAAGGCCAGATCGCGCGCCGTGCTGCCCCGCTTCATGAGGAAGGCGTCCGGCAAGACCACGCCCTTCCTGTCGGTGAACTTGTTCTCATCCTCCACCGGATAGAGCACTATGTAATCCAAGAGCTCAAAGACGGCCCTGTTGATGCACTGCTGAACTCCCGTTCCGCCGTGCTGCTTCATGAGAAGCCTGATCTTCTCCAGGCCCGCCTTCTGGGCAGCGCTGAGCTGCCCCAGGATCTCGAAGTCGGGATCTCCTGGCCTGTACTTTATCAGCCCCGCCTTCTCCGCCATCCTCAGAGCAATCTCCGCCGCCCCGCTAACAGGGATGACCAGGTCATCCTTTAGGGCCAGCAGACGCTCGACATTTTCGGGAGGCGCAACATCCATTTTGTTGGCAGCCAGGATCATGGGCTTGCTGTAGGCCCGCAGGAGACGGGCAAAGCGCAGGATATCCTCTTCCTTCCAGGCCCCGGGGTCCTTTTTCATCTCCGAGAGAGCCCGGCGGATCTGGCTGTCCGAGACCCCCGCTCCCGCCATCTGGTCGATGAGAATCTGCTCCGGCTTGCCTCCCAGAGCCTTGTAGTTTCTCATCAGCTTCTCCCAATTCCTGTTGAGGATGCCGTTCAGCCACATGGCGATCTCATGCTCCAGGAACCTGACATCGGAGACAGGATCGTGATTGCCCAAACCCACGGGATTGCCCTCAGCATCCGTCCCGCCGGAGGCATCCAATACATGAATCACCGCCTCCGCCACCCGAAGGGCGTCTAAAAATTCGTTGCCCAGCCCCTTTCCCAGGTGGGCATCAGGCACCAGGCCGGCCACGTCAATAAGTTCGATGGCAATGAACCTGAAGCCGTCCTTGCACCTTCCGCAGCCCTCCTTGATCCCCAGCTCCCGGCAGGGGCATGCAGCGCGGACATAGGATACGCCGTGGTTGGCATCGATGGTGGTGAAGGGATAGTTTGCTATATCCACATCGACGAGAGTTGCCGCCTTGAAAAAGGTGGATTTGCCGGAGTTAGGCTTTCCGGCCAGCCCAATGGAGAGCATCAGAATCAGTGATCCTTCTCAGTTAGCGGATGATGCCGTCGACTTTCATCTCTTCCGACTTGAGCAGGAAGCGCTCCACCTTGCCAGCTGCAAGCCGCTTGGCCAGAGCCAGCCCCTTCTCCGAGACCGCCTTCTCCGCTACCAGGCCTGCGGCCAGAGCATCGCCATAGAGCTTCTCTCCCACATCGGTGCGGGTGAGAACGGTAGACCAGCCGTCTGGGGAGCCCACGCTTCCCACGGAGATATCGGCCAGTTCGCTGGCAAAGTCAAAGCAGGGTCCGCAGCCGGGGAAGGTATAGGGGTCGGTCTCCTCGATCTTGACCTCATGAGCCCCGCCGGTCTTATCTATCACCCGGAACATTCCCTTCTTGATCTCAAAGCGGGCCACATCCTTGGGCTCCAGCCCGAACTTGCCCTTGACCAGGCCGTTCATAAGGGCATCATAGTCGAAGTTCTCCATGCAGAAGAGGCCCACCAGCAGCATAATCCTGTCCTGGCCGAACTGGTAGGGCTCATCCAGGAGCTTGACCTTCCGGAGGCCCTGTATCTGGCAGGGCGTGCCCACAAAGCCGATCTTCTTGTATCCCTTCTCCAGGGCCTCTTTTACCGCCATGACGCTGTTGTGGATGGTGTACTTGGTACCGGCGGCAGAGCGGATCTCCTCGGGGCTGGTGGCTATAAGGGTCTGGGTCCTCCATTCCTCGTCCCTGCCGGTGACAATGGCGCAGTCGATCATCCCCGATTGCATAGCCTCTACCAGCAGGGCGGTAGCCACTCCGCCGTCCTGAGCGGTCTCTAGCACCGGCTGGGCCTGGGCCGCCACAGCCTTTCTATAAATGCCCAGGCTCTCATCCTCCTTTCTGGTCCGACCGAAGAGCTTTGACTCCATGGCCGCCATGTCCAGGAACGTTCTGGGGCAGTAGGTGAAGCAGAGGCCGCAGAGGGGATCGTAATTCACCAGGTCGGGCCTGTTCTCCACATGATCTATTCTGGGGCAGAAGGCCTCGCAGGTGCCGCATCGGCAGCAGATATCCG
>JAGOLL010000107.1 GCA_017994055.1 Methanothrix sp.
GATCCGGTTACGGGAAGAAAATATTATCATATCCTCAATCCCAATACTGGAATTGCCTTCTTCACTTACTTCACCTATGAGGACGAGACGACCGGCCAGACGGTTTATGTCTACGTTGATCCGGACACAGGCAGAGAGGTCGAGTCCGCCTCTGCGCCGATTGATATTATAAGATCTCTGGCGGGAAGCCTGGCCGATAATCTGATCTAAAGAATCAGAGGTATATTCAAAGCCAATCCCAAAAGGCTTTTATTTCTCGGTCTCAGATGCAACGGCCAGTGGGGTCTTTGCAGATGAAGAGCATATGGGCAATCTCTGCCGTCCTGGTGCTATGTCTTTCGGCGGCATTATGCAGCGGGCAGGATGCCGGCAATTTCCAGAGCATAGGCGGAGATTACGGCAAGAAATTGATCAGCACCATCGATCTCAATGATACCAAGCCTGAAGAGAATGAAAGCGGAACCCTTTGGAGCTGGGGAAGCTCTCCCAAAGGAAGCAAGATTGTGGATGGAAAGCTGGTGGAAGATCCCATATATTCCCTAAAAAAGCTCAATGTCGTCTCCAACTGGCTGGGCGACTCCCTGGTCGATCCTTACGGAGTTACTGCACCCGCCTACGCCTATACCGATCCAGATACCGGTCTGCCGGTTCAGACCTATGTCGATCCCATCACAGGGCATTACTATTATACTTATACCGAAGCCAAATCCGGAAAACTGGTCTATGTTTACTTCAATCCCCAGACAGGGGAGGCGCTTTACACCAGCTATGCCCCCATATCAGGCCAGTATGTTGCGGAAAATAAGAGCTTCTCTCTTCCACCTATATTCAGTTAAGGCATCTGAGGAGCTTGGCTCCCCGGCAAGGACAGCAATTAAAAAGGAAAACGATAGCATGATGCGAAATCCTTTTATGGCTTTGCACCGAATTCGATTCAGTGGGGTCAGTATGAAAACTGCATTGTCGGTATCGGTATTATTGATAGCTTGTCTGTTGACAAGCATGGGTTTTGCCCAGAATGGGGATCGCTTTCAGAGCATAGGTGGAGAGTATGGAAGGAGTATAATCAGCTCCCTGACCGCCAATGAGACCAAGTTAGCAGAGAGCGAAAACAACAGCAACAGCACCTTATGGAACTGGGGGAAAATTCCCAAGGGAGGTATGCTGGTCAATGGAACCCTGGCAAGGGATCCCTTCAATATTCCTGGTCCCATAGAAGATCCGGACAGCTCTTATAGCCGGGTCGGCGTGGATGCATTTACCGGAAGGGCAATTTATTCCTATACCCCGCCTGGTGGTGCAGCAGCCAAATACTTCTATGTGGATCCGTATAGCGGACTGCCGGTCTATGTGGAACGGGAAGATGTCACATTTGATGGCTACGGCTCATCCCTATCTGGAAGCGGAAGCTATGTGCTTCCTCTGGCCTTCAGGTAGAGTATATTCCGGGCAATCCCATATGGTCTTAACAGAGGAGTGAGAGAGATATGAAGCAAATTGCCATAGCTTTATGTTTAGTCGGCCTGGTCGCAGCGGCGGGATACAATGACTGGCAGCAGGGAGCGGCGGATGGCCTGAAGTACGGATTTAAAATGGGACAGGCATACCAGAATGCATTGAACGGCGTCAATGTCACCGGCTTCAATGCCGAGGTCGATAGATACAATACATGGGTCAGGGAGAAATTTGGAGAGGACCCCTATCTGATGATGTCCCAGATGAACATTCCTACCAGTGAGATCGACCTTACCCGGCCGGTTCTTATAGCCAACAACACCACTTCCGGAGGCATACCCCATAAAATCGATGGGATGAGCGAGATGGGCGGGCCGACCTACACCACAAATGATGAGAGCCTCTTGCCGAAAAGCCTGGATCTGACTAAAGTGAAAAATGTAGATTCCACTCTAAGAGGCTCACAGTACTTGCCCTGGGTCTGAGATCTGGACCATTCAATTCTTTTTCTGCTTAAGCAGGAGCTGCATTCATCCATTAGATGCTCCGCCGCATGTAGGAATCTCACTGAAAGCCCTTCAGAAAGCTCTTGATGCACCACTTGAGGTCAGGGTGGTATCCTCCCTCCAGCAGGGCGAACCTGCGCCCTCCACAGATCTCCGCTCCTTCCTGGATGCTTCTCCCGATCTTGCAGTAGTCCTCTAACCGGAGAAGCCCTCCCCAGTCCTGGAGGTAGGTGTCAAAGCCGGCGGAGACGGCCACTATATCCGGCTCGAATCCCAGGAAAGCGTCCTCCACCTGCCTCAGGTAGCGGCTGCCATCCATATTCAGATACTCGAAGCTCTCGTCCACCGCCCAGGGGTTGACGACCTTGATATCAGGGTCGCCACGGAAGATGCTGGCTGTGCCGTCGCCATAGTGCAGGTCTATGTCTATGATCAGGGCCCGCCTGGCGGCAGGCCGGATTTTCTTTATGGCTATGGCCATGTTATTGAAGCTGCACATGCCCCAGGCCCGGTTTGCCGAGGCATGGTGGCCGGGAGGGCGCAGCAAAGCGAAGGCCGGCTCGTCGGCCAGGGCCAGCTCTGCCGCAGCAATGGCTCCGCCTGCAGCCAGGGCAGCAGCCTCATAGAGCCCCATCTTTTTCACCAGCTCAATGTGCTCTCTTCCGTGCACCCTGGCGATGTCCTCGATAGAAGCAGGCTCAAAATCTACTAATTTATAGCCGCAATCTGCCAGCATCTGGGCAGGAAGTGCCACCCGTTCCGGGCTCTCCACGGGATTGGCCGGATATCTGGCGGCGAGATCTTCTCTGTATACGATTTTCATGTTTGTGTTCCACTCCTTTCCCTCCACCCCATCAGCCCCACCGCCGCCAATCCTGCCGCTCCCGCCCCGAAGATGAATGTGGCCTCTGGCCCCCACAGCTCCCAGATCGCCCCCGCCAGCAGGCTGGAGGCTATGGCCGCCAGGCCCAGGGTTCCGGAATAAAGCCCCAGAGCGCTGCCCCGCAGGCCAGGCGGGCTGAGGTCGGAGACAAAGGCCCTCTCCGATCCATCCACCAGGGCGTAAACCAGTCCGTAGAGGGCGAAGAGCAAGATCAGCCCGGCCAGGCTCTTTACCAGGGCGAAGCCCAGAGCAGTCAGAGCAAACAGGCCGTATCCCGCCGCCAAAACCTTTCTCCTGCCGATCCGGTCGGACCAAATGCCCGCCGGCAGGGCCAGGAGGGCATAGGTCAAGTTGAAGAGGGCATAAAGCAATATGGCCGAGGCCGCTGCCTGGCCTTCCGAGAAGATCCCCTGGGCCCGGAGTATGAAGAACATATAGCTGAAGTTGCCCAGGGCGAAAAGGCAGGCGATGACCAGAAATCGGCCCAGATCGGGCGGGATATCAGAGAGCCGCCAGCTATAGTCGCATTTGGGGGCGCTGTAGCTCTCTTTGACCTTTGCAAAAGGCAGCAATGCCAGCAGAGCCAGAACTCCCGCCACCAGAAAGATGGAGCTAAAGGAGAGGCCCGCTTGCCAGAGAGAATAAGCCAGAAGAGATCCAATCACCGCCCCGGCTGAGTCCATGGCCCGGTGCAGCCCGAATCCCCGGCCTCTGGCGTCCGCAGACACGGACTCGGAGATCATGGCGTCACGAGGGGCAGACCGCAGGCCTTTGCCGCACCTCTCCAGGCTTTTCAGCAGGAAAACAGCCGGCCAGCTGCTGGCCGCAGCCAGAAGGATCTTGCCCAGAGCGGACAGAGCATAGCCTCCCACCACCAGGGGCTTGCGCCGGCCCATCCGGTCCGACCAGCAGCCGGAGAGGAGCTTGATCAGGCTGGGCAGCCCCTCGGAAAAGCCCCCCACCAGGCCTACGGCCAGAGAGCCGACGCCCAGGGAGGAGAGAAAAAGAGGCAGTACCGGCTGGATGATCTCGCTGCTGATATCGTTAAGAAAGCTGACCAGCCCCAATAAAAGGATATTCTTGCCGGTCTTGGCCTCGGACTCAGCGTCGGACACAGAGGATCAGCAGCTCTAGAGCGTGGAATTATTTCAGGCTATGCCTCTTTCGTGATATGGCCCCCACCAGGCCCGCTGCCTCATCCGGGGAGAGATCTTCCGGCCTCTTCTCCAGGAGATCTGGATCAAGCTCCGCCAGATCCGGCCCCCTGGCCCCCAGGGATGCCAGCCCCTTCTTCACCTTCTTTCGCCGGTTGTTGAACAGCCCCTCCGCCAGCCGGATAAGATCCGCCGCATCGCCGGTAGAGCGATCGGGGCGGGGCAGGAGCCGGACTATAGCCGAGTCCACCTGGGGAACAGGCCGGAAGGCCATCTTTGAGACCTTCTCCAGGACCTCGATCCGGCAGAAGAATCCCGCCGTCATGGCCAGCCGGCCGTACTCATCGCTGCCTGGAGCAGCCTTCAGTCTACGGGCAAACTCCCACTGGTACATAAGCACAGCCATATCAAAAGGCCGGGAGAGCAGCCGGTAGGTCAGGCTGGAGGATATCTGATAGGGCAGGTTGGATACAATCTTATTGCATTCCGGCAGCTGTACCTTGAGAGCATCCCCGGTGACAACCTGAACATTGGAGAATCGCCCCGTTAGCTGGGCCGCGAGCCCGGGATCTATCTCCACCGCATAGACCTCATCAGCTT
>JAGOLL010000039.1 GCA_017994055.1 Methanothrix sp.
ATCTATTGTACACAGAGCCTTCTCCAAACTCGTCACAAGAGAATTACGAATTCATTGCCAGCTTCGAGCAGCTGCTGAGAACGCAGAACATCTTGTTTGACAGATTCGATGATCTCATGCTAAATGACGAAGGCGTCGGCTGGAGAAGCGATCTCATGGCAGAGGATCAGGTAAAATTCTTAAGAAGCTATGAGGATCTGCTCCGGCGAGAAAAACTGCTCTTCGCAAGCTTTGAGGGCAAATTGCATAGATCTTGGTGCATCTTGGACGGATTTAAAGCCAGAGGTCATACTGATTACGCACGTTATGAATTCCTGGCCAGCTTCGAGGATCTGCTTCATAGACAGGCTCAACTCTTAAAGCATTTCGAGATTCTTGAGAAGACGCTGACAACAGAAGACAATGCTAATGGAACCAACACATCCTTCGTCTCTCATACGGATCAGATCGAATTCCTAGACAGTTTCGAGGATCTATTGAGGCTAAACACCAACCTTGTGATGAGTTTCTCGAGTCTATTGAACGATTTGGATGCACGATGTCCCAACCGAGCATTTAATGCGACCCCTATAAGTCCGGCAGACTATACGACTCAATTGGATATTTTCGCATTAAAGGGGCTCGAGTATCATACAAGAGCAGAGGCATAAGGGAAAAAGCTGTAACCAATGAATATCATTGGAGTTGTCGCTAAAAGCGATGACTCCCTATTTTATTCTTCCTTTATTGCAGATCAAATTATATAATATAGCATTTTCGCTGAGCGCCCATTGGTTTCATTCTCAGTTTAAGCAGGCATTTCGATGATGCTCTTGAAGAGTTCTTAACCTTGAAGAGCTCTTTAGGCTTGGCTATGCCCTCCAGAGTCTTTGCCGATTCCCAGCGTTTCTCATTCCTTCAAAGTGCTTTATGATCGAGTCCAGGAATATGGTAAGCCGATAGACCTTCATAGGCTGGCCTTTTCCATCTTCTTTAATCTCCTTCTCCTCCACCCAGCTATTGTTTCTCAGGGTGTGAATGGCGATTCTGACCTCCGAATCCCGCGATGCAGGGAACAATGGCCTTGATCCATTCCCCGGCCACCTCAGTAGATCAAGGCTTTAACCGGGGTGGAAAATGGAGTATGGACGGGAGTTTAAATCTTCAAAATCAAGCTAGATATTTTATCTAAGTCTTATTGCTATCAGAAAGATATATCGATTACTATGATGATTACAATGCCAATAGTTCTATCAATATTACTATGATTATTTATATATTTCTATGTAAGCTGATATTTATATTACATGCTACCGAAAATTTTAATAGTTATAACTGCCAGACAATATTTCATGATGGCCCTCATATATCCCCGGCTCGATCCCTATCGTCTTCCTCCGTCTGGCCGGCTCAATATGGCTCTGATAATGCTTCTCTTGCTGCCCGCGGCTTTATCCGGCTATGCCATGGCATCTGATCCGTCCCAAGATCAGAGCGCAGGCCCTCTCTTGGATGCCTTGTCCTGCCAGTATAACTGCAGCGGAGACGATCCCCTCTCCAGCCTGGAGGAGCTATTGAGAGGTCAGGCCCAGCTTCTGGCCGCCTTTTCCATATTGCTGGACAAAACCAACCGGACCACCGATGAATCTATAGATTTCCTGGACAGCTTCGAAGACCTGCTGCGCAGGCAGGCCAGCCTCTATAGCGGCTTTGAGAGCCTGCTCAAGAGCCAGTGGTACAATTTAAACTGCGAGCAGCAGAGGATATTTCTGGACAGCTTTGAGGATCTTCTCCATCGCGAGGTGCGGCTATATGCCCGCTTCAACAGCTCCCTGGAGCAGATCTGGCCCTCCCTTCCGGGGGAAGAAAAGGTCAAGCTGCTGGCCAGCTTCGAGGACCTGCTCCGCCGCCAGGCCGATCTCTTCAAGAGCTTTGAGGAGCTTTATATGATGGGCCAGGGGGGCCTCACTGTGGAGAAGGCCGCCAATAGAAGCTGCATCTGCCGGCCGGGAGAGGCGGTAGAGTACAGCTTTACGGTCAAGAACTGGTACAACCAGACCATAAAAAATGTGAGCATAGTCGATGACCATCTGGGATTGATTGTGGAAAATGTCACATTGGATCCCTATGAGGAGAGAACATTCTACAAAATTGCTCACCTGGAGGGGACCACCTGCAATACGGCCAGGGCTTACGGCGAGGGTCCCTGCGGGGAGCGGCTATACGATGAGAGCAATACCGTCTGCGTGACCTTGTGCCCCGTATCTGGGAACAACTCTGCCAGCCTGGTGGTGGGAAGGCAGATTGCATTCTCCTCCGGATCGGATCCGCCGGTGGCTTTCAACAACCTGGAGATAAAAAAGAGCCAGATGGTGGAGGCAATCAAGCAGAATAACAACCAGAGCATATGGCTGGGATACCAGAAGGCGGCCAGTATCTCCAATCCCAAGAGCGGAAGCGAGTCGAGCAACAACAGAAGAATCGTCGCGAACCAGGGGTGAGGGAGCATCTCACCTTCAGCCCCCTCGGCCAGGAGAGCTTTTTGAGACGGGAATGTCACTCTTCGAAATAAAGATCTTGAGCCAAATATATACAGAGAAATCTATGATTTCCTTTAAGTTATAACTATTATAGGAAAGTTTTTAAGTTTGAAGATGCGGTAATAGGTAGGAATAAATTAATGAGGTGTTGAAATTGGCGGGCGAGAGTTCAACCGGGATACTTCTATTGATTCCCTTTCTTATCATCCTGGCTCTGGCCGCTCCCACTGATGCCGTCCAGGTCCGCCAAGCTGATCTGAGCCTGAACCTGTTCGCCCTGCAGGATGGGCAGATGGTACAGGAGGTCCTCCCGGGCAGCGTCTTCAGTTATAATATCTCCATCAAAAACAATGATCTGCCTTATCCGCTCGAAGACGTGATTTTAACCGTCAAGCTGCCTTATAATGCTATATATGTTGATGCTGTTATAGATCCCGAACATGCCCCTGTTTATTCCCTGAGACGTAGCGGAGACATGCTGGTGGTGGCCTTCCAGATCCTTCCTCCGGAGCCGCAGCAGTGGGTCAACATCACCATGATCGCGCCGGATGATCCCCCTGATACCCTTTATCTCATAGCCAATGTCCGGTACGGCGGCGATCCCAATCCCCATAACAACCGGGCCACCCTCTCCACATATGTTCCTCTGACCGGCTACGACCAGAGTGCTGCGGCCAAGAGCCTGGAGGATCTGCTGCACAACCAGACCGACCTTTTCTTCAACTTCCAGGATCTTCTCATGCGGCTGCCGCGGGATGCGGAAGACAACTACAACTTCACCGTCAGCTTCGAGCAGCTACTGCGATCTCAGGCCCATCTCACCGATTGCTTCCAGTCTCTCTTAGCCAATGACACCCGGCGGGGCTGGGACAGCTACTATAGCTCGGAGGACCGGACCTATCTGCTGAACAGCACCGAGACCCTGCTCCGGGAGGAGGCAGATCTCTATGCCGGCTTCTCCTCCAAGATCAATGATTCATGGTTGAGCCTGGACGGCTATATCGCGCCTGGCCGCAGCATGGATGCCCAGTGGGAACTGCTGGCGAGCCTGGAGGACCTGCTCAAGAGGCAGGTTCGCCTCTACAAGGGATTTGTCTATCTCTTCCATGAGATCGACCAGGGCGCGCCGCCGCAAGAGAGGCAGGCATTGGTTGATTTTCTGGCCAGCTACGAGGACCTGCTGCGCCGGGAGTCGGAGCTGATCGCCGGCTTTGAGGATCTCATGGGCCGGAAGTTCGCGCAGACGGGGAGCAATAGCTGGGAGGAGTACTCCCGGGTGCAGCCTGCCATCGGCTCAGATTGGGATATTGAATTTTGACCGATGCCTTTACCCAAGCGGATAAAAGCCGGCAATTAGGCCGGTCAGTGGCAGGAGGCGCAGCCTGCACAGCGGCTGAAATTATATTCGGAGCTGTCAAAGGGCTCCGGGCGGACGCAGGAAGTGACGTCCCCCTCCATGGCTTCATGCAGCACCATGAGGCGGTTAGCCTGGATTCTGATCATCTCTTCATATTCCGCCAGGTCCTCTGCATCTCCTTCTTCCTTCAGATCATAGCCATATTCGATGAGCTGCTTGGCATATATCTTCAAGTAGGTCTCCAGATTCATGGCTCCCAGAGGGACATTGGCATAGGCGGCGGCATCTACTCCCTTGCAGCATCTATCGGTTCCATTCACCACTGCCATGTTGTCTATGGAGCAGTACTGGACGTCATTCGGGGTGATGGCATAATAGGGGTAGGGCTCAATGGTGACATCGTCTCCCGGCAGGAGCTTGCCCAATGAGTAATTGCCCAGGCGGGGATCGTAAACCCATAAGCCGGTGATATTTACCTGGCCGATGTTGGTCACAGTGATATTGTACTCCACCAGCACCAGATCCGGCCCCACCTCGGTCATATTGGTGACCAGGCGTGGGATCTTGGTGATATCCAGGTCGGCGAAGTAGGTCAGGTTTACCTTCTGGTAGACCACCTTGGGGCCGAGAGAATTGCCGAAGGGATCGCTGGCATTAGCCACGACGGTGTTGTTCAGGTCTGGGCAGCCGCAGTAGGAGACATTCACGCTCTCATAGGCGTCAAGGGGACCAACGGGACGGCCCAGGCCGCTGCTGGCATTGACAAAGCCTATATTGGTGAGGTTGGCCCAATGAATCTCGCAGTCCCCACAGCTATTGGCGGAAGAGAAAGATATAAACAGATAAAATATTAGTAATAGATATATCCCCTTCATGCCCTGCTCCCCTTTGCTTATCCCCATAATTACCTTATTAATAAAATCTACTACTCCTGCAAGGATTTAAATCTTTCTATTTTACTAATTTTACATAGATAATATTGAAGCGATGGAATTGCATGGGAAAAATATCAGCGACAGAATTCTCCAACAAAAATTTTATAATTAAGTCATAAAACTTATATACTTTAGATAAATACTGTTGATGTATTGCTGATGGAAGTTGGGAGATACAATGCAGATAGCTGATCTCAAATATGGGCTGATAATATTGATTTGCTGTTGGGCAGTCAACTTGGATTCAGCAGCAGCTCAGGGCCAAAATACCGATTTACAGATTGAAAAAATTGCTGTAAATGATTATTCTGCACCCCTCAACCAATCCTCCTGGAGCAGCGCCATGCCCTTATCTGAGGTGGGGCCCTCCCAGACCTTCTACTACCTGATCCGGGTGACCAATCTGGGGGAGGTCTCGGCAGAAGATATTAGCATCATAGACTGGCTGCCGGATGAGATCAGCGGCGTGGCAGTCCCGGAGCCGGCGGAGGGGATTCTTCTGCAGGGCAACATGGTGCAGGTGGATATCCCAGGATTGGAGGGGGATGCGTCGCGATACTTAGCCATAAGGGCGGTCTCGCCCCAGTTCGCGCCGGCGACCCTCTATAATTATGCCTATCTAACGGCATACAATGACGACAATGACAGCAATAATCGCTGCGAAACGAGGACATATGTGCGGCTTCATTCCTACACCAGGAAGGATGCCATCGCCAGCTTCGAGGATCTGCTGAGAAGCCAAGCCGATCTCCTGTCCGGCTTTAAGGATCTGCTCCATACTGTGCCTGTCGAGCAGAAGGAATGCTATCAGTTCATTGCCAGCTATGAGCAGCTTTTGCGCAGCCAAAATGTTCTCTTCTCCCGCTTCCAGGAGCTGCTCTACAACTCCCGCCAGGAAGGTTGGGATGAGGACCTTCTGGCCTCGGATCAGATCGATTTTCTGGACAGCTATGAGGACCTGCTGAGAAGGGAGGCCGGACTATACGCCGGATTTAGTCAGAAGCTGGACCATTGCTGGAACACTCTGGGCAAGGATTACAGATATGATCCCGATGGACCGGGCGGCCTTCCCGAGCACAGCACACCAGCCCAGAGGGAATTCTTGGCCAGCTTCGAGGACCTGCTGAGAAGGGAGGCCGTCCTCTTTGATGGATTCCAGATGCTGGAGCAGAGGCTGGACAGCGGCGTGGGCTATGAGGACCGGGTGGCATTCCTTTCCAGTTTCGAGGATCTGCTGCGCCGGGAGTCGGATCTGCTGCAGGGCTTTGAGGATCTTATAATGCGGTTATTCCTGTCTATCTGAGTGAGAAAAGGGAGAAAGAGAAGATCTTACGGTGAAGGGGGACTCTAGGAAATGAATGTAAGTCGATTGCTGATATCTGTGGTCATGGCCGCATCACTGCTATCGGCACTGAATTTGGGGACGGCGGAGGAGACGGAGGGGTATAGCGATGTCGGCTTCATCCAGAGCCTGGAGGATCTGCTCCGGTCTCAGGCCGGCCTTCTCAGCAGCTTTGAGTTTTTGATGCACCAGACCCCCACCAATCTCACTGATACATTGATGTTTTTAGACAGCTTCGAGGACCTGCTGCGCCGCCAGGCGGTGCTCTTCGACGGCTTTGAGTCCATGCTCAAGCTGAAGTGGTGCCGCATGGAAAAGGAGGACCAGCAATCCTTCCTGGCCAGCTTCGAGGATCTGCTCAAGAGGCAGGCCTATCTTCTGCACCGCTTCAAGCAGCATCTCAAAGAGGACTGGAGTGATTTTCCCCCCGAGAGCAAGATCAAGCTTTTGGCCAGCTTTGAGGATCTACTGCGCCGGCAGTGCAGTCTCTTCAAGAGCTATGAGGAGCTCTTCTTGATTAAATGCGGCGGCATCAGCATAGAAAAGTCGGCGGACAAGAGCCTCGTAGATCCTGGAGAGGAGGTGACCTACACCTATGTGATCCACAACTATTACCTCCTGCCGGTATACGATATACTGGTCAGCGATGATAAGCTCGGCATTCTCACCCGCAACCTCACCCTGGAGCCGGGGGAGAGCACCAGCTTCAATGTCACCACCGAGATCTATGAGGACACCTGCAATCTGGCCACAGTCATGGGCAAGACCTCGGCAGAGGTGGTGGTGGAGGATCAGAGCAATCTGGTCTGCGTGGTGGTCCGGGGCGGCGGCATACCCGAGCCGGAGCAGTATGAGCAGTTCTGCGAGGCCCAGAAGATCACAGGGAGCGGGGTGGTGGACATAAGCACCTCCATGGTGAACAAGAAGATCGCCCTGGTCTTCAATGAGGCCATGGCTGGGGAGGGAGACATCTCCCTCGACGCTGAGCGGGCCATGTCCGAGAAAGCGGGCAAGCTGCTCCGCCCGGTGGGCGAGGAGAAGGAGATGCCCCTCAACTTTTATGAGAGCACCAAGATGGCCTATACCGGCCTGACTCCCCTGACGGCAGTAAAGGAGATCAAATCCAGGAAGCTGTACGGCGGCATAGATGCATTTGTCAATGAGGCCTTTTCCGTATCGGAGATGGAGAGGGAGTCGTCCGGCTTTTTGGCCACAACCGATGTCACCACCGGCTTCAAGAATGGAACGGAGGCGGCAGCCCTAAAGCTCAAGTCGCCGGCCATGCTGGTCGGCATCGACACCAAGAACGCCTTCAACGGCACCTGGGGCACAGACTCCAGCTGGCACGAGATATTCCAGAAGAAGATCCTGGCCCACCAGAGGTTCACCGGAAAGTTCGAGGCGGACAAGCTTATCAAATTGCATGAAAAAGTCGCTCCGGGCAAGGAGAGGGGGGGGTGCGATGGCATAGACTGCTAGAGCGCGCCCTCACCCCTTCATGCTTTTTTCATATTTTTATTTAGCATCTTAATCTCTTCAGGAAGTGCTATGCAGTACCCTCCATAATCGCTTCCGCCGAGTATAATGGCGGCACCTTTTTAAAAGCACATTAATTTTAAATCTTAATAAGTATAACAAAAGACTTATAAACATGACGGGACATATATTCCTCCAAATTCGAACTTGAATATGTCGTCGGTAGGGATATACAATGATGGGAATGAGAGCCGCCCTGGCATCAGTTATTTTATTGATGCTAATAAATTTATCAGTAGTTAGCGCAACGACCACGGTCACCTTCCAGCCGGGAGCCTATATCATAGATATGAGCACTGCTCCCCCGGCACTCAATTATGCCAACGGCCTCAAGCCCTACGGCCTGGTCTACGACCTGATCATAAACAAGCAGATTCCCGTATCATGGGCCATCAATCCCACGAAGGCCAAGGACGGCGTCGATTTCACCGTTCCCAGCGGCACGGGGGCGGGCAGCTACCGGGGCGGATCATTCATCATACCGGTGGAGTATGCAAGCGATGCGCTGACAACACTCAACTACTGGAAGAACACCAAGCTGGTCAAGGTGGTCGGACCCACCACAGCAGCCTTCAGCGCACCGATTTATGAGAACCTCACCAGCTTTCCCAATGCAGTCCTCGATGAGCAGAACGGGGACAAGATCGAGGCTGCCTTCTACGACTATTCCGAGGTTCCCATGAGCTCCTATCGCATTGGCTCGCCGGAGGACCTCACGGAGTGCGACGACATATATGCCATGCCCCATGCCGATCCCCAGGACTGGGAATTGAGCACCCAGAACATATTCAAGAACTTCATCAACGCCGGGGGCGATCTCTGGGCCGCCTGTCATGCGGTGAGCGCCCTGGAGGCGGATACACCGGATTATCTGGCCCTCTATTATCTGAGCCAGAGCGGGCTCATACCCTGGGGAGACCATGATGATGCCACTCCGCCTTATCAGTACAACGCCAGCAGCGCCACCCATCCCATCATGCAGTTCATAGGCCGGCTGGACAATTCCCTCTCCGACGGCTCGGAGCAGGTCTATATTCCGGATACCACGCCAACAGGAAACAACTGGCGGGGCTCGACCACAGTGGCGGTCTGGGACCCGGATCAGGTCAATGTCTACCCCTCCCGTCCCGGAATACTGGCAGCCAAGGTGGCCTACGGCTATGCCGAGGGCAACTCCTCCAAGGGCTTCATAGTCTATGAGGCCTCTCACACCATAGCCTCGGGAAATATCTCCGAGGATGTTTGTGCCGCCAGGGTCTACGGCAACTTCGTGCTCTTCTCCGGCATCTTGCACAAAGTTAATCTCACCGCCAATGTCCCCACCAAGATGCTCTCCGGCAGCAGCGGACCGGTCAACGTCAGCATCCAAATGGGCACGGGAACCCCTCCCTATACGGTGAAGTGGTCCAGCTCCTGCGGCGGCAGCTTTGCCAATCCCACCCAAATCGTCAGCCCACCTCCCTATACCGCAAGCACCACATTCACTGCGCCTACGGTAACGGCAGTCACTGCATGCATCATCAGGGTCACTGTCACCGATTACTGTGGCAGGAGGAACTTCGTCGCCCTGCCGGTTACCATCTATCCGGTGATGATGACTCTGACCAAGACCGACTACAGGCAGGCGGTGCAGAAGGAGGAGCTTCTGCCCTACAGGATCTACTACAACAACACCGGCCCCATAACGGCGGAAAATGTGGTCATCACCGATCTGCTTCCCAAGGGGCTCACATATATCCCCACCGCCTATCCCGCGCCGGCATCGGTCACCTACAACGGCATTGTCAACGGCACCACCACTCTGGTCTGGAACCTGGGAGACGTGCCCGCCGGTGCCAGCAAGCTGATACGCCTCAATGCCACAGTCAATCTAACCGCCACCAGTCCCATCGTCGACAATGTGCAGTCCAGGGCCTACATCGCCGGCATGGGGCCGGTTTACAGGACGGCCAAGGATACGGACATCCTCTCCCCCATCACCAAGTCGGTGAACAAAACCACCGCGGCAGCGGGCGACTACCTCAATTACAGCATGTGCGCCAGCTATGACGATCCTTTCCTGCTCAGGAACGCCACAATCAAGGATACCATCCCCGATTACACCACCTATGTCATAAACAGCAGCAATGCGGGAGGCATCTACTTCCCCGGCAACAAGACCATAGTCTGGCAGTTGGGCAGCAATGAGCCGGGGATATCGTCCAGCACAAAGCCAGGCACGAACGTCATAAAGATCTACTCGATCTACGACACATATACCCGCAGCGGGGGTACTGCAGATACCAACTACGGTGCTTCTACCACCCTGCAGATGTCGAGCGGCGACAGGCGCTCCCTGCTCTATTTCCCCCTCAGCAGCATCCCTCCCTCCGCTACCATCAACAGTGCCTCCTTCTATGGCTACTTCTCCACTGCGGTGAATGGAGCCACGGTAAATATCTACAATATGAGCAAGTACTGGTGCACCCAGGCCGACCAGTGCTCCTGCACCGGCAAGATCGCCGAGGGCATAGTATGCAATCAGCAACCGGATCAGATTGGCAGAGGCAGAGGTGCAGTCTGGGGATACTACTCCTACAACAAGAATGCGCCATCCTGCGCCTGGACCGCGGCAGGAGGCGATTACGACAAGGTCAACTCCTACGGCACATTCGTGCCCAGTGCAGCCGGAGTATTTAACAATACAACTGTTACCTCGCTTGTATCCGGCTGGAAGAGCGGAGCCATACCCAATTACGGCATACTGCTGGAGTACAGCAAGGATGAGGCAGGCGGCAATTATGTTGAGCTTTACAGCAAGGAGAGTGCAGGCACAGCCAATGATCCTTATCTCTTGATATTTTATACCGGTGCGGCAGGCTCTCCGTTGAAGATCTATCCCAGGAATGATACCTACATCCGGCAGGATGATGCTCTCAAGAATTACGGCACTTGTGGTTATATGCGAATGGACGGGGGCACCACTACCGCCCGGCGCCCCATGCTTTATTTCGATATATCCGGCATCCCCGCGGGGGCGACGATCACCAATGCCTACCTCAATCTCTGGGTCAATGTCGCCGGTACAGGAGGGACTGCTACAGTGCGTCGGATGACCAGAAACTGGTGTCCGGTGACGAACTGCCAGTGCCAGGGACTGGTGGTGGAGGGCAAGCTCAATGGCGCAGAGCCGGATACGGTGGCGGAGGGTTATGGAGCCACCTGGAATAATTATATGTCCAATCTCAAATCCACCGCCTGCCGTTGGAACACTCTGGGCGGCGACTACTATACCACGACCACACGGGGCACCATCCTCCTCAGCAACAATACCGCCGGCTGGAGGAGCGGCTCTGTAATCGGTCTGGTGCAGGGTTGGTATAACTGGTATTATGGTGTGGGCACCAATCCCATTCCTGTGCAGGGAATAGCTCTCACCTCTACTTCCGGCACACCTATAATCCAGAGCCGGGAGGGCGCAAACAAGCCTTACATTCTCGTAAACTACACCATCGGCCAGGGAACCAACATAAGCATCACCGCCAGGCCTCTGCTCTCCTGCGAGGGCGGCCAGATCGTGGTGAACATGTCCGTCAACTCCTCCGTGGCCATGCCCACACTGGTGGCACCGGCATCGCTTCTGGTCGACTCGTACAATGCCAGCCTAACCCTGGCCAGCGGCCCTACTCCCCCCTCCTATACCAATGTTCCCGCTCTCTCCAATCGCTACTTCAACTACGTCTACAATGTGGACGCCGGCGACTATCCCGGATCGGTGGCCTTTTCCGGCAAGCCGAGCTTTCCCACCTACTTTGCCACAGCCACCTCTAACCGCCTGCTGGTGACGCCGCTCCTCACCTACGCCGTGCAGATCAATCCCTATCCCGCCACCCCCATCACGGTGAATTTCATCCCCAACACTGCTCGGTTTATGGATGAGGCAGTTGTGCCCTCGGGCGTGGACTCCAATGAGGTCGTCACCAATCTGTTCTGGCCGCCCAATATCCAGGTGACTAAGAGCGCCAACATCAGCTCTGGTGTCAAGTGCAACAATGTCCTCTTCTCCCTGGCAGTCAAGAACACCGGCCTGGCCAACCTGGTGACTGTGGAGGTGGTGGACACATTGCCGGAGGGCCTGGAGTATATCTCCAGCTTCAACGGCTCGGACAACGGCCAGATCATCACCTGGGCCAACATCGGGCCCATGATCCCAGGACAGACCAAGACCCTGACCTTCGTCGGCCATATTACCGGCGATGCCTTCGGCAACCTCAACAACACCGTCAATGTGACCGGAGTCACCGGGAACGACGATGCGGTCAAGAACAGCAGCTACTATATGGTGCAGGCTCTGAGAACGGACATCTCCGGCACCAAGACCCCGGACATAACTGAGGGCCCGCCCAGCACCATCGTAAACTACACTGTGACCATGACCAACAGCGGAGAGGCGACGCTGAGCCCTGCCATCATGAAGGACATATTCCCCCATGGGATGGCTTTTGTGAACAGCACGCCAGCGCCGAGCTACTCCGATCCGGCTCATGACACCTACTTCTGGAACTATACCAGCCTGGCGCCGGGTGAGACCAAGACCGTCTATATGAATGTGCACCTGGACGGAGAGTATTATGGAGAATTGTGCAATCCGGTGTATTTCACGGGAAAGACGCCCTCCGGCCTGAGCATAATCAACTCAACCAGAGGCTGCGTCTATTGCCAGGAGCCCAAGATATCCCTGAACAAGAGCTCGAACTATGCCAGCGGCGACAAATGCAATATTAATTACAGCCTGAATGTAACCAACACCGGCGAGGTGCCCCTCTATTCGATAAGCCTGGTGGACTACTTGCCCGCAGGCATGCAATACCTCTCCAGCACTGGGGGAGGGAGCAATGTCAGCAATACCATCACCTGGCCGGCATTCGGCCCCCTCAGTCCGGGAAGCAGCCAGCTCTTCTATGTGCTGGCCAAAATCAAGCACTCTGCAGACGGGCCGCAGGAAAATGAGGCCAATGCCACAGGAAGATCATCCACCGGCTGGAATTACTCCTCAGAGGACTGGGAGAACTTCACCGCCCATGCCGTGGCCCTGGAGATAGAAAAGGGCGCCAGCCCCAATGAGGCGGCTGTGATGCAGAATATCACCTTTACCATCAATGTGACCAATGCCGGAAACGGCAGGCTCGATTTGGTGGAGGTGCAGGATATTCTGCCGGTCGGCCTCGCCTATGTAGATGACAATCAGACCCCCAAGGGAACTGTGACAGGCAGCATCATCACCTGGCCCAATGTGGGGCCTCTGGAGGCGGGAGAGTATGCCAATATCAGCCTTATTGTGCAGGCGAATGGGGCAGCCAGCGGCCCGCTGTTGAATCTAGCTGAGGCCACAGGGGATCCGGAGGTCGGCTGCCCTATCACAGCCGAGGATAATGAGACGGTCACCATCTTCGCCAATGCCAACTTCACTGTGGTCAAGACCGCCCTCAATGAGTCGGTGGAGCCGGGGGACAATGCCGTGTTCATCATCAATGTCACCAACACCGGAGAGGCTGCCCTGCCAACGGTGCGGGTGGTGGACATCCTGCCCATCGGCCTGACTTATGTCTCGGACAACAGCACCCCGCCCGCCACTGTGTCCGGAAATCTGGTCACCTGGAACAACGTGGGCCCCCTGGCGGCAGGAGCCTCCAAGTTCATCCAGATCATCGCGAAGGTGGTGCTATGAGGGGCACCTGACTGCCTCAGGAGACCCCTCCCATCTTTTAGAAGATGCTTTTTTTCTTTTTTTAATATTTTAAGAATCTTATGAGGCATTTCAAAATCATTCAAACATGCAATAAATAGAATGATAATAGTATTATGAAGAAGAATGGCTATTATTCAGCTAAATCTTATTTTTAAGTTGATTTAATTATTTAGATAGAAAAGTTAATAAAGTAGAATGAAGCTAAATTGGATTAAAAAGTTATTAAAGGTGATATCAGATGGTATCATGAAGGAGAGGAATAAAATACGGTGGATTGGGCCTTCTGGCTCTTTTTGTGGCGCTAGTCTGCGCCGCCCAGGCAGCCTATCCCCCGGAAGTAAACCTCAGCGTGGCCAAAACAGCCCCGGCAGAGGTCGACCCAGGAGAGCTATTCAACTACGTCATTACTGTGACCAACCCAAGTACCAGCGCTGCACCGGAGGTTGTGGTTACGGATAAGCTGCCCTATGAGGTTACCAATGGGACAATTGTTGTTGATGAAGTCAATCTGGGAACGAGCAACATCAGCAAATCCGGCGACCTGATCTATGTCCGGTTTGACGAGATCCCCGCCGGTGCTACGGGAACCATCACCATCCCCGTGACCGCCCCCACCGAGGCGCCAACCACGCTGTACAACATAGTCAACCTCAGATACGGCAACGATCCCGACACGTCAAACAATCGGGTGACTGTCCCAACCTATGTGGTACAGGTGGGATACAATCAGACCCTGGCTGCCTTCAGCTTTGAGGATCTGCTGCATAATCAGAGCCAGCTTCTCTTCCAGTTCGAGGATCTGATGCACACCATCCCCGATACTCCCGAGGACAGGTACAACTTCTCCGTAAGCTTTGAGCAGCTCCTCAGATCACAGGCCGCTCTGACCAGCAGCTTCGAGGACCTGCTTACCAACGAGAGCCAGACCGGCTGGGATACCGACTACACCGAGGAGAACCGGACCGCCCTGCTCTGGAGCTATGAGCAGATGCTCTACGATGAGGCCTTCCTCTTCGCTTCCTTCAATATGATGATCAACGACAGCTGGATGGACTTCTGCGAGTATGAGGCGGACGGCCATACCCAGGACGCCCAGACTGAGCTTATAGCCAGCTTCGAGGATCTGCTCCACAGGCAGAACCGTCTCTACAAGAGCTTCGACCTGCTCCTGAATAAGATCAACACCACCGACAGCGACGAGCTGGTTGACTTCCTGGCTGCATATGAGAACCTGCTCAGGATTGAGGCCAATCTGTACATGAGCTTCTACAACCTGCTCAATATGAAGTACGAGAACAATCCCTGCGAGGAAGTAGCACCACCAGCACCCGACACCGACGGAGACGGTGTAGTAGATACAGCCGACAACTGCCTATCTGTTCCCAATGCAGATCAGCTGGATACAGATGGAGATCTCCAGGGCGACGCCTGCGACACTGATGACGACGGCGACGGAATATTGGATACAGCCGACAACTGCCCATTGGTCTTTGACCCGACTAATAATTGCATTTAACCACGCAGATTCGAGACGACATGGGTAATGTGGTGAGGATTTTCCCTCACAATTGTCATCAGACGCGGAAAGTCCGGTGGCCTGAATGAGATAGGAACCAGCCATCCTTTAAAGGGATGGCCATTTTTTTTTGTGCCCTTTTGGCAGTATTATTTTATATTCTTTCAAAAAAGTTCTTCGCATTGGAAGCGGAGAGGGTCACAGACATACCGACATTGAGGTCGGGCATAAATTGAAATGCGCTACATTTTTTTGCCGTCTCTAAATCCGCTGGGCATTTCGAAAAACATGTAGAGCATGCAGAGCGAAAATTAGATATAAAAAAAGGTGAGGGCTGGATTTGGGAGTGAGATTTGTGGATGCAGAGATCGGAGAAGCCGGGAGAATATCCCATATCATTCTGTTTAGCCTGAGCTTGTTAACGCTGGCAGCTTGCGCCTCGGCTCAGTGCGGAAATTGCGATGACGACAACGACTGCACCAGGGACTGGTGCAATGCAACACAGTGTCAGCACGAGCCACAAGCCTGCGATCAGAGCCGACCCCTGGAGAGAGGCCTGCAAGATGGGGGATCGGGCCGGGCTGCAATAGCATTCGCCCCTGCCTATGATGGAGGAGATATAGATCCCTTTATACCGCCTCTCAATGCTTCATTTGATCGGGGCTCAGTATTTGTTCCAGAATTAACTGTAAATTGCGATGATGGCAATCCCTGCACCAGGGATTATAGGGCTGACAGTACATGCCTTCACGAGGCCATAAGCTGCGATGATGGCACCAGCAGCACCATCGACAGCTGCGGACCATCGGGATGTATCAATACTCCGGCTCCGACATTGGAGGAGGATAGGTCCTTGGAGCCCATGAGGCAGTCCATCCTCCTTGAGCTATTAAATGAGAGCGAGGCAAGAGAAGTCATGCCTGATGCAGTATGCGGAGATTGCAACGATGGCAATGTCTGCACAACCGACACCTGCGATCCTATTGCAGGCTGCATCAATACCGCTGCGTCATGCGACGATAGCAACGCCTGTACCTCCGACTCCTGCGATCCCGTTGCAGGCTGCGTCCATACCGCTATGCAATGCGACGATAGCGACGCCTGCACCACCGACTCCTGTGATCCGGTCACCGGATGTAGCTATCAACCAAAAGCCTGCGATGACGGCAACGAGAGCACAATCGATTCCTGTCAGGGAGGAGAGTGCATTTATCAGCCCATTAAGGATGATAACAGAATTGGCGAAAATCTCTCCCAGGTCCAGCTCGATGAAACCATGAACCGCTCCAGCCAGAACAACAGCACATCTACGGCGATTTCAGCTGGGATTCATCATCATAAATGCCATAATCCCGATCCATGCATGAAGCTGATTGACCCAAAGAATTGCACATATCAACCGATCTGCGACGATGGAAATTCCAGTACCAATGATTACTGCTATGGTGGAAAATGCTATAATACCACATTGCCCTGCGGTGTCTCAGATAATTGTTACATAAGGACCTTCGACGGAAAAAGATGCATTGAAATATTCAGATGCCGCGATGGCGATCCCTGCACCACCGACAGTTGTGACGGCGGCAGATGCACTAACAAACAGGTGGTCTGCGGGCATGGAAAGGTCTGCATAGATGGAGCCTGCCGATATCCGTATCATCATTACTATCAATATGATCCCTTCTACCTCAACTATCCATACTATCCCTACTACTACCCCTATTATCCATCCGGCATTCCCTATCTTCCGCCCACTCCCACACCCACTGCTGCGGCTGCTGCTGCATCCAGGCCCCAGTCCTACACCATACCGGCGGGAACTTCCATCACCCTTCCCTGGGGCGGATCGATGAAGGCGGGAGAGGCTTTGCAGGTCTATAACGGCCTGGCCTATCCGGCAGCCAAGCCCATCAGCTTTACCAGAGATCTAGGCTCGACGGCTAAAACTGCCTCAATAGGCCAGATGGCACTCTCAGCCATGAATCAATGGGAGTTGATCGGCCTGTCCTGGAAGGATGAGCAAGCAGGCTTCAAGATGATCCTGATCCAGCCCAACAAGATAGCTCTGCCGGCTCAGGGAGACGGGCAGAATGTGGTGCATATCACAGGGCCAAGCTACGATCACTACTTCCTGCGAAGCCCGGCGCCGGGAACCTGGATGGTACAGATAAACTCCGCCGGTGCAGCAGCAAGCGGCACAGAATATTCATTGATATCCGGCCTGGTTCTGGGCCCGATCCCACCCCACCAGGCCCCGGTGTCAGTGCCTCTTCAGGCGGGAGCCTAAGGCGGCCCAGGAGGAGCAGGATTCGGCTGGCGAGAATAGCCGTGGTCCACCCACACCATCAGCTCCCGGTTCATGAGAGCGCGGAGCGGAAAGCTGCAGGAAGAATCCTTCCTCTGCTTCTATTTCGAGGACGATATGGGCTGTGGCTCGAGAGCAGCCGGATGGTAGTCCAGTATAATCGGATCCGGAAGATCAATGCTGTTTGGATCGTGCTCGCTGAAAAATCTGTGCCAGCACTGGGCATTATCGTCCCAGCGCCTTGTGCTGTTTGCCTGATTGAGTGTTATTTGAACCGTTTTATAAACGACTTGTCAATCCAGCTCTTGAGCGAGTATATCAGCCGCGTTGGAACGCCAATGCAGGTCTTGCCCACCACGCCCACGGCGCAGTCTGCGCCCAAAGAGATCAGAGCCACCTGGCTGTCCGTGCTGGCCCGGACGGAGTACTTCTCAAAGGGCCGGCCTTTGATCATATTCCGGAAGTGCCCGGCCAGGTACTTGGCCTGCCGCTCCGCCTCCAGGCCGGTCTTGGTGGCCAGCTTTTTGTCTATCTCCACCCAGGCGGCATCCCCAATGGCATAGATGTTTTTCTCCGCATTGAGGTGGGAGTTGACCAGTATCCAGCCGTTTTTCTTGGGCAGGTTAAGATCCTCTATGAATTGGCCGGGCTTTATCCCTGCCGTCCAGATGGCCATGTCGCAGTCAAGGCAGGTGTTGTCCGTGAACATGATGCAGTCCTCCTTGACCTCCGCCACCTGGGTGGAGGTGAGTATGTTCACCCCCTTCTTGGAGAGGGCCTTTTCTACCAGTTGCGAGGTCTGAGGCGAGAACTGGGGCAGGACCCTGTCCCTGGCCTCGATGATGTAGATGCTGGCATCCAGGCTCTCGGCAAGAATGGAGGCAGACTCCACACCGGTCAGGCCCGATCCCATGATCATGATCCTCTCCGGATAGTTGTCCTCCACAAAGCGCCGGGCCCTTTTAGTCTCCTCCAGGGTGTTGATGGAGAATGTGTTCTCCACCCCGTGGATGCCGAAATAGTTCTGAGCCGCTCCCGTGGCCACCACGCAGTAGTCGAAGTCCACCTGGCTCTTCTCGCAGATCACGCTGCTGCCCTCGATGGATAGCGCCTTCTCCTGAATATGGGTGGCTCCCACTCTTTCGCAGAAGGGCTTCAGGGGAGCGGCCAGATCCTGCAGCCGGGCTATGCCCCCCAGGTACTCCGGATATAAGGCCTGCATCTCCACCTGCTTTTTCGGCTCAATCAATACAAAATCCAGGGGACAGGGCGAGGCCACTCTGATAAGCTCTGCACCGGCTATGCCCCCACCAATAACTGCAACCCTCATGATTTAATAGACCTCACTCGCCACCTGGCTTCTGCTATTGAATCAAGGCTTATTCGCAGGTCGGCTATAAATGCATCGAGCCCCGATTGGATTTGAGCAGAGTAAGATGCAGCTTTTATAGTGATGCAATGGCAAAGTAGAGGAAGATATCATGATCACAGTTTACTTCGACGGCCTGTGCTACCCCAAAAATCCAGGCGGCGTGGCCGCTTACGGATATGCGATCTACCGGGACGGCAAGCCCATATGGCAGGGCTTCGGGGCGGTGGGCCAGGGGAGGGGAATGACCAACAATGTGGCGGAGTACGAGGCCCTTTTGGCTGCAGCCAGGTGGCTGACAGATGAGGAGATAGAGGAGAAGATAGTCATCAAGGGCGACTCGGAGCTGGTGATCAAGCAGATGAAAGGGCTGTATCGGGTCTCATCCGCTACCTCCAAAAAGTATGTGCCGGAGATCAAGAGCCTGCTGCAGGGCAGGGATGTAAGCTTCTCCTGGGTGCCGCGGGAGGAAAACCAGGAGGCGGATCAGCTCTCCCGGAAAGGATACGAGGCATTTGTCAGGCGGAAGAAGAGGGCGACGGATTCAGGTTAGCCTCATCATATCGCTCATCAACAAAGTGATATAGTCAGGGCGCCCTGAGCCAATCATGAGCATAGCAGGCTACATCAGCCCGAGGGAGCTGAAGGATCTTCTCCTATCTCTGGCCGCCCTGGTAATTGCCTTCTCCATCTTAATCGGGGGAAGGAAGATTCCCGGCCTGGAGATGCTCCTCATAGTCGCCCTGGGCGTGGGAATAGGATTCATTTTGCACGAGATGGCCCATAAGTTCACCGCCCTCTACTTCGGCTATCTGGCGGAGTACCGGGCCAATATGACCGGCCTCTTGCTGGCTGTGGTCCTCTCCTTTGCCGGGTTCATCTTTGCCGCCCCCGGTGCAGTGATGATCAGCAGGCCCAGGCAGCCGGAAGAGTTCTACGGACGGGAGCCCTGGGGCCAGGCGCAGCTGGCAGCTCAGCTCAAGAACCAATCACTCTGGATATCCCTGGCCGGGCCCCTGACCAATATCATTCTATCCGCCGCATTCTTCGCCTTGCTGCTCATAAGCCCTCCCCAGGGGATAGCCTCCCGGGCGGCCAATTTCGGGCTGATAATCAATCTCACCCTGGCTGCCTTCAACCTGCTGCCCTTCGGGCCTCTGGACGGCAAGAAGATATTCGAGAGCAACCGCATGGTCTGGTTCGTAATAGGCCTTCCCACCATCCTGCTGGGCCTCGCCGTCTATCTCCGCATGATATAAATAAAATAAAGGCCAAGGAGAGGAGGAATGCTCCAGCTAAGGGCAATAGTATCGGGCAAGGTTCAGCATGTGGGCTACCGATCCCGGGTTGTGACCATGGCCAGGACCCTGGATCTCAAGGGCTGCGTCAGAAACCTGGAGGATGGACGGGTCTATGTGCTGGCGGAAGGAGATAAGGCAGACCTGGATAGGTTCTGCCGGGCTATACGCATAAATGATCCTCTCATCCGGGTGGAGGATATCCAGGTGCACCTCAGCCCCCCCAAAGGGGCCTGGGATGGCTTCTATAAGATCAGCGGCGAGAGGGAGACGGACTCCCGCCTGGATACGGCTACGGTCTTTCTCAAAGAGCTGATAGTGATAGTCAAGCATGGATTCAGGGAGACCAACACCCGGCTTGTCAGCGTGGAGGGCAGGCTCGAGAGCATGGAAGGCAAGCTGGATCAGATCATGACCGGACAGGAGAAGATCGCCTACAAGATCGATGTCGCCAGGAGGGAGATAGTCTCCGAGGTAAAAGGGCTGCGCCATGACCTCCAGGAGGGAGCCTTTGGCCGATTCTCAATTAAGAAGGCCGATTGGACGGATGAACATCAGGCCGAGGCCAGAGTCGAGCCCAAGACCAGGATCCATCTAAAGCCCAGTTGATGGGCCATTTAGGGCGACCATTTTTATAGGAATAAATCCGGCAGAGCGGAAAGAATTGGATGAAGATGAGCAAGAATGTATTCTATATTTTCTATCACCTCATGATGCCTGCTGCGAAGCTATTTAATCGAGCAGAAAATAGGCAGATCCTGATATGGAGAGATTGATGCCCCTGCCTCCGGAAGAGACCGAAAGCAAAGAGCGGAAAAGGATCGGCTTGATCGGCTCAGGATTCATATCCAAGGGCCTGGTGATGCTCATCGAGCCGAGGCATGACCTGCAGATTCACAGGATCCTGACCAGGTCGCGCATTGAGGAGCGTCACGACTTTCCCCGGCCCGATCTTCTCACCAACTCTTATGAGGAGCTGCTACAGGACGCAGACCTGATACTGGAGGCCAGCGGAGACATCTTCAGCTCCACCGCCGTTCTGGAGATGGCTCTGGAGAGGTCCATTCCTGTGATCACCATGAATGCCGAGCTGCAGATCACCACCGGCTCCTGTCTGGCCAGGAAGGGCTTTATAACCGAGGCGGAGGGAGACCAGCCAGGCTGCCTCGCCGCATTGCGGGAAGAGGTGCTGCAGATGGGCCTCTCACCCCTGGTTTACGGCAACCTGAAGAATTTTCTCAACCGTAATCCCACATTGGAGGAGATGCAGTTCTGGGCTGCAAAGTCGGGAAACAGCGTTGAGAACATCACCTCTTTCACCGATGGGACCAAGGTCCAGATCGAGCAGGCACTGGTGGCCAACGGCCTGGGAGCAGCTATCATAAAGCCGGGGCTGTGCGGCCTGGCTAGGGACAGCGTGCATGAGGGCGGCATTGAGCTGGCGGAGAAAGCCAAGGCCATGGGCACGACCGTCTCCGACTATCTCCTCTCGGCCAAGATTCCTCCCGGCGTCTTTGTCACCGCCGAGTGTGATCCCTGCCATAAGGTGTACCTGAGATACTACAAGATGGGAGAGGGGCCCTACTACACCTTCGTGCGCAACTATCACCTCTGCCACTTCGAGGCCATGAAGACCATCGACAGGGTGCTGGGTGGCGGAGATGTGCTCATCAACAACTCCCTGCAGCCACGGATCAGCGTGGCCGCTATAGCCAAGAGGGACCTTTTAGCCGGACATCTTATAAAAAAGGCCATAGGCAGCTTCGAGCTGCGAGGAGAGGCGGTGAACATCAGAGATCAACCGGATCATATTCCCATCGGCCTGCTCCAGAACGCCAGGCTGAAGGAGGATATCCGGGCCGGGGAGATGGTCACCTTTGACCGGGTCAGCATTCCCGAGAGCCTGGCCCTGCAATTCTGGCAGAAGGGGGCGGGGATTTAGTTTTCCCCACCCTCACCCTGCGGCTTTAAAGATGTATGCCAGAAAAAGAGTTAATAGCCCCATGGTGATGCAGAATCCGGAGAAGTTGACCTTTTTTGCATATGCTATCAGAAGGTCCATGGTGAGATACCCGGCCCCGAAGGAGGCCAGCAGAGCCAGAAAAGCAGATGCAAGGGACATCTGCCCCAGGGAATGATCCAGAATCAATGCCCCCATCACCGCCGGCACGCTGATCATAAAGGATATGGCCAGAGAGTCATCCTGTTTAAGGTTTCTCATCAAGAGGACAGTTAATGTGGTCCCGGATCTTGAGACGCCTGGCAGAATGGAGAAT
>JAGOLL010000040.1 GCA_017994055.1 Methanothrix sp.
CGGCCTCATAAGATCGTGGGGAGAGGACAGTATCCATGTCCAGATAGCCGCCGCCATGCTGGCAGATGGCCTGCACCTGCTCGATATACCTCCGTCCATGCACAGCGGCGATCTGATCCAGGGAGGCTGGCTCAGGAGATATGAGATCGCATTCGATCTCTTCGGATTTGATCTTATTCAGGATGGCAGTGAGGCGCTCCTTTTTCTCGGGATGGGCACCTGTCTCATGCAGAAGGTATATGGGGTGATAGATTAAGCCTATCTTTGACATGCTTTTATGCTATGACTTATTTCCAAAAAACGGTTTTCCTCTTGGCAGGCTCAAAGCCATCCTTCCGGCTAATGGCTCCCTCCGCAAGAATAGTCTTTAAATATCTGATGGTTAATGCATAAATTGAGCCTAGGAAAGCTCTTTGGCCCCCTATTGCTTCCAAAAGGGCAAGAACAGCACCCTGCTGCCGGTAGAGGACCAAAAAAGATATAATAGGGAAATACTCTATCACTACCCTATAATCCCCTATGGGATTCGAGGAGGGTGACGTAGCTATACATATGTCGGAGAAAAGCCAAGCCGAGATGGCCAAGATTGAAATGAAGTGCCACGGCGTATTGCATGGCGATCGAAGACTTTATTCAGGCAATAGTTTTAAGAATACTCAGACTGTATGCTGCTGAAGTGATGGTATAGTGAAATAGGAGGTTAAAAGATGAAGAAATTGGCTGCAATTACATTTACATCGATGATGCTGTTGCTGGCAACAGCGATGGTAGTAGGAGCAGCCGACACTGTAGAAATCCGCGGCCATGTTGCCACTGATAGTGACACCTGGACCGCAGATGACTTTGCCGGCTTCTACTATGATATCGATGACAACATCAAGACTGAAGAATTGACCACAACAGTTACCGATAGAAAGCTCCTGGAGCCGGACGGCGTAGTCTACAATACCAAGGCTATGGCTGATGGCTTCGACTTCGATGCCTGGGGCGAGTTCCTGGTCATCGGCTTCCTGGCTGACAAGTACTTTGCCGGCTATGTCGACGCCGAGGGCACAGACGACGTCCTTTTCGAGGAGTCCGACGACGAGAATGTTCTTGCCGATGAGCAGCTTCTTAAGATCCTGGTGGACAATGATGATGAGATGACCGTCACCTCCGGCACACCCCTCAAGATGGAAGAGGGCTACGAGCTGGGAATCAAGTCCATTGATATCGACGGCAACAAGGTTTACCTCGAGCTCTCCAAGGACGGCGCTGTAGTGGACAGCAAGGTCATATCCCCCTCTGCCGATAACGCAGATATGAAGGACAAGACCTACTACTACAAGAAGGACGTCGGCGACTCCAAGGATGTAGTCATTGTCGCCGCTCACTTCAAGAATGCCTTCCGCGGCGCAGACCAGGACCTGGCCACCGTTGACGGACTCTGGCAGCTCTCCGATACCGCAACCGATGTATCCGAGAACACCGAGTACGACAAGATGACCATCCAGACTGTCACCGTTGATAGCATCATGATGAACAACGAGGACAACGACATCACCCTCAGCAACGACAAGGATATCTCCCTGATGGAGGGCGTGCGCATCAAGACCGCTGACCCATCTGCGGATGAGGGCGATGTGCTGCGGTACTACATATACAAGGAGATCACCGAGCCCGGCACCTATGAGATAAGGGGCAATGTGGCAACCGGATCCGCTACCTGGACCGCAGATGACTTCGCTGGCTTCTACTACGATATTGATGATAACATCAAGACTGAAGAGCTGGTTGCAACTGTTACCGACAGAAAGCTCCTGGAGCCCGATGGCGTAGTCTACAACACCAAGGCTCAGGCGGATAACTTCGACTTCGATGCCTGGGGCGACTACAATGTAATCGGCTTCCTGGCTGAGAAATACTTCGCCGGATACATAGATACTCCTGACAGCACTGATGATATCCTCTTCGAGGAATCCGACGACGAGGTTGTACTCTCCGACGAGCAGCTTCTCAAGATCCTGGTGGACAACGACGACGAGATGACTGTTACCTCCGGCACACCCCTGAAGATGGAAGAGGGCTACGAGCTGGGAATCAAGTCCATTGATATCGACGGCAACAAGGTTTACCTCGAGCTCTCCAAGGATGGAGCTGTAGTGGACAGCAAGGTCATATCCCCCTCTGCCGATAACGCAGATATGAAGGACAAGACCTACTACTACAAGAAGGACGTTGGCGACTCCAAAGATGTAGTCATTGTCGCCGCTCACTTCAAGAATGCCTTCCGCGGCGCAGATCAGGACCTGGCCACCGTTGACGGACTCTGGCAGCTCTCCGATACCGCAACCGATGTATCCGAGAACACCGAGTACGACAAGATGACCATCCAGACTGTCACCGCTGACAGCATCATGATGAACAACGAGGACAACGACATCACCCTCAGCAACGACAAGGATATCTCCCTGATGGAGGGCGTGCGCATCAAGACCGCTGACCCATCCTCTGATGAGCCTGCAGATACTCTCCGCTGGTACATCTACAAGGAAGCAACCATTGAGGGCGAGGGCGCTGAGGCTGAGCCAACCGCTGAGGCCGAGGCTGCCGCAGAAGAGGTAGCTGAGACTCCTGCTGTTGAGGAGACCGCCACCGCCGCTGCTGCCGCCGTAGCTGCTGAGGAGACCGCCGCAGAGGCTGAGAAGGCTGTCGAGGAGACCGCCGCCGAGGGCGAGCAGGCTGTCGAGGAGACCGCCGCCGAGGCTGAGAAGGCTGTCGAGGAGACCGCTGAGGCCGCTACCAACGCAACCGAGCCCACTACACCTGGATTCGAGAGCATCTTCGCCATCACCGGGCTTCTGGCAGTAGCCTACCTGGTTCTTGGCAAGAGAGAGTAAAGCAAATAGCTGGAGGGCTTAGGCTCTCCAGAACTATCCCTTTTTTATTCTGTGTTTTGTATTATCATCTTGCATCGCAATTTCAAGCTTGCTTATTAAAATATATTTATCAGAATCCAGAGCACTCCATATAGATAGAATTCTCCTTGCTCAGGATCATTGAACAAAAAAGCAAAGCAGTTATATTCCATCGACGCATAATAAATAAAAGAATGCCGAAGACCATTCGAGAGGCCTGGTTCTGGGAGAAGCTGGATGGCGATGTGAGGTGTAATCTATGCCATCAGAGCTGCCGCATCCGGCCCGGCCGGAGGGGAATATGCGGGGTTCGGGAGAGCCAGGACGGCACCCTCAAGACCCTGGTATATGGAAAACTGGTCGCTGCCAATGCCGATCCCATTGAGAAGAAGCCCCTCTTCCATTTTCTGCCCGGAAGCACGGCTTACTCCATAGCCACAGCAGGCTGCAATTTTCGCTGCCTGCACTGCCAGAATTCCGATATCTCCCAGATTCCCGGAGAGATGGGCATGATCCCCGGTGATTTTGTCTCTCCGGATGATGTCGTCTCCGAGGCTCTCAATCTCGGCTGCCAGTCCATTGCCTACACCTACACCGAGCCGACTGTCTTCTTTGAGTATGCCTACGATGTGGCAGAGCTGGCCAGAAAGTCGGGATTGAAGAATGTCTTCGTCAGCAACGGCTACATCGGAAGAGAAGCGGCAGAGAAGATCATGCCCCTCTTGGATGCAATAAACATCGATCTCAAGGGCGACGATCAATTCTACAGGAAGGTCTGCAAAGCAAGGCTTGAGCCGGTGCAGCAGAACATTGAGCTCTTCTGGAAGAAGGGGGTCTGGGTAGAGGTCACAACCCTTCTCATACCGGGCTATAATGACTCCGAGGCCGTGCTGCAGGAGCTGGCCTCTTTTCTGGCCTGCCTCTCTCCGGAGATCCCTTGGCATATATCCGCTTTCTATCCCATGTACAAGATGAGAGATGTGCCCCGGACGGGAATAGATTCGCTTCGCCGGGGGATGGCGGCAGGAAGGGCAGCGGGACTGAATTATATCTATGTCGGCAATATCCCAGGCCAGAGCGAGAATACCATCTGTCCGGCCTGCCAGGAGATACAGGTGGAGAGGATGGGATACCGGATAGTGAGAAATTCGGTGGTCGAAGGCCGCTGCTCGCGATGCGGCGCGCCCCTGGCCGGCATATGGTCTTGATCCGGGCCATTTTCAAAACGCTTAAGTATCTAGCAGCGCTGCTTCTGGCCTATTATGTCATTTTGCTCGGTGGAAGAGGCGATTGAGGAGATCAAGGCAGGCCGGTTTATAATCGTACTTGACGACGAGAATCGGGAGAACGAGGGCGACCTGATCCTGGCGGCAGAAAAGGCGACGCCGGAGGCCATAAACTTCATGGTCCGCCATGCTCGCGGCCTGGTCTGCATGCCCATGATTGGAGAGAGGCTGGACGAACTCGAGCTGCCCCTCATGACCCTTCAGAACACCGAGTCCATGCAAACCGCTTTCACCGTCTCTGTGGATGCCCGAGCCGGCACCACCACCGGAATCTCGGCCTTCGATCGGGCTGCAACTGTCCGGGCCCTCATAGATCCCCTGACCAAGAGGAGCGATCTTATGACCCCAGGCCATCTCTTTCCCCTGCGAGCCAAAGAGGGAGGGGTTCTGCGCCGATCCGGCCACACCGAGGCCTGCATCGACCTGGCCAGGCTGGCAGGGCTCTATCCGGCCGGAGTGATCTGCGAGATCATGAACGAGGATGGCAGCATGTCCCGGCTGGCCGAGCTGGAGAGCTTCGCCGAGAGGCACGGCCTGAAGATGCTCACCATAGAAAGCCTCATCCGATACCGCATGCAGAGAGAGTGCCTGATCCGCAAGGTCTCCGATGTCAGCCTGCCCACGGACTATGGCTTCTTCCGGGTCATAGGCTACGAATCAGTGCTGGACGGACAGTGCCATCTGGCTCTGGTGGCGGGAGACCCTGCCGCTCCCGATGCCCTGGTGCGTGTGCATTCGGAGTGCCTGACCGGAGATGTCTTCTCCTCCCAGCGCTGCGACTGCGGCGAGCAGCTCCGCCGGGCGCTGAGGCTGATCAGCCTGAGAGGAAACGGAGTATTGCTTTACATGCGCCAGGAAGGCAGAGGCATCGGCCTGGCTAATAAGCTGCGAGCCTATGCCCTGCAGGATGCCGGCAGCGATACAGTGGAGGCCAACCACGAACTGGGCTACCCCGCAGACCTGCGAGACTATGGAATCGGAGCCCAGATCCTGGTCGACCTGGGGATCAGGGAGATGCGTCTTCTGACCAACAATCCCAGGAAGGTCATAGGTCTTGAGGGCTACGGCCTGAAGATCATAGAGCGCGTCCCTCTGGAGATTGAGCCCAACAGCATCAATAGAAGATACCTGGAGACGAAGAGGGATAAACTGCATCACCTCCTTCTCCAGGACGATGCCCCCTGATCAATCGATAGATATTCTCTTTCTGGTGGTGACCACTGCTTTGGGGATGTTGATGGTCAGAACGCCTCTCTCCAGCTTTGCACGCGCCTCATCGGCCTTGACCCCGGTGGGCAGTGAGAGCGTGCGCTCAAATCTCCTGTAGGTGCGCTCGCGCTGGTGATAGCTGCCCTCTGCCAGATCCGTCTCGGTCTTTCTCTGGGCTACCACGGACAGCTCATCATCGGAGAGTGCTATATCCACATCTTGCTTGTCCATTCCGGGCAGGTCTATGCTCACCACTATCTCTGTGTCGTTCTCCTGGACGTCAGCCAGAGGTTGGATCAGATCCATCTGAACCTTGCCAATATCCGCCTCCTCCGTCAGCTCTCCCAGGCGCCTGCGCATGCGCTCCATCTCATCGAGGTATTTGGACTCAATCCTGGCCAGCCCCAGGTCCTCCATAAGACGGTCCATCCTCTTCTGCAGCTTCTTCAGCTCTTCTGATGCCACCAAGCCTTTCATAAAAACACCGTTATAATAAAGACGCCTTATGCTTAATATTCATTCCGATAGATAGGCCGCCTGAATTTCGATCACCTCGGCGGAATTCTGGGCTGCGGCGTACTCTCGCAACGGCTCGCGGTTCAGCTCCAGGAAAACATGTCCCCAACTGAATTTGGAGAGTATCAGCTCTGCCTGGGCCGACTCACCCAGTATGACCAGGCCCGCTGCCAGCGCCTCCACTGTGGAGAGCTGGAAGGGCTTGCCGTAGTTGACCGGATTGGCGGCTACCAGGAATGGCAGAGCTCGCTCCTTGAGGGAGAGGCGGGAGAATGCCTCCTCGGCATGAGCCCAGCTGCAGTCGAGGGCTGCCAGCCCTCTGGCTCCCCGATCCTCGGGGGAGAGGGCTTTTTCCGAGAAGGGGCTCAAGACCAGAAAGGCTCGCAGATGGCTGAGCTGTTTAGTCAGGCGGACCAAGCCGAAGCGGGCCAGCTTCTTGCCCGAGCACTTCTTGGGGTCGCACTGGTTGGCATGGTAGACCAAAAGCTGCATATCGCTACCGATACCACCGATAATCCTATTAACATTGTGTTCAACTGCCTAGGCTAACCAATGAGCCAGGAGCTTTCTGATGAGCGAGGTCTCCAAAGAATACGACTTTAACTGTGTAGAAGAGAAATGGGTAGAGAGCTGGGATTCTTCCATCTATTATTTCGACTGGCAGTCCGATAAGCCTCAGTACATCATAGACACCCCACCGCCCTATCCCACCGGGAACTTTCACATCGGAAATGCCCTGAACTGGTGCTATATAGATTATGTGGCCCGCTACAAGCGCATGAGGGGCTACAATGTAATGTTTCCCCAGGGCTGGGACTGCCACGGCCTGCCCACCGAGGTCAAGGTGGAGGAGATTAACCACATTACCAAGAACCAGGTGCCTCGAGAGGAGTTTCGGCGGCTGTGCGAGAAGCTGACCGAGGAGGCCATTGAGCGCTTCCACCAGTCCATGGGCCGGCTGGGCCTGTCCATAGACTGGTCCAATGAGTATGTGACCATGAGGCCGGAGTACTATGTCAAGACCCAGACCTCATTTGTTCGCATGCATGACCGTGGACAGATCTACCGGGATGACCATCCGGTCAACTGGTGTCCCCGCTGCGGTACGGCCATAGCCTTCGCCGAAGTGGAATACGACTCCCGCACCACCAACCTCAACTATATGCGCTTTGTCTCCGCGGATGGTGAGATGCAGATAGCCACCTCCCGGCCCGAGCTTCTCCCGGCCTGCGTGGCCGTGGCGGTTCATCCCGATGACCAGCGCTATCAGAGTTTCATAGGCAAGAAGGTCCGGGTTCCCTTGTTTGATTATGAGGTGCCGGTCCTGGCCGATCCGGTGGTGGACACTGCCTTCGGCACAGGGATAGTCATGATCTGCACCTTTGGAGACAGGCAGGACGTGCGATGGTGGATGGAGCATCACCTGCCTCTGCGCCAGGCCATAGACCGGGAGGGACGGCTCACTGCTTTGGCTGGGCCCTATGCCGGCTGCTCTGTTGACCAGGCCAAGGAGAGGATCATCCGGGATATGCAAAAGGAGGGGATAGTATTCAAACAGGAGCCCCTGGAGCAGAATGTGGGCCTGTGCTGGAGATGCAAGACACCCATAGAGATACTCTCCGAGAGACAGTGGTTTGTGCGCATCAATCCTGAGGAGATCAAGAAGACGGCAGAAGAGATCGAATGGATCCCGCCCCATATGCAGGTTCGGCTCAGAAACTGGGCCGACTCGGTGGAATGGGACTGGTGCATATCCCGGCAGAGGATCTTCGCCACGCCCATCCCCGTCTGGTACTGCCGCTCCTGCGGCGAGGTTTTGGTGGCTAAAGAAGAGTGGCTGCCCCTCGATCCCAACCAGACCCGCCCGCCGATAAGATGCAGATGCGGCAGCGACGATTTCATTCCGGAGAAGGATGTCCTGGACACCTGGATGGACAGCTCAATCTCCGCCCTGGCCGTGGCCGGCTGGCCGGATCGAAAGGATCTGAGGATGCCCACCCAGCTGCGGCCTCAGGGGCATGACATCATCCGCACCTGGGCCTTTTACACCATCCTGCGCACCAAAGCCCTGCAAGGCGTCCGGCCCTGGGATACCATTCTCATCAACGGCATGGCCCTGGGCGAGGACGGCCACAAGATGTCCAAGTCCCTGAACAACTTCATCCGCCCCGAGGAGGTCTTTGCCACCAATGGAGCCGATGCCCTGCGGCAGTGGGGTGCCATGGGCGGCAGCCCGGGCAATGATATCATGTTCCAGTGGAAGGAGATAACCGCAGCCAGCCGCTTCCAGCAAAAGCTCTGGTCCATATTCCGCTTCGCTCTTCCCTTGATTGCCAATGTCGAGGCCACACCGGGCCAGGTGGACCGCTGGCTCTTGGGAGAGCTGGACCGCCTGGTAATCAAGGCCACAAAGGCGATGGAGGCCTTTCAGTTTGACGAGACCATGAAGGCCATACGGGGCTTTGCCTGGGAGACTCTGGCGGACAATTACATCGAGCTGGTCAAGGCCCGCCTCTACGGCCCGGACAGCCCGGAGAAGAGAGCGGCCCAGAGCACTCTCTATCGGGCTATTGAGACAGTGGCCCGGCTCATGGCTCCCTTCACCCCCTTCATCTCCGAGGAGATCTTCCATACCCTTACCGGCCAGAGCGTCCACGTGCAAAACTGGCCGGAGCCGGAGGGGATAGAGGTCGATCCGGCCGGCCTGACTATCAAGGAGATTGCGGCAGCCATCCGCCGCTACAAGGCGGAGAAAGGCATGGCCTTGAATGCCCCCCTGCCGGGAATTGTGGTCTACTCAGAACTGGGCCTGGAGACAATTGACCTGTCCGGCGTGGCCAACTCCAGCGTGGAGAGCCGGGCGGGCAAGCCTGAGATAGAGATGAAGCCTGTGGCGGCTAAGCCCCAGATAAAGATAATCGGCCCCAGATTCAAGGATAAGAGCGGCAGGATCATCCGAGCCTTGACCGCCATGAATCCGGCCCAGGCGGCAGAGCAGAAAGCCTCCGGATCGATAAGAGTTGATGTGGATGGGGAGAGCATAGAGCTGCCTGCGGAGGCGGTGGAGATAGAGACGGAGACTCTCTCCGCCGGGCTGGCGGTGGATGTACTGCGCCTGGATGGCGCCAGCGTGCTGGTTCGCCGATGATCGAGGTCGAGGTCAAGGCCCGGGCTCCGGAGGGAATGGCGGAGAGGATAGCATCCCTGGGAGGCGAATTGATTGAGGTAGAAAATCACCTGGACCTCTACTTCAATTCCCCCCTGCGCGACTTCAGGAGAAGCGATGAGGCCCTTCGCATCCGGATCAAGGAGGAGGGAGCCCGCCTGACCTACAAGGGCCCCAAGATCGACAGCGCCACCAAGTCCCGGCTGGAATTGACGGTGAGGATAGAAGACGCCCGAGAGATGGAGGAGATGCTGGGCCATCTGGGCTTCGTCCCGTCCGCCACGGTCCGAAAGCGACGCCACAAGTATTCCTATCAGGATGTGACGCTGGCTCTGGACGAGGTTGAAGGATTAGGTTGCTTTCTGGAAGTTGAGGCGCAGGGGGAAGGGGATATCGAGGAGCAGAGGCAGAAGGTCCTCCGGATCATGGGCGAGCTGGGACTGGATGAGTCCATCAGAAGCTCTTACCTGGAGCTCTTGGAGGAGAAGCAGCAGCATTCTGCCGCAGGAAAGAGTGAGCAGATCTGATGTCCGAGAGCCCGAGGATACAATCGCTGTCGATGCTCTTTCTGGTTATGGCAGTCCAGATTCTGGCCCTGGCAGTCACCCCGGCCATATCTGCCAGCGAGAACAGGGTCTTTGAGGACCCGGCATCAGCCTCTAATCCCGTCTATTATATGCTTCTCATCCTGGCATTCACCGCCTTTCTTCTCCTGGCCATAAAGAAGAATCAGGGCTGGATAGTGAGCGGTTTTATACAAATTGCCATAGCCAGCAGCATATATTATCTGGCGGTGGCCTTTATGCCACCCATCTATGCCCTGCTGCCGACGGCTGCCGCGCTGCTGCTCATCCGCTACTACCCGGAGTGGTATGTCATCGATGGCCTGGGCATTGCCGTGTCCGCCGGAATAAGCTCGCTCTTCGGCCTGAGCATGACCGTCCTGCCCGCGCTAATACTTCTGGTCATCCTGGCGGTTTATGATGCCATATCCGTCTATAAGACCCGCCATATGGTCTCCCTGGCCGAGGGGGTGATCAGGATGAAGGCTCCCCTGCTTTTCGTGGTGCCCAAGAGCAGAAGCTACAGCTTCCGTCGAGATCAGTCCCTATTCGCCGGGCCGACCGGAGGAAGCCAAGCCCAGGGGCAGACCGGGACCGTTCCGGCAAGCGGCAAAAGGGGGGCGTATTTCCTTGGACTGGGAGACGCCATTATCCCCACCATCCTGGTCATATCCGCCAATACCTCTCTTCCTCCGGGAGGCTTTTTAGGGGTGAATCTCCCGGCACTGGGAGCCATGCTGGGAACCTACTTCGGCTTTCTCCTGCTGATGAGCACCTCGCGAGAGCGGCCTCAGGCAGGGCTGCCATTCCTCAACTCCGGGGTGATACTGGGATTTCTGGCCGGCTGCGCTGTGGCCGGAGTCTGCCCGGTATAGTATCACCGACAGATTTTTTGCCCGGCTCAGCTTTGGCAATGATGAGGAATAATCATGGCTGATGATGACCAGGCCGTATTAGAGCATTATGTGCCTTTCTGCCCCAAATGCGGCATTGAATGCGAGCAGAAGGAGCTTCGAAGGGCACTGGATGCAGACAAATGGAAGAAGATAGTGATAGAGAGCATCTTCTACTGCAAGAGATGCGACAACTACTGGAGCGACGGCCTGGTGGAGAAGGGGTACAAATAATCATATGATCCATCTCTGCTACAGCGATAAATTCCAGGCTTATAACTTCGGCCCCGAACACCCCTTCAATCCGGTACGGCTATCACTGGCCTACAAGCTCATGGAGGAGGATGGCTCATTGGACGACCTGGTCTGCCGGATAGAGCCGGTGCCTGCAGAGGAAGAAGATCTTCTTCGGGTGCATGATGCCGGGTACATCGACTCGGTCCGGGCGGAAGAGCCCGACCTGGCCTTCGGCCTGGGAAGCGACGATACCCCCGTCTTTCCCGGCATTTACCAGGCATCCTGCCTCTGGGCCGGCGGCAGCCTGGAATGCGCCCGGCGCATTTGCCAAGAAGGCGGCATGGCCTTCAATCTTGGCGGAGGGCTGCATCATGCCATGCCCAGCCTGGCATCGGGCTTTTGCGTATTCGATGATCCCGCCTTGGCCATATCCGTGCTTAAGGATCGATTTGAGAGGATCTTATACATCGATATAGACGCCCACCACGGCGACGGCGTGCAGCAGATCTTTTACGAGGATCCCGATGTGCTAACCCTCTCTTTGCACGAGTCCGGGCTCTATCTCTTTCCCGGCACCGGCTTCGTGGATGAGATAGGATCGGGGCCGGGCCTGGGCCACAGCATCAATGTGCCCATGCCCATGTACGCCGGGGACATTGAGTACCGCCGGGCCTTTCAGGAGATTGTGCCCCCGCTTTTCGAGTGGTTTCAGCCCCAGGCGGTGGTGGCCCAGCTAGGAGTGGACGGCCATTACTCCGATCCTCTGACCACATTGAACCTGACCCTGAACGGCTATGCCTACTTGGTCCAGAGCATCATCGATCTGGCAAAAAAGCACTCAGACGGCAGGCTACTGGCCCTGGGAGGAGGAGGGTACAACCTGGAGGTGGTGCCCGTTGCCTGGGCAGGGGTACTGCACCTGATGAGGGGCGAGGGCCTGCCGGAGTATCTGTCGCCTTATTGGGTCGAATTTTTCATGAACCTGGTGGGCCGGGAGCCGCTATCCCCGCCGGATATCGAGATAAATGTGGGGGAGCAGACCAGGATCAGAATCACAGCCGAGCTGGAGAAAACATTGCAGGCCCTCAAGGAGAAGGTGAACGAAATCTATAAGGTATTTTAATGGGATTACTGCATCAGCACTTTTATAAACATATTGATCTTTAAATGACATCGGAAATATGACCTTCGAAATTCTCTTTATAATTTTGCTGATAATGGCAAATGGCATATTCGCCCTCTCCGAGATCGCCGTGGTCACCTCCCGCAGGAGCGGTCTGCAGCAGAGGAGGGACGAAGGCGATCTGGGAGCGGCAGCGGCCCTGGAGATGGTTGATTCCCCCGGCCATTTTCTATCCACGGTGCAGGTGGGAATCACTCTGGTCGGAATTATGGCCGGCGCCTACGGGGGCGCTACCATTGCCGAGGAGTTGGCGGAAGAGTTCAGGGCCTGGCCGGCAGTCGCAGCCTACAGCGATTCTCTGAGCCTGGCCATTGTGATTGCGGCCATCACCTACCTCTCCATCGTCCTGGGTGAGCTATTCCCCAAGAGGCTGGCGCTGAGCAATCCGGAGAGGATCGCCGCTCTCATATCCCCCTCCATGAGCGCCTTTTCCACTCTGGCTAGGCCACTGGTTTTCGTTTTAAATGCCTCCACCGATCTGCTCCTGAAGATCTTCGGGATCAAGCACGGCGAGCAGCCGGCCATCACCGAGGAGGAGATCAGAATGCTGATCGACCAGGGCACGACGGCGGGGGTGATCGAGGTGGAGGAGCAGGATATAGTGGAGAGGGTCTTTTATCTGGGCGATCAGAAAACGGAGGCGATAATGACGCCCAGAGCGGAGATAGTCTGGCTGGACATAGATGATGCACCGGAGGATATAGGGGCAAAGATAACCAGTGGGCCGTTCTCTATCTTTCCGGTCTGCCAGGGCAGGCTGGACCGGGTTATAGGCATAATCCAGTCCAAAGATGTCCTCTCCTGCAGCATGAGCAGCCATAAGGTGGAATTGAGGAAGTCTCTTCTCCCGCCCCTCTTCGTGCCGGAGAGCATGCGCGCATTGAAGGTCCTGGAGAGGTTCAAGCAAACCGGAATTCATCTGGCCATCGTGGTGGATGAGTACGGCTCGGTGAGAGGTATTGTAACCCTTACCGATATTCTGGAGGGGCTGGTGGGCGACATCCCCCATATAGAAGAGCTGGAAGAGCCCCATATCATGAGGCGGGAGGATGGGTCCTGGCTGGTGGACGGGGCCGTTCCCATAAAGGAGTTGAAAGAGGCACTGCAGATAGAGCAGTTTCCCCGGGAAGGAGAAGGGCTCTATCAGACGGCAGGCGGCCTGGTAATGGCCTGTCTGGAGAAGGTCCCCGCAACCGGCGATTACCTCGAGTGGAAGGATTACCGCTTCGAGGTGGTGGATATGGATGGACAGAGGATCGACAAGCTTCTGATAACCCTGATAAAAGCAGATGCGGACTAAATCCTTATTTGAGGATACAAGAAAACTTGGATTTTTATTCTGAACATTCAGAGGCTTTTAGATTCGGATATGAACCATTATCTCGGCCGGCTCATTTCCATATAGCCCTCCGCCTCCATCAGCGTTCGCTCCCAGATTTAAGTATCGTTCCGGCCAAAGACAGTATTGTTCCAAAGTAAAAAGTGGGGTTTATGTGATGAAATACGCAAGTTTGTTTGCCGGCCTCGCCATTCTCTGCCTTCTGGCGGGATCGGCCTATGCCGTGGTTAAATTGGCGCCTGCCGAGGTCGACGAGAATAAATGTACCGGCTGTGGGAAGTGCATTGACCGGTGCCCTGAAGGCGCCATATCCTTTAACGATAACGGGCTGGCTGAGGTGGATGAGGAAAAATGCACCGGATGCGGCAAGTGCAGCAAGGCCTGTCCCTTTGAAGCTGTAACCATATCCGGCTCCTCCTGAAGGGGAGCTGGCTTTTCCGGGTCCAGCTTTTCTAGGTCCCGATCTTTACCGGCTCGACTATGGAGCGCAGAGTGGCTATGGCCGAGAGTGCCGCAAGATAGCTGGTCTTGGGATTGGAGGGAGAGGGAATGTTCTCCACCCGGGTCGAGATGCGGCCGAAATCACCCTCCACCATGATCTCATGCCGGTTGATCTGAATGTCAGGGTCGGCCACCACCTTCACCTGCACATCCGATTCCTCTGCGGCCAGAAAGAGTGTGGCCGCCACATTGACATTGGCCGGAAAGGCCTTGACCGCATCAAGAGCACTTCCCTCGAAGATCAAGGTGGGGCCGGCCAGAGCTTCCAGGTCGATTCCCTTATCAAGGATGAAAGGCGCGCCCTGGAGGCCGCGAGGGTTCTTGGTAGTGGTAAGGGTGATCCTACTGATGCCTCCCAGGCTGGCCGATTTCAGCCCGTCCAGGCCGGATATTGCCCCCGATGGCAGGTAGACCTTTGCTCCGCTTTCCCTGGCCAGCCTCTTGACCTCGGAGAAGAGATCTCTATCCGCTAAAGCTCCCACGCTCATGATCAGCAGGCTCTTGCCCCGGCTAAGAGACTCCCGGGCTACAGCGGGCACCGCTCTCTGGCTGGCTGCCTCTACCACCACATCGGCGAGCGCCACCAGCTCCTCCAGGCGGGCTTTGACCGGCTTATGCTCCAGCCTCTCGATCAATGCCGATGCCGTCTCCGGATTATGATCGCATACCGCAACTAAAGTTGCATCTATCATGCCGCGGTCCAGAGCTCTGGCAATCTCCGCTCCAATGGCACCGCAGCCTATCAGCCCGATCTTGACAGCCATCGGAGGCTATAAATCAATTGGATATCAAAACATTTGCGGTATGCTATCCTCAGAGCTGGAGAGGTTTGTGGCCGAGGACCTTGGGGAGTGGGACGACTCCAGCCGTCTGGTGCCTGAGACCCCGGCCCAGGCGGCCATAATAGCCAGAGAGGACTGCATCATCTCCGGCCTGGCTGAGGCAAAGGAGATATTGGATTATTTCGGCCTCGACTGCCAGCTCCTTTATGATGATGGCGAGTTTGTTCCCGCCGGCTCGCGGGTCCTGTGCATCAGCGGAAGCGCCAGAGCCATACTCCAGGCGGAGAGGCTGACTCTAAACTTCTTGGCTCGCATGAGCGGCATCTCCACAATAACCCGAGAGTGCTCCCTATCCGCCGGGAAAGGTGTGCGCATAGCCGCCACCCGCAAGACCACGCCGGGCTTCAGGGCTTTTGAGAAGAAGGCTGTATTTCTGGGTGGAGGAGACAGGCACCGGTTCAATCTATCCGATGCAGTTCTGATCAAGGACAATCACATCCGGATCCTGGGGCTGGAGGAATGCCTGCGCCGGGCCAAAGAGAACGCCAGCTTCACCAAGAAGATCGAGGTGGAGGTTGAGAGCCTGGAAGAGATGATGCTTGCGGCCAGGGGCGGTGCGGACATCATCATGTTCGACAATATGAGCCCGGAGATGATAGAGAATGGTATACAGCTTCTCCGGGAGAAGGGGCTGCGGGAGCAGGTGCTGCTTGAGGCCTCGGGGGGCATCAATCCCTCCAATATCCGGCAATATGCCCGCTGCGGCGTGGATGTTATATCTCTGGGAGCCCTGACCAAAGATGCCAGATGGATTGATCTGAGCCTGGATATGGAGTGCTCTCTTAAAGAGGAAAATTCAAATCTCTAAAATTGCATTAGGGCGAGACGGATTATGAGATACAGATATGGTGCCCTGGAGTGTCGATCCTCCTCTTATCGGATGGCTTTGATCTCTATCTTGCTCGCTTCTCTATTGATAGGAGCAGGCAACGCTGCAAAATCCGATGAAGAGGAGGATGAGGTCACATTCAGGGATTTCAGCCTCTATATCGGCGACCGCATCGAGCTCGACAAATACCAGATCGAGCTTATAGAGATCCAGTCAATCCGGGATGGGCTGGTGGTGATGAGGGTTTCCAAGGTGGGCGGCTCTCTTGACGAGCAGAGGGCTCTGCTCCTGGACCGGCCCAACAACTTCGACCGGGGTGCTGACAATGGTGGCATTACCATCACCATCGCCGAGATCTTTGATGAGCAATCTGCCAGGGTGAGGCTGGAATACAAGGAGAAAATGGGAACGCCCCGAAAGAGGTCCTCAGACCGGCCCCAGACCGCGCCGGAAAAGCCGGAGCTCTGGGTGCAGAAGAGCTTTGATAAGATGGAGATGAATGTGGGCGAAGAGGCCAAGGTCACCATCACCATCAAAAACAACGGCACGGGACAGGCCATGGGCATAGATGTGCAGGACATTCCACCCCTCCCCCAGTTCACTTATATCGCAGGCTATCCTCCCAAGATAAAAGAAAGCCTGGATCCAGGCCAATCCGATTCTGCAGTTTATTTAGTAAACGCAGCCAAAGAAGGCTCTGTCAGCATTCCCGCTGTGCTGGTCAGCTATGCCGACAGCAAGGGCAATTCCATGTCCAACCGCTCCGAGCCGTTCAGCATTGTGATCAATCCCAGGAGCAAGGCGGATCTGACCATAAATGCAGAGGGCACTGCATCCCTGGCTCTGGAAGAAGAAGGATTGCTAAATATCAGCATCATCAATCGAGGAAGCGCATCTGCCACCAAGATAGAGGTGACGGGAGATGTCCGCCCCGCCGAGGGTTTGGAGGTAGCGGGCCTGGACAAGAGCTTCTTTGATATAGCTCCGGGCGATGAGGCAGCTTTTTCCGCCAGCATATCCGGCCAGAGGCCGGGAGACTATTCCATCCGCCTCAAGGCGAGTTATAATGATGGAGAGGGATTGGCCATAAAAGAGGCAACTGCAAAGGTGACTGTCCTGGAACGAGAGTATAAATATCAATATTTGCTTGTTATAGTTCCAATTGCCATCATTTCCGCCTGGATTTACCGGAGGCACAGAGAGTATAAATATTGAAAGATGGACGAGAGGATGCATCGCGATCATAGCTGACATAATTTTGAAGCTTATCAGAGAGACAGGATATCATGCTTAATGTACTCATGCTCGGCGTGGGCCAGTGCGGAAATCGGATACTGGATGCCATGAACAGGGAGGCCTTTGGAGGGGGTGGTGCCTCCAAGCTGACCAAGTATTATCTGCGTCCAAAATTTCCCAGCCGGGTTGAGACGCTGGCCATAAACACGGCTATCAATGACCTCAAGGAGCTGCGCTTCACCACGGCCAAGGATAGGCTCCATGTCCCCAATCTGCATGGGGTGGGGGCCAATAGAAATGTGGGCAAACAGGCTTTTATGGAAAACCGGGACATGATCATGGGAGAGATCGAGAAGCGAGGCGACTTCGACATAGCCTTTGTGATCACCTCCACATCCGGCGGAACAGGCTCCTCATTCTCCCCTCTGCTCATCAATGAGCTGAAGAGGCAGTACAAAGATATCGCTGTGATCACTGTCGCCGTTCTTCCTTTCCGGGAAGAGGGCTCAATTTACCTCCAGAATGCTGCCTTCAGCATGAGGGAGCTGATGGAGCTTGATGCAGAGGGCATTATCCTGGCAGACAACCAGTATATGAAGAGGTTCAGCGGAGATATCGCCTCAGCCTACGACAAGATCAACAGCATGATCGCTCAGCGCCTCTTATTCTTGATCGAGTCTCTGGACTCGGAGATGCTCTCTGTTACTGACCTCGGCGACTTCAAGACGGTGATGAATGGAGGGCTGCGCATCGGCACCATGGGTTTCTATCAGGCTGATGGCAAGAATCTCTCCATCCGGGATGCCATAGAGAACAGCCTCAAGCCGGCAAACCTGCTCTATCCAGCCAATGTGGCGGATGATGCAGCCAGGGCCATGGTCATTATCCAGGGGTCCCGGGAGCATCTGGATGTGGATGAGATCACCAAAGAGGTAGAAAGGCTCTCTGCCAGCGCCGGACATGTATTCAAGGGGATTGTGGTCAAGAAGGGCCGTCCCAAGGTTCTTTCCGTCTTCACCCTGGCCAGCGCGCCGGAGTTGGAGGCCATCTATGCCCAGGCCGCCCGAGCCATGCAGGATGAAAAGGAGAAGAGGACCAGGGCCAGAAAGCAGCTGGACGACGCCTTTGCCCATATAGAGGACCTGGAAGAGATATACTAGATCTATACTAGATCTGGAATTTAAGATGCTTTAAAAAGCGAGCGGAAAAAGCAGGTCCGCCCTCGTATATAAGAGTTAAAAAATTCAGGTGCTTATCTGGTCAGCGCCGAATCCCTTCTTGACCAGAATATCCTTGATCCTTTGAATATGATTGCCCTGCAGCTCAATCAGGCTCTCTTTGACCGTCCCGCCGCAGGCCAGCTTGGATTTAAGGTGGGTGCAGAGCTCTTGAAGGTCGATCTCATGCGGATCTATGCCTTGGATCACTGTCACCTCTTTTCCGTATCTGCGCTTCTGCACTTTGACTGCTATCCTCTGCTGCTCCTTGGCAACCTCCTCGCAGATGCACAGCTCCTGGGGAAGGCCGCATACGGTACACATTTGAGAACTCATTTGGTGGCAGTTACCTCCGCAACTAATCTTCAATAAAGCGGATTATGCTATTAAAATCTGATGGTGGTCGCTTTTCAGGTTTTAGCCCTTCCTCTTCTCTTTATCTCACTTATTTTTCTATAAAGTATCTCCGAGAGGAAGATAAGCAGAGCGGCAATCAGAAGCACGTCCCTTCGGGAGAGCCTCTCCTGCACCATCCTGCGGCTGACCGCCCTTGCCTCGGCCAGGAGGCTGCGCTTGGCCTCTTCCTCACTGAACACCTTTCCTCCTGCCGCCATAATCAGATTGGGCAACTCGAGATTATAGCCCACATCACGGTACTCCAGGGGATAGTTGACCGCCAGGCCGTAACTGCCAATGTAGTAAATGCCCGAGCTGTTAGGAGTGAATGTTGCCGTATACCTGCTGTCGCCCACCTTTTCCACCTCCGCCCCGGGAATGACCGGCCTAGCATCGCTGTTTATGGTGACGGAGAGAGGCGTGCCCTGCCAGCCGTCATCGGCCTGCACCCTGCCCTTCTCAGGGCGGGGATCCCCAATGGCCCAGTTTAGGGTGGAAGAGATTACCGCGGAGCTGTCCCTGGCGTAGAGCGAGCCGGCCCAGATATTGCCATTGTCCCCAGTCAGAGCTGCCACCCGGCCCAGGCCGTATCGCCAGACGGTCAGAATCGGCTTGCCGTCGGAGAGTGCCACCAGACGTTCTGCTCCCGGTTTTGGTGTGACATCATTGAATCCGCTGACTGTGGCGTTCAAATCCAGCCCGGCAGTTATGTAATGGCTCTTGCTCGCCGTAGTGGCGGTATAAGCGGCTATACGGTCAGGAGAGAGAGGCTCCGCCGGGGCAGTCTCCTGAAGGCTGGTGGTCAGTGAGTCGGGATAGACGAACTGGGAGAAGTTTGATCCCGTCCTTGCCGCCAGATCATTGAATTTGCCGGTCATGCCCGGAAAGGCCTGCACCTGAATGAGGCGGGTCTCCAAGTTCATCTGGCGGAGCAATTGGGTGGACCGCTCCATCACCTCGGGATAATTATAGAGGTTTCCGTCGGACAGGACAAAAATCTCGCCCTGGCTGCCGCTCACATTTAGCATATCCCAGGCCAGCTCCAGTCCTCTATCCAGATGGCTGTTCTCCGTTCCCGATGGGCCGAGGGCTATAATCCTCTCTGATATGATCTGCTGGGAGCGGGAGAGGGGAACTGGATCGAGCACATTATATGCCTTGGTGCCGAAAACTATCACTCCCACCTTGTAATCCTGCAGCTGAGGTGACTTGAGCAGCTCCACAGCCAGAGCCTTCTCATAGTCCAGCAGGGTGGTGCCGTCCCTGGTCCGGGTGGTCAAGAGGGAGAAGGAGATATCCAGGACCATAACCAGCGTCTTGCCTCCCTCAAAGAGGCTGGGCACGGATCGAACCGGCAGGAACTTCTCCAATCCGGAGTTACTGTATCCCCCCAGATCATAGGAGTTCTCGCCTCCTACCACCACCAGGCCGCCGCCCTCGCGCACATAATCTCCCAGCCGATCTAGATGAGATAGATAGGGGATATCGTCCAGGACAACGGCTTTATATCCATCCAGACTCTGCGGCAGCTCAGAGGATACGGTCAGCCTGTAGAGGTCGCTCAGGCTCACCGCCAGAGGCGAACTGATGTTGGTTACAAGAAGGACCTCCGGTTTGGGCACGACATTGACCACCTTTTGGTAATTGTCGTTTATGGGCTGACCGTCCGGGGCGATGGAAGCTCTCAGGATGTGGTCTCCCGTGGTGAGGAAGGAATGGGAGATCTTTATGGAGGCGCTGGCATTGGTAGAGATGGTTTCGCTGTAGATCGATTGCTCGTCGGCATAAACAGAAAGAGGACCATTATATCCTCTTGCCGAACGGACCACAATATGGAAGGGATAGTCTCCGGCCAGTACTGCGGTGTTGGCTCCGGAGATCTCCAGGCTGGAATCATCTCTCACCGGGGCCAGGGAGAGAGCAAAGGTGGTGGCATTGGAGGCCCTGGCCAGAGCCAGAGAATCGGCCAGAGATCTGCCGCTGTTGCTGTAGCCGTCGGAGACCAGGAGAATACTGCCTCCGGGGACGGCATGCTGGACGATCTTGTCTCCCAATGGCGATGTATCTCCGGAGAAGCTGCGAACCGGGGCATCGGTCCAGCCACGGATGCGCTCCACAATGCCGGGATCGAAGAGGCCCATGGATCCGGTACGATCTTCCAGTATGGTGATGCTGGGCTGATCCGAGGATACGGTATGGGTCTCTACAAAATAGGGATTGGCAGCGGCGGCTATGATCAAGCAGAAGGCCAGGAGCCTTGAAGCAGCAAACAGCCTGTTCCTGGACCGGCGGACATGGATCGCTCCCAGCAGCAGTACCGGTGCCAGGGCCCAGAGAAGCTGTGGCCGGGCAAAATAGAGATCTTCTATCATGCCTCTCTCCTCCGGCGCATGACCGCCAGCTCCAGGAGCATGGCCAGGGCAGCCAGGGCAATGATCCAGTGGGATAGATCATTTTCCACCGTGGTCTCCCGGCTGATCTCCTTGAACTGCCCCGCCTCAACCTCCAGGCTTCTCTCTAGCGATGATTCCTTAGGATCATACATATTAGCGGCTATGATCTGTCCGTGGTAGCGATAGATCCCTACCTGGTCCAGGAGCAGGCTGCTGGCCATGAATCTGGTGGAAGGGGTCTCTATCATTGCCGCCTCGCCCAGGTGGACCGTCTCTCCGGTCTTGTGATTGGACTGGACGATGTCGGGCACATCTGTGATCCAGCTGACCATCCTGTACCAGAATATGGGATACTCCGGCCGCAGATAAAAATCCGAATCCAACTCCAGGCCGCTGTAGAGCACCACGCCTTTGCCCAGACGCCAGTAGGAGAGGACGGGCCGGCCGTTGGCCTCGACCATAACCGTCGAGCCCCTTCGGGAGGCGGCCCTGGGATAGCTGAAAAGGCCGATCTCATTGAAATGCAGTCCCTCGGCAAAGCCTTCGCTTCTCACCCAGAGGCTGGCCGGACCGCTCTCCACCCCATCCAGGCGCACGGGAAGATATTCCGGGCTCTCAGCATCGCCTGAGGCGATATAAATCACCCGCCCTCCGTCGATATACTGATTAAGATTGCCGTCCCCGGTGGCATTGCCGGAGACCACCACCAGATCATGGCCTTCCGGCACTCCTTCCGTCGTCACCTCGACATTGGGCAGAGAGCGCAGTGCAGCCAGGGCCGGGCCATCTCTTCCCAGATATAAAACCCTCTTTTTGTTTAGAGCCGGGACATAGACATAGGCCAGATTATCCCAGGAGACGGCATCATCGATATCCAGCGAGATCTCGGTTATACCGGGGTACGCGGTGGCGAAAAGGAAGTAGTCCTCACCTGCACCCATCGGCACCGTGCGA
>JAGOLL010000041.1 GCA_017994055.1 Methanothrix sp.
CATCAGATTATGAGGAGTGCTATGCGACTTTCCATGGATTTGGAGCTGCAGGATATACCCGGCCAGCTCCTCTTGGCCTTGCAGCCCTTGCGGGACAACAAGGCGAATATCATCAGCGTGGTCCACCACCGGGATCGAAAGACCCCCCGGGGCATGATCCCCGTCCGCTTCGTGGTGGAGATGGACAGAAACAAGATCGATATGGTCAAGGAAGAGCTCAAGAAATGCGGCGTATCCGTGGTCCGGGCTGGCGAGGACCGGCTCATCGAGTCCGTATCCGTGGTATTGGTGGGACATGTGCTGCACAGCGATCTGGGCGATACTATTGACAGAATCGACACCACCGGCTATGCCGAGGTCATGGACCTCTCTCTATCCATGACCGGCATCAATGAGCCCTCCTCCGCCTATCTCAAGATCCGGGCCACGGGCAAGGCCGAGATCCAGAAGGCGCTTTCCATATTGCGAGATGTGGGCAAGGAAAAGAAGCTCCTGGTGATAGAGCCCATAGAGACGGAGGCGATCTAAATGAGGGATGTCAAGGTTTCCCTGGTGGGCTACGGAATAGTGGGCCACGGGGTGGTGGACGTCCTGGCTCGGAAGAAGGCCATGCTGCGGGATATGGGCCTCAATCTGAAGCTGGTCAGCGTCACAGACCACACCGGCACCGTCCTGGCCGAGGACGGGGTGGATGCCAATAAGATCCTTGGGGAGAGGACCCTGGAGAATGTGGCCACATCGAGCATGAAGGGCAAGGAGGCCATATCCGCCATAGACTCCGAGCTGGTAATCGAGGTCACCCCCACCAATATAGTGCACGGCCAGCCCGGCCTGGGGCACATGGAGGCGGCACTGTCCAGCGGCAAGCATGTGGTCACCTCCAACAAGGGCCCATTGGTGGTCTCTTACAGCCACCTCAAGAAACTGGCCGAGGATAACGGTGTGATGCTCAAGTTCGAGGCCACCGTAGGGGGCACTATGCCTCTGATCAGCCTGGTGGAGAGAACTCTGGTCGGCAACAGCATCTCCGGCATCCGGGGAATATTCAACGGCACCTGCAACTATATTCTCACCCGCATGACCGAGGAGGGAATACCCTACACCCACGCCCTCTCCGAGGCCCAGGACCTGGGCATAGCCGAGGCCGATCCCAGCTATGATGTGGAAGGGGTGGACACGGCGGGAAAGGTGGTCATCCTGGCCAACTCGCTGTTCAATATGGATGTGAAGTACAGTGATGTGGATGTGACCGGCATCACCGGAGTCACCCCAGAGGCCCTGGCTCTGGCCAAGAAGAAGGGCTATGCCATCAAGCTCATCGGGGATGTGCCGGCGCTCACCGTCCGGCCCACCCTGGTTCCCCTGGGAAGCCCCATTGCCGTATCCGGGACTCTCAACTCGGCGGCCATATATACCGACCTCTCCGGGACCATCACCGTAACCGGCCTGGGAGCGGGATCCATAGAGACTGCCTCGGCGATACTGACCGATATCATCAGCATCTACAGGACGAAGAAGATCGATGCCATTTTCTAGAGGCTTAGAGCTCTAGGCGGTAGAGCATGACCAGCTTTCTCGTCTTCGCCACTCTCTGCCAGAGGGTAGAGGAGACATCCGGGTCCCTGGATAAGATCGATCTGGTCGCTGCATTCCTGGGGACCCTGGATGAGGCCGAGCTGGCCGTATGCTGCAATTATATCATGGGAACCCTCTTTCCGCCCGGACTGGACCTGGATCTGGGAGTGGGTCCCTCCATACTCTACCAGGCTCTGGCAAGGGCCTGCGGCTGCCCTTTAGCACAGGTCACAGATATGCTCAGGACCACAGGCGATCCCGGCCTGGTGGCGGCGGGGATGGTGGAGAAGAAGAGGCCCCAGGGTCTGTCCGCCTTCCTAGAGGGGGATGGACTTAAGGAGAGTCTTCTATCCATAATGGAGGTGCACGATCGATTTCTGGCCATAGCCCGCGCCTCCGGAAAGAGAAGCCAGGATATCAAGATCAAGAACCTTCAGTTCCTCTTCAGCCATGCCCGTCCTCTCGAGGCCAGATACATCGCCCGCCTGGCCATAGAGGACATGAGAATTGGCGTCGGGGAGGGGGGGATCAGAGATGCCGTCGCCAGGGCTTTCGCCGCCGCCGGGGCCGACTCAGAGAAGGTGGAGAAGGCCTACAATCTGACCAACGATATGGGGATGGTGGCGGCAGCCGCCCGGCAAGGCGCTTTAGAACGGCTCTCGGTAATGATCAACCATCCCATCAAGATGATGCTGGCCCAGTTGGGGGAGAGCATCCCTGCCGCCCTGGCGGAGATGGGCACTGCTGCTGTGGAATGGAAGTACGACGGGGCCAGGGTCCAGATTCATAAGGATGGAGACCGGGTGCGGGTCTTCTCCCGCCGGCTGGAAAATGTCACCGCATCCCTGCCGGAGATGGTCCAGGCCGCCCGGCGGGTCAAGGCCAGGAGCGCCATACTGGACGGCGAGGCGGTGGCGGTGGGATCGGACGGCCGGCCCATGGCTTTTCAGGAGATTTTAAAGCGCTTCCGGAGGAAATACCATGTGGCCAAGCTGGCCAAAGAGATCCCTCTGCGACTCTTCCTCTTTGATCTGATCTACCTGGAGGGGGAAAGCCTGGCTGACCGGCCCCTGAAAGAGAGGAGGGCTCTACTGGAGGGTGTGGCAGAAGCGGATCTTCTGGCGGACCAGATGCTCTCCGATAATCCCTCAGAGGTTGCAGCAGCATATGAGCGGGCTCTAGTGGCCGGGCATGAGGGGCTGATAATCAAGAATCCCTCTTCAGCCTATGCTCCGGGAAAGAGGGGCAAGAACTGGCTCAAGATCAAGCCGGTGATGGAGACCTTGGACCTTGTTGTTATCGGAGCCAAATGGGGAGAGGGCAGGAGGGCGAGCTTCCTGGGCTCCTATCGCCTGGCCTGCGTGGACCAGGCATCAGGAAGGCTCTTGGATGTGGGATGGGTGGCCACGGGCCTCACCGATGAGGCGCTGGCGGAGCTTACGGAGATGTTCCGGGAGCTGGTCATACTGGAGAAGGGCATGGAGGTGGAGATCAAACCGGCGGTGATCTTCGAGGTGGCTTATGAGGAGATCCAGAAGAGCCCCAATTACTCCTCGGGATATGCCCTGCGCTTTCCCAGGATGGTCCGGGTGAGGGATGACAAGTCCCTGGAGGAGGCGGATACCCTGGAGAGGATACTGTCTTTATACCGCAGCCAGAGGGGCAGAAGCAATTCCGTCTGAGCTGCGCTCTCAAAATTATTATAAAATTAATATCAAAAATTTCGGTAATAATGGAGCTGATAATTGATGATAGCCAAGATGCTTAGCGATCTGAAGGAGGAGGATCTGAGAGGCCTTCTCAGCCGGGATGTGGGCATAACCGATGTGCTGGAGACGGTCAATGAGATTGTGATGGAGGTGGGGGAGAAGGGGGATGAGGCTCTCTTTGCTTTTACAGAGAAGTTCGAGGGGGCGAGGCTCGATGAGCTGCGGGTAAGCCAGGAGGAGATTGATGCTGCTTATGATCTGGTGGAAGAGCGGCTCAAGGAGGCCCTGGCCGATGCAGCGGACAATATATTCAACTTTCACCGCCAGCAGAAGGGCAGAGATCTGTGGCTCTCCGAGGTTGCCCCTGGGGTCACTGTGGGCCAGAAGACAGTCCCCCTGGACAGCGTGGGTGCCTATGTTCCCGGCGGGCGGGCATCTTACCCCAGCTCGGCATTGATGAATGTCATACCGGCCAAGGTGGCCGATGTGGGCCGGATCGTGGTCTGCACGCCTCCCAAAGCAGACGGCACTGTGACGCCGCTCACCCTGGTCGCCGCAGACATGGCCGGGGCGGATGAGATCTATAAGCTGGGCGGAGCCCAGGCCATTGCTGCTATGGGCCTAGGCACCGAGAGCATCGAGCGGGTGCAGAAGATCGTGGGCCCGGGCAATATCTATGTCACTGCGGCCAAGATGCTCTTGCGGGGCAGCGTGGAGATAGACTTTCCAGCGGGGCCGAGCGAGGTCCTCATCCTGGCGGACAGAACCGCCGATCCCGGCGTCATCGCCGCAGATATGATCGCCCAGGGAGAGCACGATCCACGGTCAATATCGGTGCTGGTCACAACCGATGATCTCATGGCCAGCGCAGTCATGGAGGAGCTGAATATTCAGGCGGCGACGTCATCCCGCAGCGACATCATCCAGCAGAGCCTGGAGCACAGCGCAGTCCTTCTGGCAGGGGATCTGGACGAGGCCCTGGACTTCTGCAATGCCTTTGCGCCGGAGCATTTGGAGATCATCACCGCCGATCCCATGGGGGCCTTCCGGTCCATAAGGAATGCCGGATCGGTCTTTTTAGGGAAGTACACGCCGGTGGCGGCAGGCGACTATGCCAGCGGCACCAACCACGTGCTGCCCACCTCCGGATATGCCAGAGTTTTCTCTGGCCTCAATGTGGACCACTTCACCAAGAAGATCAGCGTCCAGATGATCACCGACGACGGCCTGCTGGGGCTGGAGGAGACCATCACCACCCTGGCCGAGGCGGAGGGACTGAAGGCGCATGCCGAGTCGGTGAGGAGGAGGCTGGAGCCGAGGGAGTGAAAGGAATAATCTCTTCATTCTCTCTCGGCCTTCTGCTTAGATTGTTAGCACTGTTAAGCTGGAATTAATCTATATTCAATTACTTTCGCGAAGCCTTATGCCTTCCTCCTTGCTCTGGTGCAAGCTCTATGCCTTCTTCCTTGAGGTAATAATTTATGATACTTCTAATGGCTTCAGTTCTTGGAACTCTAAAATCAATGATGAGTTTCTTTAGCCTACTCTCTATTGCATCATTTGGGACTTCGATCGCAAACTTGCTCAATTCATTTTTTACTTCGTCAATTGAATCGGATATAAATAATAAATCTGGCTGCGAAGTCGATAAAAGCTCTCTAGATTGCGCGCGAACAAGATTCAATATCTCATCAACTTTATTTTCTAATGTGCGTTTTGCTTCTTTTATCTGTGCCGGACTATTGGAAATATCTGTTAGGTTTTGTTCTAGTGAGGGCCAAAATGCATTGAATATCGTATTCAGCCTATCCTCTGGTAATGCATTTTCTATTTGAACATGATTGATTGTTTGCAATAATTTCTTAGTACCATCTTTCTCAGCTACGACTGCTTGGAATTGGGACAGTGGTCCCATGACATCAGTAGGTTCAAGCCCCAACAAATAGGGACATACTCTTGTTTTGTCGATAATTTTTGATAATGCACCGGCTTCAAAAAGAAGCCAGGGAGCATTCAGGTTTTCGGCTGTAAGGCATAAGATTCCCAATTGGGTTTGCTGTAACTGCTCAGCTAATGCTGGTGTCCATCTCATACCTGCATCAATATCTGATGAAGAAACCCATGGATCAACTGCTTGTATAACATTTGGGAGCCATTCTTTTAGAGCCTCTGCCATCGCTTTGCTTCTTGGGCCTGACCAACTAATGAAGATCTTCACGCATTTCCTCTCCAGGGCAATTCATTGAAGATGTCCTAATTTCTGAATATATAAGAACATCCGAACTTATATAGTGATTCTACTCAAAATGAGTTCTCTGTTATATATTAAGATCACGATATCAATATCAAGAGATTGGATAATTCAGGATCCATTGTGAAGAGGATTCGAACAATGTAAGGCATCTCTGAGGCCAGAAAGATCAGCGATCCGGTGGTCATAGTCGATCCCGCCAGGCACAAAGCCCGGAGGACAGTCCTGACCGAGAACGCTCTAGCGGTAATCGATAGAAAAGGCAAATGGTGCGCTCAGGAATGAGAATCATCCGACTCATTGGAAGAACTTATTTAGGATTAAAAGGCGATTATCTTTTTTATGTGTGCAACCTGCGGCTTTGGAATCGACCTGGGAGGCATAGAGGACGTCTTCGCCAAGGGCTACCATTGCGGAGACTGCGAGCTTGTCTTCAAGGGCTTCGGATACAGGATTACCTGCCCCCGCTGCAGTTCAGCCAACACCAAGAGGGTGAAGTAGCTTTTTTGGGCGGCTTTATAAAACTGCAGCTTCCCCTGCTTGCTATAATTTGATATTATTATATTTCCTAATTAATTAAGTTCATATGGAGATCCATAATTGCCTCCTCCAAAAATGCACTCCTTCGAGATATTAATGAAAAAGTTCTAATAGAAAGAGCATGCTATGCCGAATTTTATGAGGTCGTGCATTTACCTAATAATGATCCCCATGTTGCTGTTGGGATGTGCAGGTGCCTCCGAGATCATCGTGGGGCAAACAAGCGCGAATACAAGCGAGAATTATTCTCAGATCCAGGCGGCGATAGACGCCTGTATGCCAGGCGACACCATAAAGGTGCAGAGCGGGGTGTACAAGGAGAACATAAACATAAACAAGCCTCTCAACCTGGTGGGTGTGGATAGCGGCAAAGGCCGTCCGCTGGTCGATGCAGGCAAGTCGGGAAGCGTTATCACCATAACCGCAGGCAACACAACGGTTCAGGGTTTCAATATCACCGGCTCAGGTGGCTGTGGTTGCGGCCATGCCGGAATCCGGGTCCAATCCAGCAATAACCTCATAATGAATAATATAATTTATAAGAACAAATACGGCTTTTATATCGACTTTACAGGCACCAACAACACCTTCGTATCCAATGATCTGATCAACAACAGCATCTCCATCAGCGACAGCGGCAAGAACAGCTCCTGGGATGCCGGCACCAGATCGGAAGGATGGAGAGGCATCTTGGAGATGATCAGCGGCCCCAAGACCAAGGGAAACCACTACAGCGACTATGATGAGGTCGGAGAAGGCTGCAACGACACTAACAAGGATCTCATCTGCGATCAGCCCAAGATGATAGGAAGCTCTCAGGACCGATATCCCTCTATCCCCGCCATGAACTGAAGAGTAAGAGTTCCAAGACCAAGGGATTTAAAAGGCGCGATATAGGACAGTCCTGCATCCATGTTTTTATATCCGGGAGACCTCTGGCCAGACCGCCATCTGAAAAATAGCCTCGGCTGCGGATTCATTGGGATTTTCACATGATCCAGCCGGCTTTTGGCCGGAATTGAATCGGCCAGGAAGGACTCCTGCCAAGAAAGAGTCACAGACCTGTGACCAATTCGTATTTATCGACTCAGAAGAATGCTATTTTCCATGAGAGTCCTCCTCTTCCATCCCAGCGCCGGAGCCTCCGGAGATATGATCATGGCCTCGCTTCTCGATCTGGGGGCCGATATACAGGCCGTCCGCCAGGCTGTGGAGTCAGTGGGCTGCCGCCTGGAGATCACCCGGCAGCAGAAGAGGAGCATCATGGCCTGCCGGGCGGCGGTGACCTCGGACCGAAGGTTTCAATCCCTGGCCGAGGCCGAATCCATTCTCCAGGCCTCCAGCCTGAGCGGAAAGTCCCTGGAAGATGCCCTGCGCGCCCTGCACATTCTGGCCGAGGCGGAGGGCAGGGTGCATGGCAGCTCTCCAGAGCAGGCCCACTTCCACGAGGTGGGGGCTCTGGACGCCCTGGCAGACATTGCTGGAGCCTGCGCCGCCCGGGCCAGCCTGAAGGCGGAGCAGGTCCTTTGCCTGCCCGTCTCCGTGGGGGGGGGATTAATTCAATCGGCACACGGCCGTATGCCCGTTCCCGGCCCGGCTGCCCTGGAGATCCTGCGGGCTCACCATATCCCCTGGCGGGGCGGCCCGGTGGATGAGGAGCTTTTCACTCCCACCGGTGCCGCTCTTCTGGCCGCCCTGGCTGATGGGTTTCTGTCCGAGCCACCTCTGCTCCAGGTGGAGCGGATTGGCTATGGTGCGGGCAAAAAGGAGCTGGAGATGCCCAATGTGCTGAGGGCGATGATGGTAGATGCTCTGCCTGAGAGCGCAGCTATGCAGGGCCACATCCATCATGGCGACAGTGTGGTTCAACTGGAGAGCAATGTGGATGATGTCATCGGAGAGGTGCTGGGCTATCTGATCGAGCTGCTGATGCTGGAGGGGGCACTAGATGTCTGCATCCTCTCTGCACTTATGAAGAAGGGCCGGCCCGGATCGGTGATAAGGGCCATCGCCAGGGCAGAGGACAGCGAGCGCCTGGCGAAGATAATCATCCGGGAGACGGGCTCATTGGGAGTGCGGGTCTTTCCCAGCATCCACCGCTTCCTGGCAGAGAGAGAGAAGATTGTGGTGAGCCTGGAGCTGGCAGGCCAGGCGCATCAGGCCAGGCTCAAAGTGAGCCGGCTGGAGGGGGAGATGATATCCCTCAAGCCGGAGTTCGAGGACTGCAAAACGATTGCAGAGAAAACTGGGCTGGCCCTGAGGGAGGTCAGAGAAAAGGTGGAAGAGGCCGGTCGCCAGGCATTTCACAAGTGCCATCCCTTCTGATATTTTTTTAATTTGATTTTTATGCCTATTCTGCGTCGGTCTCTTCCACTGCCTGCTATTCATAACCAATCAATAATACTAATACAGATTGTTGTGCCTTGATATTATTTATACTTTTCTAAAATAATAATAGTAATCAGAGACAAATTCCCTTCCCGGCTCGCAAGTTTGATAATCATCCTGCCGGGAAGGATGGACCCATGCATCTCGACTCATCCCAGCAGCTCTTTGACCGGGCCAAGGAGCTGATGCCCGGTGGCGTCTCCAGTCCGGTGCGGGCCATCTCCCCCTTTCCTTTTTACACCACCAGGGCGGCCGGCCCTTACCTCTGGGATGCCGACGGCAATCAACTCATCGACTACTGCCTGGCTTACGGCCCCATGATTTTGGGCCACCGCCATCCGGCCATAATTCAGGCCGCGAGAGAGCAGATGGATAGAGGGTGGCTTTATGGAACCCCATCCCTGCTGGAGGTGCAGGCAGCGGCGAGGATCTCCCGGCTCTATCCCAGCATGGAGATGCTCCGCTTTGTCAGCTCCGGGACCGAAGCCACCATGGCCGCCATACGCGTGGCACGGGGCTTTTCCGGCCGGGACAAGATCATAAAGATCGAGGGCGGCTTTCACGGTGCCCACGACAGCGTTTTGATCAAGGCCGGGTCCGGGGCCACCACCCTGGGCACCCCCGACTCCGGAGGCGTGCCGGCAGACACGGCCAAAAACACTTTGCAGGTGCCCTACAATGATCCGGCTGCCCTGGAGGCGGTACTGGAGGCTTACCCAGACCAGATCGCCGCTCTGATCATGGAGCCGGTTTTGGGCAACATCGGCCCGGTGCTCCCGGAGAAAGGCTACCTGGAAAGAGTGCGCCGGATCACCAAAGAGCAGGATGTTCTTCTCATCTTCGATGAGGTCATAACCGGATTCCGGCTGGCCCTGGGAGGAGCCCAGGAGCTATACGGCATAAAGCCGGATCTGACCACCCTGGGCAAGATCATAGGAGGCGGATTTCCCATCGGCGTCTTCGGAGGCAGGCGCGACATCCTGGAGCAGGTCTCGCCTCGGGGGGGAGTCTATCAGGCCGGGACATTCAACGGCAGCCCCGTTCCCCTGGCCTGCGGCATGGCCACCCTGGACATAATGGAGAAAGAGAAAGTGCTGGAGAAGCTACAGGCCAGCGGAGAAGAGATGCGCCGAGGCCTCCAGGACATCCTGAAGGATCTGGATCTGCCCTACAGCGTTGTGGGAATCGCCTCCATGTTCAAGGTCTTCTTCGGCCCGCAGCCGCAAAATTATGCTCAGGCTCTGAAATGCGACAAAGCAGCCTACCTGGCCTTCTTCTGGCGCATGATGAGATCGGGGATATTCCTGACCCCCAGCCAGTTTGAGACAGACTTTATATCCGCGGCTCACGGCCCGGATGTGATCCAGACCACTCTGGAGGCGTTTGCGTCCTGCCTGAAAAGCTGATTGTGGGCAGCCGGGGAAGCCCCCTGGCCTTGCGCCAGACGGAGATAGTCCAGGAGAGGCTGGGGGAGCTGGGGGTAAAGACTGATCTGATCAAGGTCAAGACCAGCGGGGATGTCTTTTTAGACAAGCCCCTGCACCAGCTCACAGGATTCGGGGTCTTTGTGGCGGAGATAGACGAGCGCATGCTGGCCGGAGAGATAGATCTGGCCGTGCATAGCATGAAGGACCTTCCCACCAAAAGGCCGGATGAGCTGATTATATCCGCGGTCTTAAAGCGCGACTCGCCCTACGATATCCTCCTCAATAGAAGCGGGGGGAGGGAGGGAATCGAGGGGCTGCGAGAGGGGGCGGCAGTGGGCACATCCAGCATGCGCCGGGGGGCGCAGCTTCTCCGGGCCAGGCCCGATCTGAAGATAGAAAGCCTGCGGGGAAACCTGCAAACCCGGCTGGCCAAGCTGGAGCGGGGCGACTTCGATGCCATTGTTCTCGCAGAAGCAGGTCTTGAGAGGATGGGGCTGGAGATGGATTATGCCCGGCTGGACGCGGAACGGTTCGTTCCCTCCGCCAATCAGGGAACCATTATCGTGGTAGCCAGGAAGGGAACGGCAGCAGAGCAGCATTCCCGGGCCCTGGACCACGGCCCCACCAGGACGGAGACCATGATCGAGCGGCGAATCCTGGAGACAGTGGGCGGCGGCTGCGTTGTGCCCATGGCCGTGCACGCCTGCGTATCTGGACGCCGGGCCCGGGTCCTGGCCGAGGTTTTGTCTCTGGATGGCGAGAGGTTCGTCCGACTGGATGAGGAGATAGACCTGGACGACCGGCCCCTGGCCCAGGCGGAGGATATGGGGCAAAGGCTGATGAATATGGGGGGAAGAGAACTGGTGGATGAGGCGGTGAAGAAGTTTGGCGCGCGGTAAGGTTTATCTGGTGGGAGCGGGGCCCGGCGACCCGGAGCTCATGACCCTCAAGGCCAGGAGGCTTCTGGAGCAGGCGGATGTGGTCTTATTCGATCGGCTGCTCGACCCCAAGATGATGGAGGGGATCAGGGCAGAGAGAATCGATGTGGGCAAGAATGCCGGCCGGCATAAGCTTTCCCAGGAGGAGATCAACCAGCTCCTCATCGAAAAAGCCGAATCGGGGGCCATGGTGGTCAGACTGAAGGGAGGCGATCCCTATCTCTTTGGCCGGGGCGGCGAGGAGGGCCTGGCATTGCAGGAGAGGGGCATATTCTTTGAGGTGGTTCCAGGCGTGACCTCCTCCATAGCCGCTCCTGCTCTGGCCGGAATTCCTGTGACCCATCGAGGGGTGGCCTCATCTCTGACCATAGTCACCGGCCATGAGGAGCCGGGAAAGGAGTCTCCACTGGACTGGAAGGCCATCGCCGGCCTGGAGGGAACCCTGGTGGTGCTCATGGGCGTCTCCCGACTGGAGCAGAATGCTGCCGCCCTTATAGCCGCAGGAAAGCCGGCGGATACCCCGGCGGCCATGGTGGAGAAAGGCGGCTGGAAGGAGCAGAGGCTGATCACCGCCACCCTGGGCAGCATAGCGGAGAAGGCCAAAGCAAGCCGGATCGAGTCTCCGGCCATACTGGTGGTGGGGGATGTGGTGCGTCTATCGGAGAAGCTGGGCAAGAAACGCATCGCCATACTTCGCCCTGCCCACCAGCAGGCAGAGTCGGCTGCCCTGGCGGAGGAGTATGGCTTCTCTCCTGTAGCTGCCCCGGCCATAGCCCTGGAGGAGAGGCCACTGCCTGCGGACCTGTTAAAGCGGATCGAGGATGTGGAGTGCGTCGCCTTCACCAGCGCCAATGGGGTGAAGATAGCCCTGAAGATACCCGGCCTCCAGACCAAGCTGGCTGGAAGGAGCATTGTGGCCATAGGCCCCAAGACCAGGCAGGCCCTGGCAGAGAAAGGCCTCGATGCCCTGGTTCCGGAGGAGTACAGCTCGGCGGGCCTGGAGAGGATGCTGCGAGGAAGATGCAGCAGCATCTTATTCTTGCGCAGCGCCCAGGGAAGCCGGTATCTATCGCAGGGACTCGCGGAGGCGGGGCTTTTTGTGGACGACATACCTCTCTATGACACCATTGCATCAGGCGATCCCCGTCTGGATGAGATGATCATGATTATCCGAAGCGTGGACATATTCGCCTTCACCAGCTCCTCTACCGCCCGCTTCCTGGTGCAGAGGGCGGAGGAGCTGAGCCGGAGAGAGGAGCTATTCCAGGCTCTGGCGGCGGGAACTGTAGCCGCTATTGGCCTTCCCACCGCCCAGGAGCTGAAGCAACTGGGGATCAGGGTGGATGTTATGCCGGAGAGGTTCACCTTCCAGGCTATGCTCGCCCTTTTAAAGGAGAGGTTGGTGCAATGATAATCTTCTCCAAAGCCCTGGCGGACCAGGCCACGGTTTGGGAGGCGCTTCGAGCCTCCCAGCACTGCCAGAATCTGCCCCCCGATCTTCTGCGCTTCTCCGCTCAGAAGAGGCCGGTGGTGATGTGGAATCTGACCGAGCAGTGCAACCTCTCCTGCCAGCACTGCTACATGGATGCCCAAAAGAAGGCCAGAGAGGAGCTGACCCTGGAAGAGGGCATATCTCTGGTGGACCAGCTTGCCGAGTTGAAGGTGCCCATAGTGATATTCACCGGCGGCGAGCCCCTTCTCAGCCGCAACTTCTATGCCCTGGCCTTCCATGCCCGGGAGGTGGGCCTTCGAGCGGTTATATCCACCAATGGGACCCTGATCACCCCCCAGGTGGCCGGGCTGCTGGCGGAAGCCAAAATCGGTTATGTGGGGGTGAGCCTGGACTCCGCTGATCCAAAGAGGCACGACGCCTTCCGGGGGGTCATCGGCGCCCATGCCCGGGCCCTGCAGGGGTTGCGAAATGCACGGGACGCCGGCCTGAAGACGGGCCTGCGCATCACCCTGACAAAAGACAACTGGCAGGATGTCCCCGCTCTTCTCAACCTGGCTCTGGAGGAGGCCATTCCCCGCTTCTGCCTCTACCACCTGGTTCCCACCGGCCGGGGGGCGGGCATAGCCGATCGCGATGTCACCGCAGAGCAGAGGCGCAGCGTCATCCGCCTGCTGGCGGAGGCGGCTGAAGAGCTCAGGGGCCAGAACATAGAGATTCTGTCTACAGACTCACCCATGGACGGTGCATTCCTCATGGAGATCTTGAAGGATGATCCGAGAAGGGAAGAGGTGCGAAAGCTGCTGGCCAATGCCGGCGGCTGCTCCACAGGGGTGAAGGTGGCCAACATCAACCATAGAGGCGATGTTCATCCCTGCCACTTCATGCCCCAGATGGTGGTGGGAAATGTCCGGGAGCGCTCCTTCCGGGACATCTGGATAGACCATCCTTCGCCCGAGCTGCTGGCTCTTCGCGAGATCAGGTCCAGCCTCACCGGTGCCTGCGGCAGCTGCGAGTATCTGGAGCTGTGCGGAGGATGCCGGCAGAAGGCCTTATACTATCGGGGAGACCTGAGGGCGGAGGATCCGACCTGCATACTGGAGCATAAGTGATTCCAGGTGCACTTACCAGTTGCGTTTACCAGAAATAAAGGATACAGGAAAACAGCCAACTACATGATTATCAGAAAAAACAGAGCAACAATTTTTATTAAGCAGCGCCATAGCTATCTTAAAATTAAGGTGGACTAATTATGGGAAATATTCACTGCAAGGGAGAACAAGCTAAAAAATCCATTATGTGGATTAGGTGGGCAGATAATGATTACATTGCAGCTAGGCAATTGATATTAGCTGATTTGCTCGTCCAGGGAAGCGGGCTATCAAATACAAGCATCGAAAAATATTTCAAAGCACTCATTATGCTTCTTGGTTTAAAGAATCCACGGGGACATAATATTTGCAATCTTTATAATGAATTAAAAAATAAAGAATTGAAACTAAAAATCAGTGAAAAATATCTTGAGTTGCTGTTCAAGTCTTATTCACTTAGATACCCTGACGATTTGCTGCCTGGATTTAATATCGTCCTAGAAAAAGCCAAATTACTTTGCGAATTGGACTGCACAGTATACGAAATCAGAAAAGGTTTTAATTTTGGGACTACATATGAAAAAGGGACTGCAACAATTGAATCTCTTCAAGAAAAAAAGAACCCTGTTTTATTGAATAAAAATTGCTATTTTGGGAATTATGATAGAGCACAATTATTTAGAGAAATCTCTTCTTGCTATGAGCTTCGCGTTTTAGAACAAGGAATACTTGAAGTATTTTATTTTGCCGATCATATTGAGGACAACGGAAAATTTGATGCAGAAGGATTAAAGGTGGAAAACCGTACTGCGTGATCTTTGCCAGATCTCTCGCTATGCAGTGATTTCAGGCTTGGTAGAATATTATATATTGTTGGATTTGATGTAATTAATCACCGAAAAGTATAATAAATATAGATGATAAGAATCCTGAGAGGAATAGAAATGGCCCACCACGAAGAGAAGAAGGAAAAGGCTGAGGAAAAGGAAGCAAAGGTCGATCCCATCAAGCCCGGAGACAAGAGGGGCGGCAAGAAGAAGGGACTTCTCGACACCTGCCAGTAAACAAAATTTTTGTTTTTCTCTTAGTTCATCGTCTTTCAGGCTCTTTTATCTCCATCTCTGGCCTATCGATAGCAAAGCCAGGGGCATCTTCCTGGCAAAGACCACTGCCGGCCCTGATGTGGCGCGGAAGAAGGGCAAGGCCTGCCTCTGCCACCAGCACAGCAAAGAGGGCATAGGCCAGCGGAAGCCAGAGCGGCATTCCCCAGAGATCCGCCCGGGAATAATTCCAGGCTCCGGCTGCTACCGGCAGCGCCTCGCATGCCGGGCCGAGAATGCCCCCTGCCGCCATGAGGGTGGCCGTGGACTTCTTTGGCCAGGCTGCCAGAGCCCCAGCTGCCAGGAGCAGGCAGAAAGCGATAAGGAGAACTAAATTCTTCTGCAATGAGACGAAGATGATCACCTCGAGAGCAATGCCCGCTGCGGCCAGGGATAGAGTTCCCGGCCTTGCCGCCGGTATGCTTCCCTGAAACGATCTTACAATCAGCCACAGAGCGGTGGGAAAGCAGGCCCATATGGCCAAGAGCCAGATAGGGATCAGTGGGAGGCCCCCTCTCTCGGCATAGCTCCACAGACCACCTAAGACGCATGCAGCCTCGGTGATTGGTCCCAGGATAGCCCCGGCTGCTGCAACTGCAAAAAACTCCCGGCCCAGGCGAGAGAGCAGGGTGGCTGGTGCAGGCAGTAGAAGGAAGAAGAGGTGATAAGGGCGATTCCAGAAGGCGAGTATGGCCAAGACGGCATAGACCACCAGAGCGGCTATGAGGAGCAGGTCCTGGAGGGGCTTTTTAGAGTTGGATGAAGAGGGATCATCAGCCATTTCAGAATTTCCATCCTGGCCAGCCTTAAGCAGAAGATCTCTATCCTTTTCAGCACCATGCCGCCCGAGCTTCCCCCAGCGCCTCTGCTTAAGCCGGATCTCATCCATCATTGTCCGCTCTTTTCCGGCAGAGAGCTCTCCAGCAGCCGGATCAATTCGTCTGCACTATATCGAGAGATCAGATCCAAGAGCAGATCAAGATGCTGGTAGCAGCTCCTCGCCTGGCGGACCCTCTCGACGGTCTGATCGGATGGGCTCGTATATGACTTGAGATCCTCATCAGTTCTGTTGATGGCGGCGATGATGAGCTGTATCTCCTGCCTCATATTGATTATCATCTCTTTTTTCAGAGACTCGGGATCTGAAACGGCAAGATAATAGTACTTTTTGTCTCCCGGCACGATCACCCTCTTGGCCAGCCCCTGCCGCTCCAGAGTGCTCATATTGGCGCTTACGGTGGACTTGCTGTATCCGGTCTCCTCCACCAGCTCGTCCATGGATACCGGTCCCTCTGCCAGAATAAGAGCGCCACGAAGGACTCCCACGGCATCAGAACAGCCACATCTATTGGCTACCTTCACGCAGGCATCGACCATATGCCTCTTCAAGACCTCCCTCTCCTCTTGCTGCATCGCTGTTTATTGAGACCATAACTTTTAATTACTTTTAGCATGTTCCGGACGTTTGGCAATTTCAGAACACAAGAGGTTGTGTGCGGATGAATCAGACAGAGAAGCTCGGCCTTTGGATTGCAGAAAATCCCTTCTTGATCATGGCCGCAGCGCTGCTTCTGACCATCGCCTCCTTTCATTACGCTCAGCAGATAGAGATGCAAGGAATGACCACAGAGAGCATGGTGGGCAAGGACTCTCTCCTCTACCAGCTTTACGATCATCTCTATGTGGAGAAGTTCGCTACCGAGTCCATAGCATTGATCATCGAATCCGATGATATCACCAAACCGGAGACATTGAAGGCCATGGACCGGCTTTCCCAAAAGATGCGTCAGGTGCCTGATGTGCTGGCTGTGACCAGCATTGCCGATATCGTTCTGGAAGCAGAGAGAAAAGACAGCGGTGTGGCATTGATACCGGATCAGAAGGAGAGGGTGGACTGGATTCTCTCTTCCGCCGCCAGTCAGCCGGTAGTATCGGCCATGATGCCGGACAAAAAGCATACCCTTCTCTCCATTGATCTGCCGGTGACTTTGACCGAGGCCGAGCTTCGGGAGATCTATGCCGAGACATCCGGCCAGGTGAAGATGGCCGAGTTTCCTCCCGATGTGCGGGTCACTGTAACCGGCGAGCCTGCTCTGATGCAGTCCATCACTGATGAGATGGCCAAGAGCAACGGCCCCATCCTGGCCCTGGCCGGACTGCTCATGGTCCTGGCCCTGCTCATAACCTTCAACCATGTGAGGTGGTCCCTTCTTCCCATTGCCATCGTCTTCCTGGGAATATTCTGGACCTTTGGGGCCATGGGTTTTCTGCATATACCCTTCACCATGATCTCCATGTCTGCCTTTCCGGTGATGATAGGAATCGGCATAGACTATGCCATTCAGTTTCATAACCGGATCGATGAGGAGTTCAAAAAAGGCAGCTCTCCCAAGGCAGCGGTGATAGAGACAGTGGGCCATATATCCCTGCCGGTGATGATCGCATTGATCATAACTGCTATGGGATTTGTCTCCCTGCTCACCTCATCCGTGCCCCTGACCAGAGACTTTGGCTTGCTCTGTCTGGTGGGACTATTTCTCTGTTATCTCTCCGCTCTTTTTGTGGGCGTGACCCTGCTCTATATCGTCGAAAGGAGGGGGCAGTCCGGTGAATTTATTAGATCTCAGGATGCGAGGGAAGACTTGCCGAAGGATACAGCCATCGGAGAGGTCATCGAGCGAATCTCAGACATCTGCATAGAGAGATGGCGTCTGGTGCTGGCAGCCGCCCTCTTTCTATCCCTGGCCGGAATATATGCCGATACCCTGGTACAGGTGGACACGGATTTCAAGAACTATGTGCCCCAGGATCTTCCTCCGCTGGTTGATTTTATCCATCTGAGCGACATCTTCGGGGGCACTGACACCTTGGATCTCATCGTTCAGGCCGATGACATTACCGATCCCGAAATCATGCACTGGATGGATGATTTCTGCGTTTACCTCCAGAACTCGCGAGACCAGGTGCGCGGCTATGAGTGCATAGCATCCACGATCAAGCAGGCCAATGGAGGAGATATTCCCCCGGAACAGACGGAGATCAGAGCTCTGTTAGATGCCCTTCCGACCGACATTATATCCCGGCAACTGGATGGCCATGATACCGCATTGATCAAGCTGAATGTAGGAAAGGAGCTGACCAACCTTGGTGCAGAGGGCACAGACCGGCTGATAAAGGAGATTGACAAGGACATAGCCTGGCACCAGCCGCCCCCCGGAGTCTCGGTGCGGGAGACCGGAGATGCAGTGGTCATGACCACACTCATCACCGCTCTGACCACAGGCAGAACGGAGATGACCCTGCTGGGGCTGGTGCTGATATTCGCCGTTCTGCTTTTGATCTACCGCGACCTGATAAAGGCACTGCTTCCCGTTTTGCCCATGCTGGTGGTGATCGGTTGGATGGGCGGGGTGATGTATCTGGCGGACATGAAATACACCCCACTCACAGCAACTCTGGGGGCTCTGATCCTGGGCGTGGGATCGGAATATGCCATACTGATGATGGAGCGCTTTTATGAGGAGCTGGCCAGAATGGGAGAGCCCATGGCGGCTTTAAGGATCACCGCCCGACGCATAGGCTCAGCCTTAATCGCCTCCGGCCTCACCACTGTGTTTGGATTTGCCGCTCTGATCTCCTCTCCCTTTCTTATCACCAACAACTTCGGGAGTGTCACCGTCCTAGCCATAATATTTGCCCTTCTCACCACATTTACCGTCTTCGTGGTCCTTATGTACCGAATGGAGACCCGGCGATCGGTGGTGGAAAACGCCAAATATGAGCTGCGAAAAGCGCTCCGGCTTATGGCAAAATCAGGATGATTGACCGGATCTGTTGCCGGATCATGAGCTTTTAAATTCTATGATTGAGCCCTTGCAGAAAATCTCAAATTAAATCAGATTTTGGTGTCCATTGCCCGTCTTGGCCTATGGAGGAGGAATGGGGGGCACTCAAATGGAAGAGAGACCCACCCCACCACCAGGCAATGGACTGCAAACAGCTTGAGTTCGAGCCGACCGGTCTAGGTCATGGCCATAAGCTCAATCTTCATCGGGTCTGCTTGCTCTGAGCCAGCCGGAACCTCCGACTTGAGCCCCTCATCATCAGACACATAGGACAGGTAGAGCTTGCGTCTCTTTCCCTGGCTCATCTTGACGTGCATTGGATCGAGCTCATGAGCCCTCTTCATCACATTTATTACTGTGGTTTTATTCAAACCAAGCATATCCACCAGCTCATTGGTGGTAAATCTTCCCGGCCTCTCCATCATAATATCGATTAGAGATCGAGCGTGTTTGTCCAATGCCGTTCTCTCTCCAGAGCTGGCCTCCTCCACAGGGGCAGTTCGCCCTTTCCTGGCTCGGAACTGGCTCTTGAGGTCTGATACCTCTTTTGACAGACGATCAACCTGATCTATGAGCCTGCCGATCAGATCAATATCGCTCTGCTTGGAATCCATCTCCTGGGAGATCTTCTCCATGGCTGAAACCAGCAAAATCATGGCTTGTGCTTCTTTTTTATCGTTTTCAATCTCTTCGATCTTGTTCCTGTATATCTCCATTAGCTCTTCGAACATTTCCTGGCTACCTCTGACAAGTTCAATTATGACATATTCCAAAGCAAATTTAGAAGGTTATTAAATACAAGTTAACAATCTAAGTATTTAAACTTTTCGCAAAATTATCCTGGTGACCGCAGATCGTAACTGCATCCATACCTGACAAGAGCTGTCAAAACATGACATACCCTATGCACAACGATTTTATATTATTGAAATACTAGAATATTTTAACTATTCCTCCTGACCACTCCAGGCAGTTCCCTTATATCCAAAATAATCTCATCTGCTGCAGACAGCAGTTCTTTTGCCGGGCGGGTGTCCTGTTGAACGGTCAATACCCCCAGGTCTGCAGTCTGCAAAGCGAAAATATCGTTAAGGCCGTCTCCAACCATTATCACCCGTCTGTATCTACTCTTTAGGCCCTCAACGATCTCCTTTTTCTTGATGGGGGAGGAGACCGGATATATCTGTCTGAGGGGTATTCCCAGATCCTGGAGGCGATACAGGCTTCTCATGCTGTCTCCGGAGGCCACAAAGACATCAGCCCCCATCATACTCAGATCGCTGACGACCTCCTTGATTCCGGGGAAGGGAGCGCCTCCTGTGCTTATGGTATAGACCACATCATGCCGATCTATGTCAATGATCATGCCTGCGGTATGATAATCGCCGGGACACCTGGACTTTACCCTTTCATGCACTTCTATAAGATCGCCTACGCGCGCCTGGGAACGGAGGACGATATCTAATGCCGCCTCTCTGAAGATGGCGCTGCTGGAGCAGCTTATAGCCAGCATCTCCTCGCGACCGACAATCACCCTCCCCAGGCGGTCATCAGCAGAAAAGGAGGAGATGATCTCGGGATCCATCTGAGGTACAACCAATGCCCGGCCCTTCTTCTTCATTATCAACTCCCAGGTTATCACCCCCTCCATTATGATCCCCTTCTCGATGTCTTTGGCCACGCGGTACATCCTCAATATGGTCCCCGCTCCATCCATGACCACAGCAAGATCCCGGCCCATGCGGAGTCTGGGATGATTTAAGGCGAGATGAAGCTTTTGCCGGGAGAGGCAGGGGTCCGCCAACAATAACTTTTTTAGTTAGAAGAGATATATAGAAACCCGCAAAGGGGAAGAAAGACGAAGGGCATTGCAGTGGCTATGTTGCTTGTCATTCTGCTCTGGGCCGGGCCGTCCTCAGGCACGCCGGCCATCACTGAGCCGATGCAGGATGGCGACTTTTGCAACAAGCTGAAGGTTGTCGGGACCGGCACCTTTGAGGTGGGCGTCTCGGTTAAGGACAGAGAGCTAGCCCTAGAGTACTTCAATTTCATGTACGGTGACGGAGATCTGGAGCTGGACACAGGAACGGTGCAAGCTCAGAGGGCAGCCAGGCTTCCGGGCATGGAGAAGGGCTCGTCAGTGCCTCTGAACCTCTATGAGAGCAGCAAGCTCACCTTCTCCGGCAAGAACCCCATGGTGGGCATGAAATATATCCACTCCAAGGCCTTCTGGGGCGGCATAGGTGCAGAGATAGCAGAGACCTTCTCCGTGACGGAGATGGAGCGTGAGGGCAGCAGCTACTTTGCCTCCACCAATCCCGCCTCCTACATAACCGATGCCCAAAAGATTGAAGAGATTCTCCGAGCCAGTCCGGTCCACACCGTGGCCATGCAGACCAGAAACTCGTTCAATGGAACCTGGCAGAGCGATGCCAAGATGCATAAGATGTTCAGCAAGGACGTCAAGCTTCATGAGTCCTTCACCGGCCAGTTCGAGGTGGACAAGATGATCAAGTTCCATGAGAGCCCAAAGGAAGAGAAGAAGCATTCCGGCTGCGGCGGCATAGACTGCTGAAAGAGCACATCTCGTCAGAGAATTGTAATTGGAGATGGTGAGAGAGGAAACCTAAAACAGACCGGATCGGCAATTGGCCTGATCCTGATGCTGAATGAGAGGCCATCCAACCTGGCATTTTATCTCAGCCGCACTCTTTGCCTGTTATCCGGATTTCATATGAACCTCATCTCAAAATAAGCCTTTTATAAATCGGAATCAAGGAATTCAATTGGTGGATGAATTGATTACCAATATTGATGATGACGGCAGGATTCAGCTTCCTCTGGCCATTAGATATGGTCTGCGCCTGATGCCTGGTGACCGAATCGTCGTGGATCATCTGGGAGACGGAACCATTATCCTGAAGAAGATCATAGAACAGGTCCATGCAGCGGAAGAGATTGGAGGGGTGGAGAAAAATCGGCGACAGGCTAAGCATGGCACCCCGTCTCAGGCAGAAGGGTATCCTCAGCCATCCTCGGCCCTGGCTTTTTCCAGATAAGCTGGACCAGGGACCTGCATATTCATATGCTTGCAGATATCATCCTTATCCGGTTTGGCATATAACCGAGTATAGTGATGCGATTGCCAGGAAATGGATTGATCATTCATGAGAGTTCGTGATCTGATGAGCTATCCCATTGCCACGGTGCGCCCGGAGGATTCGGTGCTGACGGCGGTCAAGAGGATGGCCGGGGAGAGAAAAGGGTCTGTGCTGGTTGCCAGGGACTGCC
>JAGOLL010000108.1 GCA_017994055.1 Methanothrix sp.
GCTCTGTGCATAGCGCATATTGTCCTCCAGATGCCCGCCGAAGGTTACAGGGATGGGTCCAAGAGAGCCGGGAGCTTTGCTTCCGATTTGGATGGTATTAGTGCTGTTGGTGAGGTTGACCGGAAGGGCATTGGAATAAAAGCTCTGGCCCAGGAGGGGGAAATAGGGAGACTTCACTATCTCCAGAAGTGATATGTCCGCCTGCCTGGTGGATGGATTGGGGTAGCCCGCCTGGAAGAGCATGGGGTCGTGGTAGGTCCACATGGTCGCTATTCCTGTTACCGATAGCATTAGCAGCACTGCCAGTGCAGCGATATGTTTCGCCATAGCCTCTTCCCCTGAAAAGAGCATGATTTAAACCTGATCCTTGAGAGCCCTCTCCATATTCAGACCGTCTGCCACCCGCCCGGGGAATAGACCCTAACTGAGGAGCCATACCGGGCTATCTGCATGGTTTTTCCCAGATCCCAGTGCTCGCCAATCCACCAGGGAGAGGTGGTATATCTCCAGGCAAGGTAGGTAGGATAGTAATAGGCGGGCTGTACTCTAGGCCAGGCGTAGCTGTAAGTGGGGTAATAATAGGAATAATAGGGTGAGAGAAGACCATTATAGCTGTAGACGGGATAGACAGCCATCCAGTCCCAGGCCGGCCCATTTTCAACCTTTTTTCCCGGACTATTTGATTCGCTCTGTGCCGCTGCCGCATAGCAGCCTAGGCATAAGACGAGGATGATCAGGACTGCTGCAACTCTGGACATAGCTTTTAATTTGTATGTGATGACGATATAAATCTAATGCCGCAACCTGTACCGCAGGCAGGTGAGGCTCTTAGCCCTATTTTAGATCTTGTTGATGCACCTGCCGGTAAAAGCCGCCGGCAGCAGGTCGGCGAGCTTTGCCACTATCGCCTCCCCTGCGGAGTTGGACATGATCACGGTAATGTCCTCCCCGAACTCCATCAGGCTCTGGCGGCACAGGCCGCAGGGCGAGACCGGTCCCTCCGATGTGCCCACCACCGCCACAGCCTCAAACTCCTTCTCTCCCGAGGCCACCGCCCGGGCTAGGGCCGCCCTCTCAGCGCATATCCCCGCTCCCGAGGCGGCGTTCTCTATGTTCCCGGAGCAGTAGATCCTGCCGCTCCTGCCCAGCAGGGCCGCTCCCACCTTGAATCCGGAGTAAGGGGCATAGGCCTCCTTCATGGCCTCTTTAGCCTGATCAATGAGGGCATCATAGCCCCCGGTGTAGGGCCGGGGAGTGCAGCCGCAGCCTAAAGCCCCCATATACATGCAATCCTGGGGAGGGATGCTGGGTATCGGCTCTGCCGATTCGGACAGCCGGAGCGGCGCATTCCTGATGATCGCCGCCGGTATTCCCTCATCACCCTCTCCCATGACGATCTGGGCCGCAGAGACCAGGTTATCCGCTACCGCCTTGCGGGTGATCTTCAGCTCCCGGCCGAAGAGGTCCCTCTGGCCTCTGGCGTCTTCCACTGCATCGAGGCCGGCACAGGCTAAAGCCACGCCGACGCAGCCCAGTCGGAGGGGATGGGTCCGGCTGTCGCCGATGATAACCGCAATATTGCGCCCTTTGGCCAGTCGCTCCCGAATCCGGCTGGCTGATGCCAGGGGATCGGAGGGGAATAGCACCACGCTGCCGGGAGGAGCATTGGAGTTGTCTATGCCGGCATTGGGATAAAGAAATCCTTCTCGCAGCGTGAGCACCACGCCGGGAATGCCGCCCACGATCTGGTCCGACTCCTCCAGAATAAGCTGCATCTCTCTGGGATCCTTGTCATACTTATCGGCCATAAGCCGGGCCAGTGAAGAGGGGTCGACTCTATCCAAGGAGACAATCCTTCCCTCGGCCGTGGCCAGAGTGCTCTCGGAGACGACCAGAATATCGCCATCCTGCAGGGCCAGCCCCTCATCGTTCATGGCCTTTTCCAGTTTATCTGCCAGATCGTCGCCCGGCTTTATCAGATCGGTCTTTATGCCCAAAACCTGCAAATCATTCCCACCTGTATCTCTCTGGACTGTCTATGCCATCAAGGGCTTCATCAATCAATCGGGCCAGGTGGGACAGCCGGAAGGGCTGGGTGGCCAGGTTTCTGACCAGGCTGGCGATCTGGTGGAGGCTGCCCATGATTATGACCTCCTCCGGACGGGGGTCGCAGCGCAGAGCCAGCTTGGGAACAGCGGCATCTCCCCCCCGGGCCAGCATCTCCTGCTTGATGATTATGGCCTCCATGCTGGACAGGCCCCGCAGGGAGAGCAGGCGAAAGGAGCCCTTCCGGCTCAAGGCCCCAAAGCCCCTCTCATCCACTCCGGTCCGGCGGAGTATCTGGGACATATCCTCCCGGCCGCCGATATAGTCCAGGACCTCCACCTCCAGATCCCCTTCCACCGCCAGGGCAGGAGAAGCACGCACCGCCCGGGCCAGGGCTACGGTCTCCCGGCTGGCGGCGATGTCATGGGTGCGGACGACATGAGCTCCCAGGTAGACGGCTATGGCCGTGGCGGCAAGGCTTCCCTCCAGCCTCTGGAAAGGATCGGGCTGGTGGAGACATTCGCCGATAAAGGACTTTCGGGATAGGGCTGCCATCACCGGGCAGCCCAGGCAGCGCAGCCGCTGCAAGCCGTCCAGTATGGCTAGGTCATAGGCCGCCGTCTTCTCCGGTATCCATCTTCCGATCCCCGGATCAAGGATGATCTTCTCGGTGGATACGCCTGCCGACTCTGCCATCCTCATCCGCTCTCCGAGCAGGGTGATGATCTCATCCAGGCTCAGCAGGTCGCCTGCCTTCTTTCGGGAGGCCATGATGATCAGGGAGGCATCGTGATCGGCTACAGCTGCGGCCATTTCGGGGTGGGATAGGCCGGAGACATCATTGATGCAATGAGCGCCGCGAGCCAGGGCATCTGCGGCTATGGCCGGCCTCTGGGTGTCGACAGAGACGGTGATATCCAGGCTGTCCAGGATATCGCCCAGAACGGCAAATAGCCTCCGCCTTTCCAGCTCTTCGCTTATGGCCGGAGAGCCCGGAGCGGTGGAGACGGCTCCAACATCGATGATGTCCGCACCCTGCTCCTGCATGGATCGGGCCAGGGACAATGCCTCCTCAGGGCCGGCCACAGATCCCTGATAAAACGACTCCCGGCTGAGGTTGACAACTCCCATCAGCCGTACCGGTTGTCCGTCCCCCACCGCAATCGGGCCTATGAATCCCTCTATCAATGCCCTCACACCATCCGTCCCATCTTCTCTTCTACTCCGAGAGCCGCAGCAATATGCCCGTCCTCCTGGCCCTCTCTATGGCCCGGTCCAGCAGGATCAGCCCTAGGGTGAGGTAGAATGAGGCCAGAGCAGCACCCCACATCAGATGGTGCGGGCCGGGAATAAATATTGACCTGTAGTACTCCAAGAAGTAGGTGAGAGGTATGGCCCGGGCCAGGGCCTGTAGCAGGGGTGGCAGAACATCCACCGGATAGTAGATTCCGCTTACCAGCAATATCAAGCCGCTCAAACTCCAGGCAGCCACATCCGCCTTCTGCCCGAAGGTGAGTATGGATATGCACACGGTTATGCCTATGCTGGCGGCCATGGCGAAGATGCCCGCCAGGAAGGCCAGAACGGGAAAGATGCCGCCGGCTAAAAAGTCGAATCCGAAGAGGTATCCGCTCACGGCTACCAGTATGAAGAAGACCACGCTTCCCCGCAATATACCGAAGAGCAAGGCTCCGAAGACCAGATGGTAGCTTCTCACCGGAGCGATGAAGGTGTTCTTGATGCTCTTGGACCACATGTCGAACAAAAGAACATAAGCCACATCGATCTGGGCCACCTGCAATATGGTCAGGGCAATGGCCCCCACCAGAAGAAAGGAGACCATGGAGCCCTCCACAGCCAGAAACCGGGTGAGAAGGCCGATGGACAGCAGGCTGATCATGGGCCAGAAGAAGAGCTCAAAGACTGTGAATATGTTCCTCCGGGATATGATCCAGTTCTTGTAGGCCGAGGCCAGAAACCGGTTAAGCTCACCTTGCCAGCTCAATGAAAACATCCTCCAGATCCGGCTCTTTAATTTCAATATCGGTTATCTTCGCCCCGGAAAAGAGCTTGATTATCCCGTCCAGGCTCTCCTCGCCCCGGTCCACAGCAATCTCCATCCGGCCATTCTCCGCCTTAAGGCCCAGGACGCCCGGCTGGCCCTGCAAGGCGGATATATCCGCTTCCCCCTGATAGGTGATGCATATCCTCTCTCCCAGCTTTAGGTGCCTTTTGAGATTTTGGGGGGTGTCAAGGGCCACGATGCTGCCATGGCGCAGAAAGGCGATTCTGTCGCAGAGCATCTCCGCCTCGGGCATATAATGGGTGGACATGACCACGGATATGCCATCCTCATCATGAATTCTTCTGATCAGCTGTCTGGTCTTCA
>JAGOLL010000109.1 GCA_017994055.1 Methanothrix sp.
GGGTACTTAGAGATGATATCCTCCAGTTCCATGCAATTCTCCTCGAACTTCCCTTTAGCTTTAAGACCAGTGCAAAGCAATTTTTCTTTGAATATATCACTTGCTGTTATAGCGCTTCATAAGAATATTTCAATCTATTTACAGCTTGTCGTCTGAGCCCCTGCCAATCCTGCCCTGAAATAAGCTGGAAGCGGCAGAAAAATCAAACCTTCTCCCACTTCTTGAGCTTTGTTACCTGAGAGAGAGTGCTGCCCCTTCGGATCTCCTCATAGAGCCGGCTCTCCGTCTTTTCCACCTCTTTGGCCCTCCTGGCGATCTCGTAGGCCCTCTCCTTGGGAATGACCACCACTCCGCTCTCGTCGCCCACGATATAGTCGCCGGGCCGGACCGTCTGGCCGGCGCAGGTTATCTCGGAGTTGATCTCCCCCATTCCCTTGGGATCGCCGGCATTGGGAGTGATCCCGGAGGAGAATATTGGGTAGTTCATGGCCCGTATCTCGTCTACATCCCGGACCGCACCGTCTATGACCGCACCCTCTATGCCCTTGATCTTGCAGCTCAATGTGGCCAGGCCCCCCCAGGGAGCGATGAAGTTGCTGCCGTTATAGATAACCAGGACGTCACCCGGTCCGGCCAGGTCTATGGCCTCCACCGGCTTGGCCCAGTCTCCGGCAAAGGTCTGCACCGTAACCGCCCGGCCCACAATCTTGCTTCCCAGATTAATGGGAAGGATGCCTTTCATGGCTCCTTTGCGGTGCATGGCATCGGAGATGTTGGAGGAGGACACCTCCCTGAATATGGTCATCATCTCTTCCTCCCGGCTGGCCTTGGGCCCGGCCTGTACCTGAGCGTTATCTATGGCCTCGCGAATCTTTCTTGCCGAGCCGGTCACATCAGCGCTTCGGACTATGCTTCCCCCCACGATGACTATAGCGGCGCCGCTGGCCACAGCCTCTGCCCCGGTGATAGCATCTATGCCACCCGCCGCCGCTACAGGAGTTGCCACCTCCTTTACGATATCCCTCAGAAAATCGATGGTATCTTTGCCTGTCATCTGCTGGTCTATACCTACGTGGACGCAGATGTAATCCACTCCCAGGGCCTCCAGCTCCCGAGAGCGCTTTACCGGATCGGGCACAGTGAGCAGATCCATCATTATCTGCACACCATACTTCCTGGCTGCCCTCAGGGCATCCTCGATGGTGGCGTTGTCTGAGGAGGCCAGCATTGCAACTATATCCGCCCCGGCCTTGGCTGCCATCTCCACCTCCATGGCACCCGTGTCTACCGTCTTCATGTCCGCTACAATGCGGACTGCCGGCAGGGCTTTTTTCATCTCGCGCACAGCGTCCATTCCCTCGCTCTTGATCAGTGGCGTTCCGGCTTCAATCCAGTCAGCGCCTCCGGAGACCGCCTCTTTAGCTATCTGAATAGACCTGTCCAGCTCCAGGATATCCAGTGCTACCTGTAGAATGGGTTTAATATCACATCACCACACAACAACACAAGCTAAAAGCAAATTGATGCATGGTATATAAAATGAAGCTGGCAGAGATTTCTGAGATAGACCTTGGGGGCAGTACATTCCAGGAGCAGAGCCTGACCTTCACCAAGCTGCACGGAAACGGCAATGACTTCATGCTTGTGGATGAGATGGCCCGGCACCAGGTTGCCGAGAAAGACAAGAAGAGGTTTGCTGTAGCATGCTGCCACCGCCACTTCGGCATAGGCTCGGATGGAGTCTTATTCCTCTCCGGCAGCGCCAGGGCTGACCTGGGCATGAGGCTCATCCAGCCGGACGGATCCGAAGCAGAGATGTGCGGCAATGGCATCCGCTGCCTGGCCAAGTATGCCTGGGACCGGGGATATGTGGGCGAGCAGTTTGATGTAGAGACTCTGGCGGGGATAATCCCTGTACAGGTCCGGGAGGGAGAGGGATCCTTCTGGGCCAAGGTGAACATGGGCCTGCCCAGGTTCGACCGGCCCTCCATACCCGCCTGCGGCTCGGGCGAGATGTTGGAGGAGAGAATGGGGGACTATAGCGTCTCTGCAGTCAATACCGGCGTTCCCCATGCCGTGGTCATAGTGGATGATCTGGATCTGGATATCACGAAGCTGGCACCGTCCATAAGACACAATAGCGTCTTTTTAGAGGGGGCCAATGTCAATTTTGTCAAGCCAGGCCGGCAACTGGAGATCAGAACCTTTGAGAGAGGCGTGGAGGGAGAGACCCTCTCCTGCGGAACTGGGTCGGTGGCAGCAGCAAGTGTGGCTCGCCGGCTGGGACTGGCAGGAGACGAGGTTATCGTCCAGACCAGAGGCGGCCCGCTGATCATAAGCTTTGAGGCAGGAAGCGCATTTATGGAGGGGCCGGCGGTCACCGTCTGCTCCGGAGAGCTGTCCCAGGAATATCTGTGGAACCTGTATCCTGAGGCTTGATGATGTCTGCTATGAGAAAAAGGGTCTTAGGAGCTTTTTGCGTCAGAAGGATGGCACTGTATCTAGCGATCATGGCCTTAGGCTGCACCATGCTCTTCCCGGCGGAAGCAGAGCATTATGTGATGGAGATCGGCAGCAAGAGCAATCCCAATGCCCATCTCTTCGCCTATGACCAGAAGTTTCGGGAGAGCACCCGGCTCCAGAATGCTCCCATGAAGATGGTCGCATCCAAAGAGTTTACCGATGCCACTCGCCTCTCCACCCGTATGGACCTCAAGATGGAGCCCAATCTCACCCAGATGAATATCGAAGCTGATTTCATAGGCATCGGACGCATCGATTACCTGGTATATAATCCGGAGTCGGATGTTGCGGCAGGAGAGGTGAAAGATAGAGATGTTATGTCGCGCATCAATCATATGTTCGTGGGCAATTTCTCCATCGAAGAGCAGATCCTGGTGGCCAAGGGCCATATGTGCGAGAATGGATATCTTCCATGTGCGTAGTCAGCCAGCAGCTCTAGGTCATATTCGACATCTCATTTCTCTTCCTTTTCTGTCTCTAATCTGGATGCCCTCAGTTTCTTTATACTCATATAATATTGAACCATCAAAACCAATCCGGCAGCAGCCAGAATAGCCATTATGATCATCATCGCCAGAGGAGCGCTCTTTCGGTAGTAATTGACCTCGATGTAGGGGATCTGGGTGGTGTTGTTCCAGGTCAGAATGCTCCCGGAATCAGCATCCTGAAAGATATCAGGCTCGGGCCGGGCTATGCCGAGGCTGCGAATCCCTGTGGAATAGCCGGGGGGCAGAATTATTCGCACCGGCTCTGGATGGCGGATGGGAAGAATGAACTGCTGGCCCTGCCTGGATATATTGTAGACCAGCGTCCCTTTGACCGGCCTCTCGAATACCAGGCTGTAGATATGGTCCCCTCTATGGAATTGATGGCTGCTGTTGAAGCTTACATTGCTCCCGCTCTCATCAAGCAAGGCCATATCCTCCGCCTCGCCAAAGAGGGTGAGATTGGCTTGGCTGCCATTTACAGGCAGGATAACCTTCATTTCATGCTCGAAAAGAATGTAGGTACTGCCATTAAAAAACGGTCCAGATCCATGAGGCTCAGATCCATTGCCCTGCAACTGGGCAGAGGAGGCAAGAGAGATGCCGACCAGTAAAGCCGAGAAAATCAGGCCCGCTCTGAGGAGGTGGCTATGCATCGATTATCAATACTGAATGGGCTGCTTTATCAAATGCGCGCCTGCTTTAAAGCCTCTTCTCCCCTTGAGGAGCAAAGTCTTATCTTGAAAAAGGATGACTGAGCTGCCGTGCCATCCGATTCTTCCCCAATATCCCCGCCCAATCATTTAAAGGTAAAGGCTTTTCTCATAGATTTGGACGGAGTTCTTTATGTCGGCTCTCATCCCATTCCCGGAGCCAGGGAATGCCTGGAGCAGATGGATGATCTGGGATACAGCTACCGATTCGTCTCCAACTCCACCCGACGCTGCCGGGAATCGGTGGCAGAGCGTCTGGCAGGCCTGGGATATGATATCCCTGCCCGGCTGATATTCACTCCCCCTCTTGCCGCCATCGAGCATATGAAGAGTCGGGAGAAGGAGAGCTGCTACCTGCTCACCACTATAGATGTGCTGCGGGACTTTTTGCAGGCGGGAATCAGAATCGTCGAGGATGGAGCGGACTATGTAATCGTGGGCGATGCGGCAGAGGGCTTTACCTATGAGAAACTCAACTGTGCCCTTGGCCTTATCCTCGATGGAGCGGATATGCTGGCATTGGAGAAGGACCGGTACTGGAAGCAGCCACAGGGATTGTCTCTCTCTGCTGGCCCCTTCGTGGCCGCTCTGGAGTATGCCACGGGAAAGAAGGCAGAGCTGATGGGAAAGCCATCCCGGCAGTTCTTCCAGATG
>JAGOLL010000042.1 GCA_017994055.1 Methanothrix sp.
GCTATCCGGCCTCGGTGAAAGAAGGAGCAGTGCTGGTGGGGCTGGAGCGCCGAGGCCAGGTCAAGGAGATACTGGCGCTGGTGGAGCCCCTGGACATGAGGCTGGTCGAGCCCAGGCTGGAGGAGGCCTTTCTCCTTTTGGCGGAGGGGCAATGAGCCCCAGCCCGGCACGGATGGGGGTGGTGGCTCTCCGGGTAGTGCGCCAGCTCAAGCGTGACCGGCGAACCATCGGCCTCATACTCTTTGCTCCCATTGTGCTCATGTTCATCTTCGGCTATGCCCTCTCCGGAGAGATGAGCGGCATCAACATTGGGCTGGTGGACGGGGGAGGACACGACCGCTTGCTGGTGCATATGGAGTCCATGTCCGACTTCGACATAATCCATCTGGGCTCGGAATCGGATGCACAGAGGCTGATAGCGGAGGGGCGGCTGGATGGGGCGGTGGTGCTGAAGGAAGAGAGCGTGCGTGTTCTGCTGGACGGCAGCAGCCAGCAGATCTCGGATGCGATCAGCGCTGCGGTGCAGACCGGTGCGGCCATGGAGGCGGCTGCCAGAGCAGGACCGAATGCAAGCGGCCATATCACCAAGCGCTATATCTTCGGATATGATCTGGAGATGATAGACACGGTCGGGCCTGCCGTCCTTGGGCTGGTGATATTCTTCTTTGCATTCGTCGTATCCGCCATCTCATTTCTCAGAGAGAAGACCCTGGGTACACTGGAGAAGTTCATGGTATCGCCTCTGAGCCGGGTGGAGATCATCTCCGGATACATACTCGGCTTTAGCCTGATGGCGATTGTCCAGTCTGCGACCAGTCTATTGATAGTGGTATTCGTATTTGGAGTGCCCATGAGGGGCAGTCCGATCACCGTCTTTGCAGTAATCCTGCTGCTGGGGGCGGGCGCACTGGCTCTGGGCTCCTTCTTCTCCAACTTTGCCCGAAGCGAGTTTCAGGTGGTGCAGTTCATGCCTGTAGTCATCATTCCCCAGATTGTGCTCTGCGGGGTGCTCTGGCCTTTGCAGTCAGTGCCGGAGTTTCTGCGACCGCTATCATACGTCCTGCCGCTAACATATGCCGGCGACGCCCTGATGGAGATAATGCTGAAGGGGGCAGGTCTCGCCGATATCCTCTATCCCGACCTGCTGGCTCTGGCAGCGTTCTTTGCCATCACCTTGGCTGCTGCCACGCTGATGCTTAGAAGAGAGGTGGGATGAGATTAAGAGGAAAACGATACAGCTTCTACAACGCACGAGAAGACATGAGCTTAAGGCTGGGATTTTGGAGGGGCTGGATCGGGATAGACGGATGCAAAGCCGGAAAATGAATGCAAAGAACACCTAAGAGGGAAGAAGGACTGAATGATCATGCATGGAGCATAGGAGCTAACGACATTCAGGATTCCCCTTCAATACCCAGCGTCCACGACTCCAAAACCAACTTAACCTCAATCCCTTTTTCGTCTTTCGGGCGCCTATCATAGAGCCATCATAGCTTTTTAAAATCTACACAACACATCTGCCCTGCTAAAGCAGATTAATATTCCAGCAGAGCCTTCTTAGAGGCAATTTTGAGAGTGAGATTCATGGTCGAGAAAGAGATGTCTCGGAAAGCTCTGCTGGCTTTTGCCTGGATGCTTCTTCTTGCCTTGGCAGCCCAGGCCTCAGATCCCATCCCCGAGGCCATTGCGGTCGATTTGGGATTTGAGCAGTTTCCCCTGGACAGCACCTGCGAGGGAGCGGATTTATCTCCCCAGATAGAGATCCAGGGCTATAATGCCAGCTCCCTGGCGATAATCCTGGAAGATCCTGATGCTCCTTCCGGCATTTTCATCCACTGGGTCATCTGGAATATACCGCCGAGCGGCATCATACCTTCTGCCATCGCCAAGCAGACCAGCCTCTCCGATCCTCTCCAGTCCCGACAGGGGTACAACGACTTCGGCGAGATAGGATACGCCGGCCCCTGCCCCCCCTCCGGAAGAGCTCACCGATACTTTTTCCGGGTATTCGGCCTGGATCGGATGCTGGATCTGCCGGCAGGAGCCCAGGCTGCAGAGCTGAGAGATGCCATGCAGGGGCATATTCTCCAGGAAGGACAAGCCATGGCCAGTTTTGGGCGATAGGATCGGATCTCAGGATCAGGGCAGATATGGCGAGGGCGGAGCAGCGCGGCGTGGCAGAAAAGGGAGATCTGGAATGAGCTGCAGCTCCTGGAGGCTGGGGCCAATGAAGATGGCAGAGGTGACAGGAGAGGGCAGGAGGATCGTGGCCGGAGAGAGGACGGTCCGAACTGTGGTACGGGCCACAGCGATGATCGGCCCAGGTGACGAGCTTCTATCCCTCCGGATCGTGCCCCTGGCTGTGATTGTCACCGGACCCGCTGAGCTATATGCAATCAGCATGGACGGCATGCCTGCTGATGTCAAGTCCCTCCTGGAGATGATCTCATGAGCCTTCATCTCAATAAATCCGGGCTGCGGGCTTTGGGCATTGCGGAGAGCTTTGTTCGCACCAAATCTCACTCCATCCTGGCCGGAGTGGTCATGCGTGCCGATCTGAGGGTGGACGGCCTGGCCTATGCCCGAGCCAGTGTGGGAGGAGATAACGCTACCGGGGCGGTGCTGGAGATCTACCGGGAACTGGACAGGAAGGATATCAATGTCATAATGCTGGAGGGAGCAGTGATAAGCTGGTTTAATGTGATTGACCTCTCAGAGATCTGGCAGAAGACGGGAAGGCCCCAGATCTGCCTGACATATAAGGATTCGCCGGGCCTGGAGGGATACATCCGGGACTATTTTTCCAGCCCGGAGGACAAGGTGCAACGCTATCGCAACCTTGGAGAGCGCACACCTATCCGGCTCAAGACGGGATATAAAGTTTATGTGCGGGCTCATGGAGCAGATCTGAAGGAGGCTACAATCCTGCTCAATAAGTTCACCCGAGACGGTAGGAAGCCTGAGCCCCTGCGGCTGGCCAGCCTGGCCGCCCGCGCGGCGCACAGACAGAGATGGGACAGCTAAGGATGGACATTCCTTACTTATGCCTTTCTGAGACCGGATGATCCGTCACCATATCTTTTTTTAGAGGACTTCTCTATTAACCTGTTTTTGCACCCGGTTGCGATCATAAAAAAAGTGGACTGGACTTCCGGCAGAAATGCTGAGATCGAAATGCTCCCATCTTCCAAGTCTTCTGCTGGCCTAACCCCGTCTGCCAAGCCCTTCCTTCAGGTCGGGATGGGGCAGCCGTCCCTCATAGCCGCACATCTTGCAGCGCACGGCAGCAAATACCCCATCCTCGCTCCAGGCCTCGGCGACATAGCCGCAACGGGGACAGTTGGTGAGAAACCTGGTCCCGGCCATATGCTCAATCCTCCTCTCTCCTCAATCAATACAGCCCGGTCGGGCAAGATTCTCAGACATGCATCCTTCTCATTCCCGCTTCCACTATTCCCAGGAACTCCGCACCCACCGCCACCACGCTGTTGGTGAATATGGAGGCATTGATCTCAAATATGGGATAACGGAACTTGGTGTAGTCGGACATCAGCCAGGTCGTGGAGCTGGTGTCGCCGCAAAACATGTTTTTGTATTCGTTTTTTACCGGAATTACCGCAATATCCCTCTCCCGCCCGTGCTTTTTCAGAACCTGAACCTGCCGCGATGAGGGATTGGCGGTGATGGGCATGACATCAGCTCCTTTGGAAAGAGCATTAAGGGTGCCCTCCATGGCCTCATAAGTGTTACCGATTCCGGTTATAGGTATATACACATCTCCTATCTGAAAGCTCGGCGTATTGAAATCCCTCTCCCAGTAGCTGATCTTGTTTAGATGAGTGAACCTCATCTCAAAAGCACGGGCCACCAATCCCGAGCGGCCCACTCCGCCGATGATATACCTGCCGCTTCTGGGAAACAGCCGGTCGAACCAGTGTTCGAGATGATCGCAGTCCATTTCCGTGATGAGCCGGGCATTATCCTCAAAGTCCCTGATTGTGGACTGGTAAGAGGGGCAGGCAGGATCGCATATGCCCTTGAGCCTGGACTGAATATCCGGGGCCAGGGCATTTAAAAAGGCCAGAACCTGCAGTTCGAACTCGGTTCCCATGGGGGAGAGACGGGACCGGGTATCCTTGTCTGTGGACTGCTTGGTCCGAGCCTGTATCACCAGAACCGAGCCTTTATCGTAATCCTTTACCATCTTATAGGCGGTGCCTTTCTCATTGGCGGTGATGAGCATGATCTCACCACCCAGAGTGATGATATCGTCTATGTATTTGTTGACCGCCTGAGTCTCTCCCGATCCGGAGATGGCAATGCCCAGGTTCCTGCCCTTTCGGTAGTGCCTCTGCACCGGATCCTCCAGGGTAAAAGGAAATATGTTGTCGAAGTGGTTCTGGATCAGCTGCAAGAAGCTGTAGAGGGCCAGAGCCGATCTCCCCGCGGCTATGCCGTAGACGAATTTGTTTTCCGATGAGGGCCTCAAAAACTCCACAAGGGAGCCGGAAAAGGAGGCTACCTGAACCATATCCATATCCAGAAGCTTCTCCAAGAAGCTGCATTGAAGAGCGGTTGCCTCCTTGAATGTCTTTATCAGGCCAGACATGCTGCTTGCTCTCTAAGGCCTGCCAGATAAGCCTTTCTTTTCAGCTTATGATCTCGGGCAATAAGTCCATCTCTCGGGCCAGCTTGATCTCCTGGGCGATGCGCCGGCCGTTGGAGAGGCCTGGCTGGATCAGATCGGAATAGGGGGATCCTCCCATGTAGAGGTTCGTCCCCGCCACTATCCTGGCTGAGATCTCGAAGATCTTGAACTCCAGTTCGTCGGTTACTATGGTCTCCAGGCTGAAGGCACCGATCATACCCCCAAAGAGCTCCAGGCTGGTCTCCACCACTCTCTCCCCCAGCTCGAAGGCCCGGGGCAGGAGCGACTCGCGCAAAACCAGGGGGAGGTTTCCGGTCACCACAAAACTGGGATAGATCCCTGCCTCGGCCAGCTCCTTCATGCTTCCGATGCGAAAGATCTCATCGGCATTGGACTCCACCCGCCGGTCGATGCCCAGCATCTGCAGTGAGCCCTTGCTCAGGCGGTATCCATCCTGCCGAAGGGGCGAATAAAAGAAATGGATGTAGTATCGGGTTCCCAGTATGAATTCCTGAATGGTGTATTTTTCCTCCCGGCTCATCTTGGCTGCCAACTCCTCCTTGGTCTTGGCGATGAAAAATCCCCTGCCGCCTTTGGCCCCATGGTATTTCACTATCACCGGCCGGTCGATGTCATCCGCCTTCTCAAATCGCATGGGAACATTTACCCCGGCCCGCAATAGCCACTCCCTTTCCATCTCCCTGTCGCTCTCCCAGGCCAGAACCCTGCGGTTTCCAAAGGTGGGAACGGCCAGGGACTCGAACCTTTCGATGCCCAGGTACTCCACCAGTGAGCCGTGCGGTATGATGATCACATTATCTTTTATCAGATCGGATGAGTAATCCAGGAGAGCCTTATAGCTCTCCACGGAGAGAAAGCTGTCCGGCTTGGCCAGAGGGAAGGCATCATAGAAGCGGGGCGGCTGTCCGATGCATATGCCCAGGGTCTTGAAGCCCTCTTCCTTCGCTCCGTGGAAGATCTGCAGGCTGCTGTGAGAGCAGATGGTGGCTATGGTCAGATCGTTCTTATCGTATCCCCTTATTGTCTCCCAGATGTCCTCTTTAGAAATCATGTTTATAACCCTTTGAAATGTGACCTTTGAAATTACAGGGTTGGCTTAAAGGTAGATAAGCCCTTCGGAGAGACGCGGCGATTGCCTTAAAAATGAAAAACTATGATATCTCTAATATGTCGACATCGAGGAGGAGGGAGACCAGGGAGACCTGCATAGAGGTTCGTCTGGATATTGAGGGCCAGGGCAGGGTTCAGGCGGATACGGGCGTCCAGTTGCTGGATGAGATCTTATTGGCCCTAGCTCTTGGGGGTGGATGGGATATGAGGGTTAAAGCCAGGGGAGACCTGGAGACGGGAGACCATCATACGGTGGAGGATACGGCCATCACCCTCGGCAGCGCCATCTCTCAGGAGGTCAAGAAGGGCATAGGCAGCAGCAGCGTTCCTGCCGGCAGCTCTCTGGCCCAAGCAGCCGTGCGCTTCGGCCAGGTCGGCTACCAGGGCTGCTTCCAGCTCAGGCAACAGACACTGGCTGGCATGAGCCTGGACAACTTCAGCCACTTCCTGCGCGCCCTGGCTTATAATGGAGGTTTTAATCTGTTCATCTCCGCCGAACGAGGAGACGACAGGAACCAGATAGAGGCCATGAGTACTGCTTTGGGAAGGGCTATAAAGAAAGCAGCAAGAAATGAGATATAGGGGATTTGATACAATAAATAATTAAATAAAAATGCTTACTTCCTGCGGCGAATCAGGACTGCCGCGGCCAGCGCCAATATCGATGCCAAGAGGCCGATGGCGGGGCTCTCTTTCATCTTCTCCTCGGCGGAAGAGGCATTGAGGCTGCGGCGGGAGATGTTATTGAGAAGATCACTCCCTCCAGTCACATTGAAATACTCGTCTGTGGCCCAGATGGCGTTTACTGCATTCTCCAAGCGCACCTGCAACTGATACCGCCCCGGCTCGGCCCCTTCTGCGATGGCATGGGGCTCCAGTCGGCTGAGGTTTCCCTGCAGGGTATGGTTGATGCCGCTGGGAATTAGCTGGTTATTGACAACATCAAAGAGCTGCAATATGCTCTCTCCCGGAACAATCCGGAAGAACTCCATTCTTGCCGTGCTGTTGTTGATCATTGAGCGGTAGTCGAGGCTTCTATTTAGCCTGGCATAGTCTTCGCTGGAGATGTAATAAAAGGCATCGCTATCCATTATGGTGCTTATGCGTCCCTGGGAGTCAAATGTAACCGCTACCTGCAAGGGAGATGCCGATTGGTTGACATAGAGCAATGCCAGCAATGGGCTTGGCCTTAAATCAGGTATCAAGCTGTTGTCGTCGCTCATGCGCAAAGTGCTGGCATTCCAGCTCCAGGCATACATCCACCACTCTTCTGATCCCTGGCCCATGCCGGCGATATCCCTGGAGAAGACGGTCTTATTGCCTGAGTCCAGGATGTTCACCAGCACCTGGCGGACCTCAGCCGCTCTCACTATCATGCTGAAGTTGGCGGACTGGTTAGACGGAACATTCTTTTGAGAGCTGATCAGAGGCGGCTCCGGGGAAGGGACGACGTACTTTTGGGTGTAGAGATAATAGCGAAGGGTATCGTTGTCTGCAACCCGAATGTCCATGCCCGGTCCGATGTTCACCCTGGAGTTGCTATTGAGGCTGATGCTGTCGTCATTGACCAGGATCACACCCTGCGGATTTACGTTCACCACCTGCATCTCTCCAAAACCGCTTCCAAATTCCATGGGAAAGACGCTGTCTGATATTTGAAATATGCCATTTATGGCCGCAAACCTCTCACTCCCATTATTAAATATATTGCCGAAGTGAATCATTATAATGGGGATATCTTTGAGGTTCTCGATATCTTTTTTATAAATATATGTCGCATTGGACTCAACCACTGAGCCATCCACCTGGATTCCTTCTTTTAGAAGCTGCAAAAACAGACTATCATTGCTCACATCCCTGATTCTCATCTCATAGCCCTCCTCCAGAGAATAATTTCCTGCCGAGATGTAGCCTTGCAGTTCAGTATCCCTGAGAATCTGGCCCAGATATTCGTTTTCCAGCAGGCTCTTGGATGAGTTGCTGCCTTGAAGGCTGGAATCGTAGCCCGCAAACCAAGGATAGCCAAAGAGGCTCATTATGAAATAATATCCCCAGGGCTCATATTCGAATTCCTTGGGCTGAAGGAATGATGTATATTGAAGGCCGGTCTGAAAAGCAGTCTTATTATCGGGAAAGACGATCGGATTTCGGGGAGGGACAACCCTCCGATCTTCTGCAGAATAAATTACCAGTGTCTCGCCGCCTATGAAATCCTCAGGATCGAAATAGAATCCGGTATAGTTTTCAGCATTCCACCTGGCGATGACCGAGGAATTATATTGGCCCATGCTAACCGGAATAGAGGAAGTGCTGCCATAAGCAGGCCCACGGATATCGTGCAGCCCATAATCATAGATCCACCCCTGGGGATAATAGACCAGATCCTGGCCGTCCAGGACTACCAGATCAAGGCCTGGTGCCAGATTAATTGTGGAATCCCTTCTCAGGTTTACTGATATGCTGCTTTCAATCTCTATTCCAGACTGGGAGTAATCGGCGAGCTTCATCTCCCCGATCATGGCCTCCTCAATGAGCCTGATATCCGGCTTGTCGCTGATCTGGAATACGCCTTCTACCTCGGCCAGTCCCTCGCCTGCGCCAAGCATGGCATTGGCCAGATGGACCAGTATCACTGGAAGGTCATCAATCTTATAGACGAAGTCCTCTCCAATGCTCACCACCGAGGCATAGACCGGCTCCCCATCCTTCAGCAGAAGAAAGTTCACTGTGCCCTTCTTCTCTGAGACCTCCAGAGGTACCAGAACATATCCTCGTTGGAGGGTGAAGGTCTTATTGAGGCTCAATGTCTGAGTGATATCGTCATCCATGAGCACCTCTCTCAGCTCGCCCTTTTCCAGAGAGCTCACCTCTTCCGTGATGCTGCTCTCCGGGTAGCCGGCGAAATAGGGCTTGCCAAAAAATGCCACCCTCTGAAAGCTGCCCCAGGGCCCGTACTGGAATTGCTCCGTCCATATCTTTGAGGAATAGACTATATGCCCTTTCTCTGCCGTCCGATCCTTTAGATCTATCTGCAGCATCTCTCCGCCCAGATCCTCATCCAGGTCATAGTAGAACCAGCCGAAGTCATCGGCCCGCCAGACGCCATCACCATAAGCGAAATGGCCCCGAACGGACGCCGCTTCGGATATCTCCTGGGCTGATGCCAGCCAAACCGGCACCACAGCCAGGACTAGGATTGCTGCTGCCAGACGAAATGCTCGAATCTTCATCCACCTCTCCATGATCAATCCTGGGCAAGCTGTATATCCTATGGAGGATCAACAGGCGGAGCGGAGTTAGATGTCATCTATTAAACACGTTGCGATATACGGCAAAGGCGGAATCGGCAAGTCCTGCACTGCCTCGAACATTGCCGCCGCCTGTGCCGAGGAGGGCCACAGGGTGCTGGTCGTGGGCTGCGATCCCAAGAGCGACTCCAGCATAACCCTGGTGGGCAGGAGAATCCCCACCATGATGGACCTCATACTGGATGGAAGAGAGATCAAGGAAGAGGATGTGGTCTATGAGGGCTACAAGGGCGTCAAATGCATTGAGGTGGGCGGCCCGGAGCCCGGCGTGGGATGCGCCGGACGGGGCATAATCGTGGCCATAGACTTTCTGCGCAAGGTATCCCGGGTGCTGGAGGAGGTGGACCTGGTGCTCTATGATGTGCCGGGTGATATCGTATGCGGCGGCTTTTCCGCCCCCATCCGAAAGGGACTGGTGAGCCAAGCCTATATCATAACCTCCGGCGAGTACATGCCCCTATATGCTGCAAACAACATCAGCAAGGGACTGGTCCGGCTGAACACCCCTCTTTCCGGAGTGATATGCAATTCCCGCGAGGCGGCGGCGGGCCGGGAGAAGGAGATTGCAGAGAGGTTTGCCGAAGAGCTCAACAGCCGGCTGGTGGCTTTCATTCCCAAAGACCCATTAGTCCAGCAGTGTGAGAGGCGGGCGGTAACTGCCATCCAGGGCGCGCCCGATTCTGCCATCTCTGGCGTATACCGCGCTCTGGCCCGGGAGATAATGTCTGGAGCCGATCCCAGGGTACCAAAACCTCTCACCGATGATAGGCTGCGAGAGCTTTCCATGGAATAAATTAGAGGCTTTTATGGAGGCGGGGAAGGGATACCAATGGCTGCAGACTGTCCAAGAGTTCTCATAGCGGGAGACAGAAGCTCCAGCGGCAAGACCACCATTGTGGCCGGCCTGCTCTCCGCACTGCGGGGAAAAGGGCTCTCGGTTCAGCCCTTCAAGGTGGCCATGGACTACATCGATCCCAGCTACCATACCTGGATCACAGGCAGAAGCTGCCGCAATCTGGATGGCTACCTGATGAAGGAAGAGGCGGTCCGGGAGATATATGCCCATGCCTCGGAGAAGGCGGACATCGCGGTGATTGAGGGCGTGCGCGGCCTGTTTGAGGGCTACGACGGCGACCTGGGCAGCACGGCTCAGATGGCCAAACTTCTTCAAGCGCCGGTGATATTCGTGGTTGATGCCAGGAGCATTACCAGAAGCTGCGCCGCCCTGGTCAAGGGATATATGGACTATGATCCGGATGTCAATTTCAAGGGCGTGATCCTGAACAAGGTGGGAAGCGACAGACACGCCGAGAAGGCCATCCTGGAGGTGGAGAGATATGCCGGGGTGGAGGTGGTTGGAGTCATCCGTCGCAATGAGGATATGCACCTGGCCATGCGCCATCTGGGACTGGTCCCGGTGCTGGAGGGCAAGACCAGGCATGAGGGCTTCGCGGAGAGGGTGGACCGGATCCGGGAGATAGTTGAAGATGGAATCAACCTGGATAGAATAATCGAGATAGCCAGGGGGGCGGAGCCACTGGCGGAGGTGCAGCCGGATCTGTATAGAAAGAATTCCACCGGAGAGGGGCTTCGCATAGGTGTGGCCAGAGACGAGGCCTTCAACTTCTACTACCGGGACAACCTGGAGATGATGGAGCTGGCCGGGGCAGAGGTGGTGCCATATAGCCCGGTCCATGACAGGGCACTGCCCGATGTGGACGGCATATACATCGGCGGAGGCTATCCCGAACTCTACGCCCGGGAGCTCTCCGAGAACTCTGCAATGCTCCGCAGCCTGGAAAGCTTCTGCGAGAGAGGGCGTCCCATTTTTGCCGAGTGCGGCGGGCTGATGTACCTGGGAAGGGAGATCGAATGGGAAGGAGAGAGATGGGAGATGGCCGGGCTGGTGCCGGGAAAGGCCAGGCGGGGCAATGTTCGGGTTGTAAGCTATGTGCACGGCCGCCTGAAGCGCGACTGCCCCCTGGGAAGAGCAGGCGAAGCCATAATGGGGCATGAGTTCCATCACTCCGAGATGCTCATGGACGAGGGAGTGGACTATGCCATCCGCCTGGAGAGGGGAAGGGGTATCAAGGGCGGCTGGGACGGGGTATGCCGGGAGAATATGGTCGCCAGCTACACCCACATCCACAGCGCCTCTTTCCGTGGCTTTCCGGAGAACTTCCTCCGGGCATGCAGAGCCCATCGGCCAGATCTGCCCTGAGTTAGAAATGGGATGAAAATAAATTGCATAGCTTCATGCTCATATCCTGAGATATCATGCTCCGCAAATACTCTATCCAAATTGCCGAGAGCAATCATTTGCCTCGGCTCCATTGGCTTACGATATTTGCAGCTATGCTCATATCAATCTGCTGGATTGCAGATGGCTCCATTCATGGCCAGGAGGGCATCAGCATCCCGATCTTCGGATATGAGATCGTCAATTCCTATCCTCATGATCCGGAGGCTTTCACCCAGGGGCTGGTCTATGATCGGGACGATGTGATCTACGAAGGAACCGGGCTCTGCGGTCGGTCCAGCCTGCGGCGGGTGGAGTTGAAGACAGGCCGGATTATAGAGCAGATAAACCTGCCTGGCACCCTTTTCGGAGAGGGAATATCCCTGTGGGAGGAGAGCATAATCCAGCTGACCTGGCAGTCCGGTCTGGGCCTGGTCTACGGCAAGGAGAATCTCACTGAGACAGGCAGATTCGAATACCGGACGGAGGGCTGGGGCCTGACCCACGACAACACAAGCCTGATCATGAGCGACGGCAGCAGTACTCTATATATCCTCGATCCTGAGACCTTCCGGGAGATGGGCCGAATAAATGCCACTCTAGGGGGCAGGCCGCTCAAGGGCCTCAATGAGCTGGAGTACATCAAAGGAGAGATCTATGCCAATGTCTGGCCCACCAGCCGGATAGCTATAATATCGCCGCAGACGGGCGAGGTGAGGGGCGAGATAGATCTGAGCGGCTTGATGCCATACAGTCGGATCGGGGGAAGCGTCGATGTGCTCAACGGGATCGCCTACGATTCGCAATCAGGCCGGATCTTTGTAACCGGAAAGCTCTGGCCCAGACTGTATGAGATCAGGTTAACTGCCCCGGAGAGGAGCTAAAAAAGAGAGCTAAAGAAGAGAAAAAGAAAGCAAAGCTAAAAAGGCATCCTGCCTAATCCTCGCCCTCGTACTTGAAGGAGAGTCTTACCTTGGCTCTGTATTCAGCAATCTTTCCATTCTCCAGCCTGACATCCAGCTCCTTGACCTCAGCTATGCGAAGATCTCTCAAGCTCTTTGTGGCCCGATCGACCACGGTCTTTACCGCATCCTCCCAGCCAATTGTGGAGGTTCCAACCAGCTCAACAATCTTATAGACATCTCCATCGGACATGTTTCCATCACACCCCTTTGATTAAGAACAATAATAGTCACTAATCATTGATATAATTTCCTGAAGAGCATGATCAATTAAGATCCTTGTTTAAAAATATAATTTGATTATGCAGGAATGAATCCATTGTCCATAGCGATCTGCTGGCCTGCCGGGCTCAGAATATAATCTATAAAAGCCCTGGCACCCGGCGAAGGCTGGCCCAGGGTGACAAAGTAGAGCTTCCTGGCCAGGGGATATGAGCCGTTCTTGATGTTCTCAATTGTTGGATAGACTCCATCCAGAGAGATCACCCTGGCATCTCCCCTCATTACAAAACTGTAACCCATATAGCCGATGGCATTGTCGCTCCTCTGGGTGCTGAACTTTGCCTCTGAACTCTCGCCGCTGTCATAGGCTACACCGGGTGTCTCTGCCTCCCTGCTGCCCATGATTATCTCATTGAAGGTATCCCTGGTACCTGAGCCCGGCCTGCGGCCGACGGCAAAGATGTCCATGTTCGGGCCACCAATCTGAGCCCAATTGGTGATGCTTCCGGAATAAATCCGCCTGACCTGCTCTCGGCTGAGCGAGGTTATGCCAAAATCATAGACCGCGGGACTTACCACCAGACATATAGCATCATAGCCCACCACTTGCTCGGCAAAGCGCATCCTTGGGCTCTCATATCTCTGACGCTCCTCGGTCTTGAGATCCCGAGAGGTCATGGCAATATCCGATCTTCCCTCGGCCAAATCAACTATGCCCACGCCGCTGCCGCCGGACTTAACATTGACCCTATATCTCTCGGAAATGAGGTTGAATTCCTCAGCCGCCAGCTCCGCCAAGGGCATGACCGTGCTGGATCCGGATACCACCACGGTAGTGGCTCTTAATGCTCCATCTGCTCCCGTCAGAAAAAAGACGAGCAGCAACGCCAACAGACCGACTGACCATCTCATCAAGAGCGAATTGGCCATACTATTATGTAAGTCTGACTGCTGCCAGCGGGATAGAGCCGACGAGAGATATCAGGATCATACCGGCACGAATCCCTCCTCTGCTGCAATCCTCTCACCCTCTGGACCCAGCACGAAGTCTATGAAGGCCCTGGCTCCGGGAGAGGGGTCGCCATAGGCATAGAAATAGAGCTGACGATGCAGCTCATATAGGCCCAGCTTTATGTTCTCATATGTGGGCTTGATGCCGTTAAAGGCTATTCCCATTACCCCGCCGCCCAGATAATTGAATCCCAGGTATCCTATTGCCTTGTCGCTGCCGGATATGGCAGTCTTGACCTCCGCTGCTCCCATAGCCACGGTGTCAACTCCCGGCGTCTCTGCATCGCTGCGGCCCATTATCATCTCATCGAAGTTTTCTCGGGTTCCCGAGCCTTCCTCCCGAGCGACAACGTATATAGATCGATCAGGCCCGCCCACGTCCTTCCAATTGCTGATGTTGCCGGAATAGATCCCTCTGACCTGCTTGCGGCTCAGTCCCCTGACCCCTGCCTGGAAGATCTCGTCGCTCACGGCGATGCTAATGCCATCCAGGCCAACCAGGTATTCCTGAAAGCTGGCATCAAACCTGCTCCGCTCCTCCTCGGTTATCCGTCTTGAGGCCATGGCTAGGTCATATTTGCGCTCCGCTATGCCCAGAATTCCAGCACCAGTCCCCCCAGCGGAGACGGTGACCACATAATCCTTCTGCATCAGGTTGAACTCCTCTGCGGCAGCCTCAGCCAGGGGCATCACTGTAGATGATCCGGAGAGGGTGACTGAGCGGGAGGAGGTGATATTTGCGGCTGATGCCGGAATGATGAGAGAGATCAGGAGCAGTGCTGTAAAAATTGATATTAACAATATTATATTTCTAATGAACCCCACCACCCGAACATAGGTCGTCAATATATGTAAAGCTTATCATCTCAATTAGCACTCCACCATCATTAAATTTGATTTATAAATATTGAACTAAATTTAGCAAGTGAGCTAAACCAACTCCTTCTCCGCTCAGAGAGTTTGGTAGAGGGTTGTTCTCTGCACGGCCCTTCTAGCTCTGCTCTCGATCAGATCTACGAGCTCCTGGGCGGAGATGCGGGGGGACTCACGGGCATTTCTGGCTATGGCCTCATCCATGAGCGTTCCACCCAGATCGTTGGCTCCCCAGTCTATTGCCGCTGCCGCAGCATCCCGGCCCAGCTTGGTCCAGCTGGCCTGGATGTTGGTGATCTCCGGGTAGAGTGCCACCCTGGCTAAAGCATGCATCTTCAGCTTGTCCAGGAGATCCGCTCCTCGGAGGCTCCTGCCCAGCAGATTGTTCTCAGGGATGAAGGGGAGGAGGACCATCTCGGTGAATCCCTTCGTCTCCGACTGGATCTGCTTTAGGATCGAGAGATGCTCCAGCCGGTCCTCCAGGCTCTCCACGTGGCCGAAGAGCATGGTGGATGTGGTGGGAATACCGATATTGTGGGCTGTAGTGATGACCTCTCGCCACTGCATCGCCCTGAGCTTGTCCGGACAGATCCTCTCTCGCACCCGATCCACCAGGATCTCAGCCGCTGTGCCGGGCATGGAGCCGAGGCCGCTTCTCTTTAGCTGTAGCAGGGCCTCTCTGACAGCCAGGCCCGAGTTCCTGGACATATGTACCACCTCCATAGGGGAGAAGGCATGGAGATGCAATTTCGGAAAAGGCCGGTGGATGGTCTCCAGCATCTCGCAGTAGTCCTCCAGCTTCATCCCCGGAGCAAGGCCGCCCTGCAGGCAGATCTCAGTGGCTCCCTGGCTCTCCGCCTCTGCCGCCCGGCTGAGGATCTCCTCGGAGGAGAGAAAATAGCTCTCATGCTGTTTGAAAGAGCAGAAGGCGCAGGTGCCTGTGCATTGGTTGGTGAAGTTGATGTTGCGATTGATCACAAAGGAGACGGCATCTCCGCAGCTCTTCTGGCGGAGGGCATTAGAGAGGCGGAAGAGGCGCACCGGCTGCTGCCAGAGCCGCTTGAGCTCATCTCTATCCGAATATGGATTGATGGGTCCGGACTGCGTCTCCGAAAGACCAGAAAGGCCTACTCTATCTGCGTTCATGGCATATCTTCACCTTCCCTGCCGGCAAGCCTGCGCTCCTTGGGAATCTGGCTGACCAGCTTTCCGTGAGAGTACAGACCGCATCCAAGCACATCCCCTCTATAAAATACCACCACATAGCCGCTCTCGCACCCTTCCGCCGCAGCAGGGTCAAGCTCCTGAGTCTTGCCCTCCAAAAAGAGCCTGGCAGAGTCGGCCCGCAGGTGCATGGCATTCTTCTTCGCATACGATCCGAATATCTGCAGGGCGCAGGTAGTGGGCTTCCAGGGACGGTCCTTGCAGTTCATGATGCGCATGCCTATGGCCTCGTAGGAGAGGCCGGGAAGCTGTGAATCGCTGATGGCCCATATGCTCCTGGCCTTGCGAAAGAAGCGGTAGCCGGAGAAGGCTGATTCAGGAATGGCAAACCTCTCCTTCCATAGCTCTGCCACCGCTGCCATCTCCAGGGGCTCAAAGACATTTCTAGCCCTTGACGATCTTGGCGACAAAGAATCCCCCTGTATCATTGATATGCGGATAGTAGCGGGCCGTAGAGTGCATCTCCTGGGAGAGGCTTGCTCCATTCCATTCCTCAAGTCCCGGGCACTCTTGGAGGCCGGGGATCCTCACCTGTTTTAGCCGAAGGCTGTAGCAGTCGGCAGCCTCATCCAGAAGAGCCTGCACCACCATCTCATTCTCCTCCGGGGCATATGTGCAGGTGGAGTAGACCACCACCCCTCCGGGCCTGGTCAGGCGCAGGGCGCTTTTCAGCAGGCCGATCTGCAGAGCCTGCAGGTCCAGAGATCTCCGGCAGCTTCCCCGGGCAATGACACCGGGACCTCTCCTCTCCCGGCCCTCGGCGGAACAGGGAGCATCCACCAGCACCCGATGGAATAAGCCGCGGGGAAAATTGCGCCCGTCATAGCGGGTGATGGCCACGTTCATGGCCCCCAGCCTCTCGCAGTTGGAGCGCAATGCCGCCACCCGGGCCAGGGACGGCTCATTGGCTATGATCAGGCCCCGGTTTTCCATCATGGCCGAGATCTGGGTGGTTTTACTGCCGGGAGAAGCGCACAGATCGAGGATGCTCTCGCCCGGCCGGGGATCGAGCACCAGGGGAGGCACCATGGAGAGTTCCTCCTGGATGTGGATGAAGCCGAGAAGGCTCTCCAGCAGCTTGCCCGGGCTTTCCACATCCAGCTTCAGTCCCAGGGGATACCACTGGAAGGGCCGGCTGTCCAGGCCCTGCTTTTCCAGCCGCTCCAAGAGCACCGCCCTCTCAACCTTGAGAGTATTGATGCGGGCGGAGCTCTTCAGAGGGCGGGATTGCACAGCCCGGAAGGCCTCCCAGTCCGGCACCATGTCTCTGTATCGATCCAGGAAGTCCATGTGCGGGGGTAGGGCATTCTAGAAGAAATAGATTGGCCTATGGCCCGGAGAGAATATGCTTTGCCTCTTTCCAGGAGATACCTTATGACCTCCTTTTTGGGGCTATGGCAGCCATCTTAAGGGTGTAAGCTTTGCTCCCCTCTTTCACTTCTGCCTAACACTATGACGGTCATGCAGGCCTTGTAGGGTGTAGGAATGCCTTTATATAGAAGTTTATTCAATAGTAAAATGTTAAATTTATATTGTTTGAGGTAATTAATGGCTGGACAATTCAGTGGCACACCAATATATATTCTCAGAGAAGGCAGCCAGAGGACTGCCGGAAGAGATGCACAGAGATCGAATATAATGGCGGCTAAGGCTGTTTCTGGCGCAGTGAGAACCACTCTCGGCCCTAAGGGAATGGACAAAATGCTGGTAGATGCCATGGGAGATGTTGTCATCACCAATGACGGCGTCACAATTCTTAAAGAAATGGACATAGAGCATCCAGCAGCCAAGATGATGGTGGAAATTGCCAAGACCCAGGACCAGGAGGTAGGGGATGGCACAACAACTGCTGTTGTGCTTGCCGGGGAGCTGCTCAAGCAGGCAGAAGAACTGCTGGAGCAGGAGATTCATCCTACGGTAATTGCGGCAGGCTATAGAGCTGCGGCGGATAAGTCGATGGAGATTCTAAAAGGCCTAGCCGTAGAGGTATCGGCAAAGGATGAAGATCTTCTCAGGAAGATCGCCATCACTGCAATGACCGGCAAGGGCTCTCAATCGGCTCGGGAAGAGCTGGCGGCGATGGCAGTTGCAGCCGTCCAGTCGGTAGTTGACGAGGACGGAACTGCTGATACCGACAACATCACCGTAGAGAAGAAGGTGGGGGGCGGAATCACCGACTCCATGCTGGTCGGCGGAGTGGTCATCGATAAGGATCGGCTTCACCCCAATATGCCTAAGTCAGTCAAAGCGGCCCGGATCGCTCTGCTCAATGCGGCCATTGAGATAGAGAAGACCGAGGTTGATGCCAAGATTCAGATCACCTCCCCAGACCAGTTGCAGTCTTTTCTGGACCAGGAAGAGAGAATGCTCAAGGGCATGGTCGATAGAATAGTTGCCACCGGAGCCAATGTGCTTTTTGTCCAGAAGGGCATCGATGATTTAGCCCAGCACTTCCTGGCCAAAGCCGGCGTCTACACCGTGCGCCGGGTCAAGAAGAGCGACATGGAAAAGCTAGCCCGGGCCACAGGAGGAAGAGTGGTCACCAGCATCCACGAGATCTCCCAGGAAGACCTGGGCAAGGCGGGCCTGGTCGAGGAGAGGAAGGTCTCAGATGAGAAGATGACCTTCGTGGAAGATTGCGAGAATCCCAAGTCGGTATCCATCATTCTGCGGGGCGGAACGGAGCACGTGGTCGATGAGCTGGACCGGGCTATGGAGGATGCGCTTCGCGTGGTGAGCGTTGCGGTTCAGGACAAGATGCTTGTGGCTGGCGGGGGTGCGCCTGAGGTAGAGCTGGCTCTCCGGCTGCGAGCCTATGCCTCAACCGTGGGCGGACGCGAGCAGCTGGCCATCGAGGCTTTTGCCAATGCCATGGAGGTCATACCCAAGACCCTGGCCGAAAATGCCGGACTGGACCAGATCGATTCCCTGGTGGCTCTGCGAAGCCAACATGAAAAGGGGGTAAAGGGAGCTGGTCTGGACATGGACACAGGAAAGCCGGTTGAAATGCTGAAGCTGGGTGTGGTTGAGCCTCTGCGGGTCAAGACTCAGGCGGTCAACTCTGCAGCGGAGGCGGCAATGATGATACTGCGAATCGATGATGTCATAGCTTCCAAGTCCGGCGGACCGGGAGGCGTGCCTGGCGGCATGGGACCGGGCGGCATGGGCGGAGAGGACTTCGAGTAAAGTCCTCGCCTTTTTATATTTTTTCCAGGAGCAAACGAGAGGTTAAAATGGCAAAATGTATTTTTTGTGGCAGTTCTGATTCTGCAGGAAGATTTCTTGTCCTTGGTACTATGTATATCACTCATGGCAGGTGGGCATAATGAGCAAGAAGAAGGGGGCAAAAGGAATGCCCAGCGACGGCCCGGGCAAACATAATCCCTCCAAATCCGTGAAGAGCGGCAAAGTAGATTCTGGTTTTGACAAGACGACACGAAGCAAAAAATATGAGGGGCCGAGAAGGACTAAGCCTTGAAAGGATTATCGCGGGAGGGATCTGGGTGGGGATACAAAATTATCCTCCGCTAGGGCTATCAAGAAGACAGAGATGCTGCCTCAGATGTTATCCTTTTATGACTCAAATTCTGCAATTGTATTTCCGGATGCCGACAAGATGATGATTGAGCACTAGCCCCTGGCAAGGCATCAAGTTCACCGGCATGTATATGGCTGAATATCTCTTCACCCGAAGCGGACTTTTCCGGCCAGGCCTTCCTCGAATTCTCTTAGCCAATCGCTTTTCATCTCTTTCAATTTTGCTAAATCCTCCCTGGCCCGAAGGCTGGAAGACATAAAGCACGCGCGCTTTCTGTGGTGCTGAGAAGCAAAAAATTTCAGTAGCTAGGATCAGTGCTCGAAAATCCTCTCCGCTAAATAAGCCCTTGCCTTCTTAGGATCGCAGGCCAGCTCATCAATGCGGTTCTGGGACATCTCCCAGAGCACATCATCCGTCTCGGCTGTATCATCTCTCTTCTGCCACCAAGAGAGGCAGGCTTCGGCGGCCAGCCTGCAGGCCTCATCATCGGTCAAATGAAGAGAGGCGCAGAAGGCCTCGCCCACACACGCTGCCGCTTGGGCTCTGGTACAAAGATTGCAGGTCATTTTATCTCCTTATTTCGATTTACGGGATTGGTGAGTTGATTAGCCTCAAATTGAGCTTCGCGGCTTTGCGCCGAGAAGATCGCACAGTCTTTCATAATCGCTTTTGGGAAAACGGACGGATATGGACAGAATAAATCCGCATGATTGGGAGGGGTTCAATTCTATGGTGCCGCAATCCGGATCAATGTATTCTCTGACATCATGAGGATGGGCGGCATATTGCCAGCCTTCGCTTGAACCCTTTATTCGGGAGTAAAGCCAGTTGTCCGCTTTAGGGTTGTTAATGGGATCAAGACCCGATACTATGCAGGTTAGAAAAGACTCTACATCTTCCGCCGAGAAAAACTCTATCCACATGACGCCCGGCCTATTTTCCTGACAGGAATTGCTGGTAATTATGCCGTGGCTCCAAATGGCCTGTAGCAGTGGTGCCATCAGCTCGTCCACCTCTATCATTGCCTTTGATGTTGGATCAAGAATTGCGACTTGCCTGTGCTCAGTCAAAATTCCAGCTCACTTCCTTCCGGGCATCCGTATCATTGTATTAGCCTTGCTTGATGGAGCATCCCATCTAATTTTATTGTTTCCTCCGATTATAATCGGCTTTGCCCATCAATGCGGCAGGAGAGCTTTAGGAAGAGAAAAGCCAAAAGCTGCCAAAAGATTAAAATTTGCAGGGCTTTATGGAGCCCTGCATATCAATCGCGAATTCAATTCGGACAAAACAGATACTTCGTTTTAATATCTTCTGGGTGTCCTGGCAGGTCTGTGCTTCTGGTAGCACTCGCTGCAGTAAACCGGCCTGGATCCATCAGGCTTGAAGGGGACCTGGGTCTGCTTGCCGCATTCGGAGCAGGTTACATCTGTCATTTCTCGGGGGCCGCTGTTGTAGCTATTTCTGGAGCTACCGCTGTTGTCGTACTTTCTCTCAAACATATGATTCACGTACCCTGTTATCGATTCAAAGAACCGATCATGCTACAAAAAACATCTCAACAAATCTCTTTGAATCGACGCAAAATGTAACAGGATCTCATTCGGGTTCCTTGACTATATACCTGTTGGTCAAAGAATAGTTGGTCAATAGTAGGCTAATATTTCCTGAGCCAGTCTGAGCAACTCCCCATGGATTTAGCTATATCCGGGAAGGGAAGCGCATTAAAAGCAGGTATCAAGATAATATCAAGAACGGATAAAATATGAAAGAAGGGCCTAGCGGCCCATTCATCGGTGTGGCTGTCTACTGTTTCTCTACTTGGTCCGCCTTGGGGCCCTTCTCGCCTTCAATCACATCGAAGCTGACCTTGTCGCCCTCATCGATAGTGACATTAGGCTTGAGACCTGTTGCATGCACGAAATAGTCCTTTCCATCGTCGCCAGCTATAAATC
>JAGOLL010000043.1 GCA_017994055.1 Methanothrix sp.
CCCCGCACCAGGCCGCAGTGGCCGTGGCTGGTGTACTCGCAGAGGCACAGATCGGTTATCACCACCAGGTTGGTGTTCTCCTTGATCGCCGACACTGCCCTCTGGATTACGCCCCGGGAGTCGTAGGCGCCCGAGCCGCACTCATCCTTGTGGGCCGGCAGACCGAAGAGGAGCACCGCCGGCACCCCCAGATCCTCCAGAGCGCCAGCCTCAGCCGCTATGCTCTCCAGGCTCTGGCGGTACTGGCCGGGCATGGAAGCTATGGCCTGGGGCTCGCATGCCCTCTCATCCACAAATATTGGCTGCACCAGATTGCGGCAGGAGAGAGAGTTCTCCGCCACCATATCCCTGATCCTCGGCGCTCTTAGCCGTCTCATTCGCCTCATAGATCCTCCACCAGATGGAACAGATCGCATGCTGCCTTAAGGACGGCGGTGTCCTCCTCCTCCGCTGCCCTCTTGAGAGCCTTGGTGGGCTCGGAGAAGAGCTTATTGACTATGGAGTGGCTCATATCCTGCAGAACCTTCTGCTCTATCTCCCCCAGGGTATGCCGGGCGGAGAGCTTATTCATGGCCCTTCGGACCTCCTGATCCTTTATCTCCTGAGCCTGGGAATACAGCCGGGCTAAGAGATCCTCGGCCTGCTTTCGCTTGTACTTGGCCAGGAGAAGGCCCATCTCCTCGGCGATGATCTCCTCAACCCGCTTGGCCTCCTGCATCCTCTGCATGATGTTCTCATTGCTGATATTCTTCAGGCTATCGATATTATGCAGCTCTACCCCTGCGACCTCGCCTGCGGCCTCGTCCACGTCTCTCGGATTGGCTATATCTATGATCAGAAGCTTATTCTGCCGCCCTTGCATGGCATTCTCTATATCCTCCCGGAGCAGGATATAGTGCGGCGCAGCCGTGGCGCTTATGACCACATCAGCGGCTCGCAGCCGCTCTTTCATCTCCTCGAAGGGCACCGCCTCCACCCCCAGGCAGCCGGCCAGGCACTCGGCTGAGCTGAGGGTTCGGTTGGTAACAGCCAGGGAGGCGGGGCTCCGGGCCAGGAGAGCCCGGGAGATCAACTCTCCTGTCTCCCCTGCACCTATCACCAGCACCGACTTGTCCTTGAGGTCGCCCAGTATTTCCTCGGCCAGATCTACAGCCGCCGATCCCACCGAGACCGAGCGCTCATTGATGCTGGTCTCCTTCCGGACCCGCTTTCCCACAGCGATGGCCTTCTTGAAAGCCGTATCCAGCATCCAGCCGGTGGTCCCGGCCTTGGATGCCATCTGCATCAGCTCCTTCATCTGGCCCAGTATCTGATCCTCGCCTATGATCATGGACTCGAGGCCCGATGCCAGGCGCAGCAGGTGGAGCAATGACTCATTATGATCATGAAAATCGATGATGCGAGAGGATATACGGGCTTTTTTGGCCAGATCGAATAAGACCTTCTCCCCCCTCTGGCTCACAATATAGATCTCGACCCGATTGCAGGTCTTGAGCACGGCGCACTCCTCCACCCTGTCCTGTGAGGCTACCCATTTGAGCAGGGTGGGCACATCTCCGTGCCAGGCCCTCTCGATCTCATCAATGGAGGCCTTGCGGTGGGTCACCAGCATCGAGGCTATCTCGCTCATCAGGGCGGATATGTGAGCGGGCTCTGATATAGGCCTTTTCATAGGAGAGGTCAAGAAGCCTCCATATCTCCCGGTCCTCCAGTATCCGCCAGATAGCCGCAGCCCTATCCTTCTGCAAGGGGATGCTCTCCTTGCTCTCCTGGCGTATGGCGGAGAGAAGCCTTGCCATCTCCGAAAGGTTTTCTCCCAGCTCCTCCTCCAGCCGCAGCCGCAGGTACCGGCTCAGGGCAGGAACCTCGGTGGAAATGGCAATGGATATTGTATCGCGGCGCAGGATGGAAGGCACCACCACCTCGCCCCTGCCCTCAACGCTGTTTACCAGAATGCCCCTGCGCTTGCATTCCTCTTCTATAGCCCGGTTTAGCTGGGAGTCGCTGGTGGCAGGCACAGCCAGAAATGCGTCCTCTAGATGCTGGGAGAAGCCCGCATAGAGGTCACAGGGGACGGTCTCCAGCTTATCTCTCCTCTTTTCCGCCAGCTCCAGCAGCCCCTCTGAGAATCCCAGGGAGCAGACCCTCACCGGCCCGTAGCGGGAAAAGAGCTCGGCCTTTCGCTCGCCCACCGATCCCCCTCCGAATATCACCACCTGCCTCTGGGAGAGATTTAGAAAGAGAGGCAATAGCCCGTTTCCAGTCTCTCTGTTCCGCTCCTCCCGCTCCATCATCCCCACCCTAAGCTAGATCCTGGCCGAGGTCTTCTTGTATTCCTTCTCGCTGAAGAGCACCCTGTATTCCTCGATTCCTGACATCCGGGACAGCCTTCTTGCCGTCTCCAGGCACTCTTCTCGGCTCCGGGAGTGAACCATGGTGTAGAGATTGTAAGGCCAATCCGGGCCGGCAGCCCGCTCATAGCAATGAGTCACCTCATCGTCCGATCCCAAGATCTCTCCCGCTCTTTGCACCTCATCGGGAGACGCCCTCCAGGCGATCATGGCATTGGCCACTATTCCCAGAGCTCGATGGCCTATGGTGGCAGCAAAACGGCGGATTATCCCCTCTTCCTGCAGAGACGAGAGGCGCTCTACCACCTCCTCCTCGCTCATGTCCAGCTCTTCACCCAGGGCCTGGTAGGGCCGGATGGTGAGGGATATGCCCTCCTGAGCTGCTTTAAGGAGCAGCAGATCTCTATCATCCATCAGCGCCACCCCCAGGGATCAGCGAAGGGATAGCGATCGACGCCTTTCCCTGCAATCTGGCGGGCCTCTCGGGAAGGATTGCCCACTACGGGATGATCGCTCCAGTAGTTTCCGCCTAAGGCCTCTCCTCCATCCCACTGATTAGCGCCGTTGTCGGCTGCGTTCTGGCCGTTGTTCTGGAAGAGGTTATGGTATAGCATATTTCCCGAGCAGTCCACCAGGTTGGCTCCTGCCATCTCATTGCCGGATATGCTGCTCTCCAGGATGCTGCCGCCCTGGCAGCGGCTCATGCGCAGGCCGGAGCGCCGGTTCTCCTCCAGGAGATTATCCTCCAGCCTCAGGCCTTGGCAGGACTGGGCGAAGATCCCCTGGCCGTTATGGCGGGCGGCGTTGCCCTTCACATGGGCCGAGGAGAGCTGCTGCAGAGATATGCCATCGATCTCGTTCTCGCTGACATTATTGTCCCAGAGAATGCAGGAATCGCTTCCCGCCAGGGATATGCCCCGCAAGCAAGAGAATGCCGAGCTTTCCAGAAGGGATATCTCCTGGCATTTGCTCAGCAGGATCCCATCCCCGCTGCTCTTTGATATGCTGCAGTTCTGAATCCGGCAAAGCCGGCTGCCATGGAGGGATATTCCCCAACGGCAGGCACGGGCCTCGCAATCGACCATGGCCAGCCCCTGCGATTCATCGACTCGAAATCCTTCCCCGGAGCAGTTGGCTGAACGGTCCCGCTCCAGCCTGCAGCTCGATGTGCCGCTGGCTGACAGGCCAACTGCACAACCGGCTGCCCGGCTGTCTGAAATAATGCATGAGGTGCAGTTCTGAAGCATATAACCCCACTCCGAGCTCTTGATGCCGCTGCTCTGAATGCGGCAGCCGGTGGAGTTGACCAGGAGCACTCCCGAGCTGCTGTTGCTTATGTTCAGGCCAGAAGCTATGATGTTCTTGCAGGAGACCAGGCCCAAGAAGCCGCAATCGGAAGGCATCTCCAGGTCCGCCTCGCCCACCAGGTAGCAGACGGACTTATTCTCCACCAAATTGCTTTCATCGATGTCCTGGTCAAAGAAATCGTAATTGTATGGCTGGGGGGCGCTCTGGCCTGAATCTATCCGCAGGTTGAAGTAATTGTCCCAGAGGCGGCTCTCCTGGAGCCGGTTCTTCCCGCAGGCCCGGATGGAGATTCCGTACCTGTTCTCGGAGGCGGAATTATTGGCCAGGATATTTTCCGCCGAGCCCTGCAAGAGGATTCCGTTGCCGTTTTCCCAGAGGCTGTTGTCCCGCAGGCTGTTATTCGCCCCTCCTTCCAGAAAGATTCCCGCCCGCTCATTTCTCCGGCATTTATTGCCGGTTAAATTGCATCTCTGCGATCCCCTCAGGCTCATGCCCACCTGTCCCCCGGAGATGTTGTTCTGGCTGAAGTTATTGCCCCAGGACTGGAAAGCGTCTATGCCGCTCACCATCTCGCCGGAGAGGCTGTTGCCGAGGACAAGATTGCTGTAAGACCCGGAGAGGACTATGGCCATTCCCTCTCCGGAATAGCTGTTGTTGGCTACAGACGTATCATTGCATTCTTCCAGCACCACACCCCGCAGGGCAGAGATGCGGCAGCCTTCCACCGTCCCCCCCCGGGTGCGATTGAAGACCACGGCCGTCTCGGCGGTGATGTTGCTTCCCAGGACTGCATTTTTCGCCCCCAGTATCTCCACTCCTATAAGAGAGCTTATGCTGCAGCTCTCCAGTCGGTTGTCTTCTCCCGAAATATATACCGCATTGGCGGGGGAGGAGATGCTACAGCCGGCGAGGATGCAGCCGGAGGAAGTCAGGCTGATGCCGGGGCTGCTGTCCGGACCGATGATATCGATATGCGATATCCTGCAGCCCGGAGCGTCCAGGATCAGGCTGCCCCTCAAAATTGCGCCCGGCCTTCCGGTGATATTCAGGCTCCGGTCCGCCTTCCCCCCGGAGTAATTGCCAGGCATGATCAGGATGCTGTCGCCATCTTCGGCCAGCAAGATTGCATCCTGGAGATTGAGGGCATCGCCTGATCCTTTTCCGTCCACGGTCAAAGTCTTTGCCTGGCCAGAGGAGAGGACGAGCAGAAGAATAAGGGCATGCAGAGCTTTCATCTCTCCTCGCCTATGAGCCTGATCGCAGATAAAACTATGGTGATCGGGACAGCTTTGGAGGAAGAGCGATGCAGGGCCTTCCTGGCGGAAAGATAGAAATATGCCATTTCGCTATTCTCAATAAGCCCGAGGGAGGACTTTTCGTGCCTGAGCCATTTCGCATTCTGATCATTGAAGACGATCCAGAGCATGCCGAGCTGATCAAAATGGGCTTCAGAAGGCATGATGAGTTCTTCCTTGACTTTTCGGCCACCGGAGAGGACGGTCTGGAGATGATCTCTGCCAAGGCTTACGACCTCATATCCGTGGATCTGGTCTTGCCAGGCATGGGGGGCCTGGATGTTTTGGTGCGCATCAGAAAGCTGGATCAGGATATACCCGTGGTCATGGTCTCGGGGCACGGAACCACGGAGATGGCGGTGGTGGCATTCGAGAACCGGGCCACAAAATATGTGGTGAAAAGCTTGGAGAGCTTCAAGAGCCTGCCTTATGTCTTCGAGAACCTGATCCAGGAGGCCAGGTTCAAATGCAGCCAGAGAGACATGCAATCCCAGATAGAGAGATCGGAGAGGATCCACCGCAGCATTGTGGAAAACGCCCTGGCCGGCATTTATATACTGCAGGATGGGGCCTTCCGGCTGGTCAATCCCAAACTGGGCGAGATATTCGGCTGCTCTGCCGAGAGCCTGCTGGGCCTGCCCTTCTGGCAGATGATCAAGCCCGATGATATGGCCTGCGTCAGCCGCCTAAAGAGCGATGAGCAATCCGATGTGCCGGTTTATGAGTCCAAGGTGCAGCGCAAGGACGGCACACATCGCTGGATAGAGTTTCGCACCGTTGCCATAGAGTATGAGGGCAAAAGGGCCACCTTGGGCAACGTCCTGGACATCACCGCCAGAAAGGAGAGAGAGATCGACATGATCAATGCCAGCCGGGAGCTCTCCGCCCTGGACGGCCTGACTGAGAGCTGCCTGTCGGGCCTGGACCAGGACCGGATGCTTGCCGGCATCCTGGGCCACCTGGTATCCGGAACGTCAGGAGCGGAGGTCGGCGGGATATTCCTTCAGGAGGAGGAGGGATTGGAGCTGAGGGCTCTGCACGGCTCGGTGGAGGAGCTGATCCGCTTTATCCAGGAGATGGATACGGTGCGGCTCCTGAGCCGACCTCTCATCCATGCCACCGGAGCAACTGGAAGCAACTGGATCTCAGCCCCCATTTTGATCCAGGGCCGGACCAAGGGCCTGGCGGTGCTGGCTCTGACCGAGGCGGCGGACCGGTCCAGCCTGGAGTTTCTGGAGAGGTCAGCCAGCCGCATGGGCCGGCTTCTTGAAGGTAGCTCTTTAGAAAAGATGTCGCCATCCGCCCATGAGCTGCCCTCCCGGATCAGGGCTGGCTTTGTCCAGGATTAGTTCAGGAACTCCTCCAGCCAGTCCACCTGGCCGGGGGGAAGATGGAGCCTTCCTTCTATAATATTCTCGATCATTGCTGCCACCTCGGCTGCGCTCCTGCCCGTGGTGTCGATCTCATCCACCCGCCGGCACATCTCCACCGCCTCGACCAGTATCACATCCAGGGCTTCTGCCTCCAGGTTTTCCCTGATCTTAGCCTGGGAGTAGCCGCGCCCCTCCAGACGGGTCCGGAGAGCGGCGGGAGAAAGGCGCAGAACTATAGCCCATTCGGCAAAATGATGGGAAAAGTGCCCCTCCAGGATCATAGGCTCATTGCCGTCAAGGGAGACCAGATGCCCGGACAGGGCATCCATATCCGCCTCCAGGCAGCCCCTCTCCGGATCCAGGCCCAGGTTCATGCCTGCCCTCACCAGGGAGTTGATATCCAAAACCCGATAATGGAGCAGAGCGGCCACGGTGGTCTTTCCCGTGCCCGGTGTGCCGGTCAAGGCTATCTGCATATCTCCCGGTAGGCGGACAGGAAGCGCCGGTTTTCCTCCGGCCTGCCAACAGTGATGCGAACCCTGTGCTCTCCCGCCCCCCGGAAGGAGCGGCAGTCCCGAATGATGATGCCGCGGGAGAGAAATCTCTCTACAAACTGATCGGATGGCTCTTCTGTCCGGAGGTAGAGAAAGTTGGCCTGGGATGCATCGCATCCTATCTCTCTCCCCAGCCTTTCCCTCTCGGATACTATATTCTGCACCGAGCGGCGCATAAAAGGCAGGTCAGATAGAGCAGCTGCCCCGGCAGCGGCAGAGGCGCAGCTTATGCCATAGAAAGGCGGAGCCGCCCGGCGGTACTGCTCGGCAATCCAGGCGGGAGCCACAGCATATCCCAGGCGCATGCCGGCCAGGCCGAAGGCCTTGGATAGGGTGCGGCCTACGATCAGATGGTCGTACTCTTGCACCAGATGGATCAGGCTCCTCTCCGAAAATTCGACATAGGCCTCGTCCAGGAAGACTATGGCATCGGTGCTCTCCAATATGGCCCGAAGCTCTTTTTCGCTCAGGACATTTCCGGTGGGATTATTGGGAGAGCAGAGAAAGGCCATCTTGGCCCCCTCAGGAACGGCCTCGGCCAGCTCATGCCGCGGCCCGCGGGCCGAGAAAATGGGCCTGGCTCCGGCCATGATGGTCAGGATCTCATAGTAGCTGAAGGTGGGAGTGGGGATGAAGGTGGCATCCCCCGGCTCCAGGAAGATGCGGGAGAGGGTATCCATGACCCCATCCATTCCCGCCCCCAGCAGGATCATCTCCGGGGGAAAGCCGGTATAGTCGGAGAGCCCCGCCAAGAGCTCCTCCGGCTCGGGGTACCTCTCCATGGCCACGGAGGCGAGGGCCTCTCTGGCCCTTGGGCTGGGCCCGTAGGGATTCTCGTTGCTGCCCAGCTTGACTATATCCGCAGCATCGAGGCCGTATTTTCGGGAGATCTCCCCAAAGCCCTTGCCCGCCACGTAAGGCCGGAGAAAATTCAGGGCTGGGCGCAGCCGAGCCCCTTTCCAGGCCTCAGAGTGACTGGCCAATCACATTCACCACTTGGTCTATCTCCTTCTTATCCACCACCAGGGGCGGTATGAGCCGGAGGGTGTGCTCGCCGGTGCTGTTGATCAGAACTCCCCCGGCCAGAGCCTTTTCCACCAGGCTCTTGCAGTCGGCGTCTAGGTCTATGCCCACCATCAAACCCAGGCCCCGTACCTCTCGCGGCATGAGCTTGGCAAGCTCTCTCTTGAGGTAGGCGCCATTCTCCCTGGACCGGGCCACAAGCTTCTCCTCCCTTATCACATCTATCACCGCCAGTGCGGCGGCGCAGATGAGCGGCCCTCCGGCAAAGGTGGAGCCGTGGTCCCCTTTGGTCAGCGCCTCAGCGGCGTCGCCCGCGGCAAGCATAGCTCCTATGGGCAGCCCCCCGGCCATGGCCTTGGCCAGGGTCATGATATCGGGCATAACCCTAAAGTGGTCCTTTCCGAACCACTCTCCTGTGCGACCGAAGCCGGTCTGCACCTCATCGAAGATGAGCAGAGCATCCCTGTCGTCGCATATCTCCCGAGCTGCGCGCAGGAACTCCGGATCGGCCACATAGACCCCCGCCTCTCCCTGCACGGGCTCGAGGATGACCGCACCCGTATCTGAAGTTGCCGCAGACTTGAGGGCCTCCACGTCGTTGTAAGGCACAAAGGCCGCCTCCCTCAGGGGCCGGAAGGGCTCGCGGTAGGCGGACTTGTAAGTAGCGCCTAAAGCTCCCAGGGTGCGGCCGTGAAAAGCACGCTCCGCAGCCACAATCTTCGATCTGCCTTTGGCCCGGCGGGTGAGCTTGAGCGCTGCCTCCACGCTCTCTGCCCCCGAGTTGCAGAAGTAGGCCCTGTCCATACCGGTGAGGCCTTTCAGCTCTTCCGCGAGCAGCACCTGGTTTTCCGTATAGTAGAGGTTGGAGGTGTGAATAAGCCTCTCCGCCTGCGCCGCTACCGCACCGACCACCTTGGGATGGCAGTGGCCCACATTGTTCACTGCTATTCCGGCTACAAAGTCCAGATACTCCCTGCCATCCGAGTCCCAGACATGGGCTCCGCTGCCGCGCACGAGAAGAACATCCTGGCGGCTGTAGGTCTGGATGATGGCTGCTGCCTCACGATTCTTGATATCAGTCTTATCGGTCATATACATTGATCCGGCTAGATTTCAGTTGTCTCTTCACTTCCCAATTCCCCCCGGAAATGCGCCTCAGAGGACAGGGAGCGATTCATCTGCCAGCCATAAACGGCTCGCTGGATGGTTTTGGTTTATGTGAGGGGATTGTCCTGGGCAAATCCTCTCAAGGGGCTGGGCCTCCACCAAGAAAAAGATTTCGCGGAGGAGGGATCAGCGAGGGAAATTCGAGCCCCAACCCAGGATGGTCCTGTCGGGGGCGGAAGAGAGGCCATATGCTCCATGCAGCCATCTCCGGGGGCCGGCATCGATAAACTATATATTTCTTTATCCCTTTGCACCAGATGATAGAGATTCAACCGAAGGGAGGGAACGCTATGAAGCCATACGGCAGGGCCAGGGCATTCGGCGTTCCATGCACTTCGGTCTGAAGGAGAGACGGGTCCAGTTACATTGGAGTTGAGGTTTTTGGCGGGCAGAGCTTGGAAGTTTGCAGACGACATCGACACGGATGCTGTCATCCCCGGGCGTTATCTGGTTATTAATGAGCCGAGGGAGCTGGCGGAGCATCTATTTGAGGGCGTTCGCCCGGAGATGGCGGGAGCAGTTAAAGAGGGAGACTATGTGGTAGCGGGGGAGAACTTCGGATGCGGCTCCTCCCGGGAGCACGCCCCTCTGGCTCTCAAGGGGGCAGGGGTCAAGGCCGTGGTGGCCAAGTCCTTTGCCCGGATATTCTTCCGCAACGCAATCAACATCGGCCTGCCCCTGTTCATCTGCCCGGATGTGGATAAAATTGCCGACGGCTCAGAGATAGAAATAGATATGGCCAGAGGGATTATAGAAGACAGGTCCCGCCATAAGTTCTACCAAACCACCCCGCTGCCGGATTTTCTTCAGGAGATTGTCGAGGCGGGCGGGCTGGTGGAATACACCAGACGTCAGGTCAGTGAGGTAAAGGCATGAAATACACAGTACCGGTCATCCCCGGAGACGGCATAGGCCCGGAGATTGTAGCCGAGGGCTGCAAGGTCCTGGAAGCGGCGGCAGACAAATACAATTTTTCTCTGGACTGGAAGGAGTACTCTCTGGGAGCGGAGCACTACCTGGAAACGGGCGAGTTGATCTCCGAGGAGACCCTCAAAGAGCTGTCGAAATACCGGGCAATCTTCCTGGGAGCTATCGGGGACCCGCGGGTCCGCCCAGGCATACTGGAGAAGGGGGTACTCCTGACCATGCGCTTCTACTTCGACCAGTATGTCAATCTGAGGCCGGTCAAGCTGCTGGAGGGGGTCTGGACCCCGCTCAAGGACAAGGGCCCCAAGGACATAGACTTCGTGGTCGTGCGCGAGAACACCGAGGACTTCTACATCGGCATTGGCAGCCGGGCCCGACGGGGCAAGAGCCACGCCGACTTCGAGATCAGGCGCAGCCTCTACAACATCAAGTTCGGCCTGGATATAGAATCCGATAGCGAGGAGATCGGCTATCAGATCGGAGAGGTCAGCCGGGAAGGCTGCCAGAGGGTGATCAAGTACGCCTTTGATCTGGCCATGAAGCGCCGCCGTCAGGTCTCTTCTGTGGACAAGGCCAATGTGCTCAGCGACATCTACGGCTTCTGGAGGGAGGTATTCCTGGATGTGGCCGCCGGCTACCCCCAGGTCAAGCATGACTTCAACTTCGTAGATGCCATAACCATGTGGTTTGTCAAGAATCCGGAGTGGTTTGATGTGGTGGTGGCTCCCAATATGTTCGGAGATATAATCACCGATCTCGGAGCCATGATCCAGGGGGGCCTCGGTCTTGCGCCGGGCGCCAACCTCAATCCGGAGGGGACGAGCATGTTCGAGCCCATCCACGGCTCGGCTCCCAAGTACAAGGGCCAGAACAAGGTCAATCCGGTGGCAACCATCTGGGCCGGAGCATTGCTCCTGGAGCATCTGGGCCAGCCTCAGGCTGCCTCGGATATCGTCTCTGCCATCGAGAGAAACCTGCTGGAAGGCAGGATAAAGACCTATGATCTGGGAGGCAGCTCGAGCACATCAGAGGTCGGCTCGGAGATAGCCCGCCTGGTGGGACTGGTTTAAGGTCCCACAGGGAAAAAGCTTTTATGGGGGATGACTTTATTGCCAATTGCGTGCAGCAGAAATGGCCTAAGGCATGCCAGGCAGCGGGGGCTCGTAGCTCAGTTAGGCAGAGCGTCTGGCTTTTAAATTTTTGTATGAAGATACCAGGTGGTCGAGGGTTCAAATCCCCCCGAGCCCGTTTGGAGTTCCTTTGAGCCTGCGTGTTGCACCATTCCCTTTAAAGGTGGTTCCAGTGACCAAATTTGCCATAAGAGACCATGAGATGGTTCCGGAGCATATTCTGCTCACCCCGGAAGAGGGCGCCGGGGTGCTGAAAGAGTTCGGCATAACCGCCCCCCAGCTGCCAAAAATTCATGTGAGCGATCCCGCGTCCAAGGAGATCGGGGCGAAAGTAGGCGATATAATAAAGATAGTTCGTAAGAGCACTACAGCCAGGCAGTCTGTCTTCTACCGGCTGGTAATAGATTAAGGGTGGTTTTCTTGCTGGATAGAAATATTCTTTATAGCTCTTATTTTACCAGGGATAAGCTGGTGCACCATCATATAAACTCATTCAATGATTTTATTGATAAGGGACTGCAGAAGGTCATTGATGAGGTCGGTATAATCGAGACCAATATCGAGAATACATATGTCAAGCTGGGCAAGATCAGGGTGGAAAAGCCCATGGTGCGCGAGGCGGACGGCTCCATAGAGAGGCTCTACCCCAATGATGCCCGGCTGCGCAATCTGACCTATTCCTCTCCCATCAAGCTGGAGATGACCATAGTGGAGGGTGAGACGGAAAAGGACCTGGTGGAGGCGGATATAGGCACACTGCCCATAATGCTCAACTCCAAGATCTGCAATCTTTACGGCCTCTCTGCCGACGAGATGATAACCTACGGCGAGGATCCTGCCGATCCCGGCGGCTACTTCGTGGTCAATGGCTCGGAGAGGGTGATCATGACCCTGGAGGACCTGGCTCCCAACAAGATCCTGGTGGAGTACAACCAGCGTTACGATGAGAACATAGAGGTGACCAAGGTATTCTCCCAGAGGCAGGGATATCGCTCTCTGGTCATTGTGGAGCGGGGCAGGCGGTCCATTCTGGAGGTCTCCTTCCCCTCGGTCTCGGGAAGGATCAACTTCGTGACCCTGCTGCGATCCCTAGGGCTGGAAACAGATATGGATATAGTGAAAAGCGTATCCGACAATCCCGAGATCATCAAGTTCATGCTGGAGAACCTGGAGGAGGCGGAGGTATCCACCATGGACGAGGCCCTGGAGAAGATCGGCTCCCGGGTGGCAGCAGGGCAGGCCAAGGAGTACCAGAAGAAGAGGGCGACATATGTTCTGGACCGCTACCTTCTGCCCCATATAGGAGTGGAGGAGAAGGACCGTTATGCCAAGGCCCTCTTCCTCTCCCGAATGGCCGAGGCCTGCTTCGAGTTGGCGCTTTCCAAGCGCGGTGAGGACGATAAGGATCACTACTCCAACAAGAGGCTCAAGCTCTCCGGGGACCTGATGGAGGACCTCTTCCGGGTGGCCTTCAACCGGCTCACTCGGGACATAAAATACCAGCTGGAGAGGGCCAGCATGAGAAACAGGGACCTGAATGTGGTGACGACGGTCCGGGCAGACGTCCTTACCGAGAGGATGATCCATCCCCTGGCTACGGGCAACTGGGTGGGCGGGAGGACCGGCGTCTCCCAACTGCTTGATCGCACGGATTACATGGCCACCCTCTCTCATCTCCGACGGGTGATATCGCCCTTATCCCGTTCTCAGCCCCACTTCGAGGCCAGAGATCTGCATGCCACCCAATGGGGCCGCATCTGTCCCAGCGAGACCCCGGAGGGGCCAAACTGCGGCCTGGTGAAGAACTTTGCCCAGGGCGTGGAGCTGTCCAAGGGCGCTGATGATGCGGCAAGCATCAAGAAGATCCTGTTTGATTTGGGCGTTGCAGCGGTAGGTGGTAATATTGGATGAGGGATTAGGTTCCGGAGCGCGGGTTTATGTCAATGGAGAGATAGTAGGGCATCATGAGGATCCCAAAACGCTGGTTGCTAATCTGCGCCGGCTGCGCCGCTCCGGCAGCATCAGCAGCCAGATGAATGTGGCCTACTTCGAGGACACCAATGAGATCTTCATGAACACCGATTCCGGTCGGGCCAGAAGGCCGCTGGTTGTTGTAGAGAACGGCCTGGCGATGGTCACCGAGGAGCATGTGGATAAGATAAAGAATGGCGAGATGGCCTTCTCCGATCTGGTATCCTCTGGCCTGGTGGAGTACCTGGATGCCGAGGAGGAAGAAAACAGCCTCATCGCCATCTGGGAAGAGGACCTGACGCCCGACCACACCCATCTGGAGCTGGACCCGTCTCTTATTTTGGGCATAGCAGCCGGCCTGGTTCCCTACCCGGAGCACAACGCCAGCCCCAGGAACACCATGGGAGCGGGAATGGTCAAGCAGTGCCTGGGCATGTCCACGGCCAATATGCGTCTGCGGCCGGACACCAGAGGCCATTACCTGAACAGCCCCCAGCGGGGAATAGTGCGAACCAAGACCTCCGGGGCCATAGGCTTCGAGGAGAGGCCGGCTGGACAGAACTTCGTGGTGGCCGTCCTGGCCTATGAGGGCTATAACATTGAGGATGCCCTGGTCATGAACCGGGGCTCCATCCAGCGCGGCCTGGGGCGAAGCCACTTCTTCCGTGTATCCGAGGCGGAGGAGCGAAAGTATCCCGGAGGCCAGGAGGACAAGTTCGAGATTCCCGATGTGGAGGTGCGGGGAGCCAGAGGCAGCGAGGCCTATGATCAGCTGGACTCGGACGGCCTGGTCAACCCCAATGCCTATGTCGCCCCCAATGATGTGCTCATAGGAAAGACCAGCCCGCCCCGCTTTTTGGAGGAGCCCTCTGAATTCGGGCTCACCCCTCAGCAGAGGCGGGAGACATCGGTTACCATGCGATCCAACGAGAAGGGGGTGGTGGACATGGTCATACTCACCGAGTCCTCCAATGGCAATCGCCTGGCCAAGGTCAAGAGCCGGGACCAGCGGGTTCCGGAGCTGGGCGACAAGTTCGCCTCCCGGCACGGCCAGAAGGGCGTGGTGGGGCTGATTGTGCCCCAGGAGGATATGCCCTTCACCGAATCGGGTGTGGTGCCAGACCTCCTGCTCAATCCCCATGCCATTCCCTCCCGCATGACTGTGGGCCACGTCCTGGAGATGATTGGAGGCAAAGTCGGCTCCCTTGAGGGGCGGTTTATTGATGCCACGGCGTTTTTGGGCGAGAACGAGCCCGACCTCCGGGGCGCTCTGACCAAGTTTGGCTTCTCCCATACCGGAAGGGAGATTCTCTACAACGGAGCCACAGGAGAGCAGGTCATGGCCGATGTCTTCGTGGGAGTGATCCTCTATCAGAAGCTCTATCACATGGTCACAGGCAAGATGCACGCCCGCTCCAGGGGACCGGTGCAGGTCTTGACCCGCCAGCCCACGGAAGGCCGGGCACGGGAGGGCGGACTGCGATTCGGCGAGATGGAGAGGGATGTGCTCATTGCTCACGGTGCCGCTTTAGCCCTCAAAGAGCGGCTGGTGGATGAATCGGATAAAGTGACTGAGCTTGTATGCAGCCATTGCGGCATGATCGCCATCCACGACCGGCGCAGAAATGCGGACTTCTGTCCCACCTGCGGCGCGGATACGGAGATCTATCCGGTGGAGATGAGCTATGCCTTCAAGCTGCTGCTCGACGAGATTAAATCATTAGGTGTAGCCCCGCGGTTGATCCTGGAAGACGCGGTTTAGGTGGAAGTATGACAGTTCCCAAGAGAATCGGCAAGATCCGCTTCGGCCTCATCTCGCCTCAAGAGTTTCGGAAGATGAGCGTGGTCAAGATCATCACCGCTGATACATACGACGACGACGGTTTTCCCATTGAGATGGGACTCATGGATCCCAGGCTCGGGGTCATCGATCCTGGCCTGCGCTGCCGCTCCTGCGGCGGCCGGCCCGGCGAATGCCCCGGCCACTTCGGACATATCGATCTCATCGCCCCTGTGATACACGTGGGCTTTGCCAAGCTCATCCGCAAGGTACTGCGGGCAATATGCAGAGACTGCTCCCGGCTGATGCTAAAAGACGGGGAGAAGAAGATGTACCTGGAGCAGATCCAGGAGCTGGAGCGTCTGGGGCAGATGACCGACGACACAGTGAACAAGGTCTTTGCCGAGGCCCGCAAGAACAAGGCCTGCCCTTACTGCGGCGCACCCCAGCAGGAGATAAAATTCGAGAGGCCTCTCTCCTATATCGAGGAGGGCCATAAGCTCACCGCCTCGGATATAAGAGACCGCTTCGAGAAGATCCCGGATGAGGACATAGCGGTGATGGGCATGAACCCGGCCACGGCCCGGCCGGAGTGGATGATACTGACGGTGCTGCCTGTGCCGCCAGTGACCATGCGCCCCTCCATCACCCTGGAGTCCGGCCAGAGGAGCGAGGACGACCTCACCCACAAGCTGGTGGACATCATCAGAATCAACCAGCGCTTCCAGGAGAACCGCGAGGCAGGAGCTCCCCAGCTGATCATCGAGGATCTCTGGGAGCTGCTGCAATATCATGTCACCACCTTTCTGGACAATACAGTATCCGGAGTTCCCCCCGCCCGCCACCGCAGCGGCAGGCCGCTCAAGACCCTCTCCCAGAGGCTGAAGGGAAAAGAGGGCCGCTTCCGGGGCTCGCTATCCGGGAAAAGGGTCAACTTCAGCGCCAGGACGGTCATCTCTCCCGATCCCAACCTCTCCATTGGCGAGGTGGGTGTGCCCATGGACATAGCCATGGAGCTGTCCGTTCCCATGATCGCCAACTCCCGGAACATAGAGATAATCAAGACCTATGTCCGGCGGGGGCCAGACCGCCATCCTGGCGTCAATTATGTCACCCGCCCGGACCAGAGAAGGGTCAAGGTAACAGACAAGAACTGCGAGGAGGTGGCGGAGCAGATAGATATCGGCTGGAGGATCGACCGACAGCTCTCCGACGGCGACATAGTCCTATTCAACCGTCAGCCCTCACTGCACCGCATGTCCATCATGTCCCACCGGGTCAAGGTCATGCCCTACAAGACCTTCCGGCTCAATCCCGCCGTCTGCCCGCCCTATAACGCCGACTTCGACGGCGACGAGATGAATATGCACGTGCCCCAGACCGAGGAGGCCCGGGCAGAGGCGGAGATACTGATGAGGGTACAGGAGAACATCCTCTCCCCCCGCTTCGGCGGCCCGATCATCGGCGGCATCCACGATTATGTCACCGGCTCCTTTTTGCTGACCCACGGCAGCAAGCCCATCGACAGGCGAGGGGTAATGGAGCTACTAAAGAAGTTCGACATACCAGAGCTGCCCGAGCCGGCCGGCTTCGCCGAAGGCCAGCCTTACTGGACCGGAAAGCAGGTATTCAGTTTGATCCTGCCCCGGGGACTGAATCTCTCCTTCAAGGCCGACTTCTGCTACAACTGCGATGTATGCCGGGGCGTCGAATGCGAGAACGATGCTTTTGTGGTTATAGAGGACGGAAAGCTCCTTCAGGGCACCATAGATGCCGAGGCCGTGGGGGCCTTCAAGGGCAAGATAACCGACCGGATAATAAAGGAGTACAGTCCCACCGTGGCCAGCGAGTTCTTGGATCGCATGACCAGGCTGGCTTTGCGGGGAATCATGCATGCCGGATTCTCCTTCGGCATAGACGACGAGGACATTCCCAAGGCAGCGGTGGAGCAGATCGAAGAGACAACCAGAGCGGCCCGGGAGAAGTCTCAGCAGCTTATTGAGGCTTACAAAGCGGGGGAGTTGGAGCCTCTGCCCGGTCGCACCCTGGATGAGACACTGGAGATGAGGATCATGCAGACTCTGGGAAAGGCCAGGGATACGGCGGGCAAGATCGCTGGCCGGCATCTGGGGCTGGACAACTCCGGGGTGGTCATGGCGGTAAGTGGAGCGCGCGGCAGCATGCTCAACCTCACCCAGATGGCGGCCTGCGTCGGCCAGCAATCCGTGCGAGGGGAGAGGATTATGCGCGGATACGCCGGCCGGACCCTGCCCCACTTCAGAAGAGGCGATCTTGGCCCTGAGGCGCACGGCTTTGTGGAGTCCAGTTATAAGGACGGCCTCAATCCCACAGAGTTCTTCTTCCACGCCATAGGTGGCAGGGAGGGACTGGTGGATACGGCCATCAGGACGTCTCAGAGCGGATACCTGCAGCGCCGCCTGGTCAATGCCCTGCAGGACCTCGAGGTCAAGTACGATGGCACAGTCAAGGAGACCCGAGGAATGATAGTGCAGTTCCAGTACGGCGAGGACGGCGTGGATGCCTCCCGACGGGACTATGCCAGCGGCGACAATGTGAAGCGAATCATCAAGAGCGTGCTCCAGAAGGGGCGGGAGGAGTCGGCATGAGTCTCACGGAAAAGGAGATCACAGAGAGGCTGGAAGGACTGGAGCTTCCAGATAGCATTAAAGAGGCCATGAAGTCCGGCCTGGAGGGCGCTTCCATCACCAAAGAGCAGATGGATGAGATCGTGGCCATGGTCAGCGCCGACTACAAGCACTCTCGTGTGGAGCCCTGCGAGGCGGTGGGGGTGGTCGCCGCCCAGTCCATAGGAGAGCCCGGCACCCAGATGACCATGCGTACATTTCACTATGCAGGCGTGGCCGAGATCAATGTCACTTTAGGCCTGCCCCGGCTCATAGAGATCGTGGACGCCAGAAAGATCCCCTCCACACCCACCATGACCATAAAGCTGGCTCCGGATTATGCTCACGACCGGGATCTGGCGCGGGAGGTGGCCTGGGCCATCGAGTCCACATCCATACTCCATCTTGGGTCCATCGCCACTGACCTGGCAGAGATGAATGTGATCATCGAGCTGAATGCAGGGGCTATGGAGCAGAGGAAGATCACCGCCGAGGAGGTTGCTGCCAGGCTTAAAGAAGAAACCGGTCTTGATGTGGATCAGAAGGAGAACCTCCTGGTCATGGCTCCGGAGGAGCCCTCCTATCGGGAGCTGCTCCAGCTGGTGGAGAAGATCAAGAAGATATCCCTCAAGGGTGTGGAGGGAATCAAGCGGGTGGTCATAAGGAAGGAGGGCGATGAGTACATCCTCTACACTGAAGGCTCGTCGCTGAAGAAGGTGATGCAGTTTGACGGCGTCGATCCCACCCGTATCAAGACCAACAACATCAATGAGATCGGAGAGGTGCTGGGCATAGAAGCGGCCCGAAATGCGATCATCAATGAGGCTACAGATACCCTTCGCGAGCAGGGCCTCTCGGTAGATGTGCGCCATATCATGCTGGTGGCGGACATCATGACCGTGGACGGCGAGGTCAAGCAGATCGGGCGGCATGGTGTCTCGGGGGAGAAGGCCAGCGTTCTGGCCAGAGCTGCCTTCGAGGTCACCGTCAATCATATACTGGATGCGGCGGTTCGCGGCGATGTTGACGACCTGCGGGGCGTGACGGAGAATGTGATCGTTGGCCAGCCCATACAGCTGGGAACCGGCGATGTGACACTCGTAGCAAGCAAGAGATGAGGAGATAACGATGATTAACGTAGATAGAGCTCTTAGAAGTTCCATTAGAACCGGAAAAGTGGTGCTTGGGTCGAACGAGACCGTAGAAGCGGGGATTGGCGGACAGGCAAAGCTCATAATTTATGCCGTGGATTGCCCTGCCGATTTTAGGATGCAGTTGGAGAACATCGATGTTCCAGCTTATGCATACCAGGGAATGGGCAAAGACCTCGGATCTGCCTGCGGAAAACCCTTCTCCGTTGCCGCCTTGGCCGTCATAGAGCCAGGGGACTCGGAGATAATGGCACTGCAGCGCGAGATCCGGGGTGTTGTGGCATGAGTGAGTTCAAGCTCACCACGGAAGGAATCAGATATATTGCTCTGTTCGAGAGCCTGACCGGCGGCATGGCCCGGGATTGCATTGTAGATGAGGACAACGAGCGGATCATCTTTGTGATCAAGAAGGGAGATATGGGCGCGGCCATAGGCCGTAAGGGCTCCAATATCAACCGGGTAAAGAAGTCGGTGGGAAAGCAGATTGAGATAGTCGAGTACAGCGAAGATGCCAAGGAGTTCCTGGAGAACCTCTTCCAGCCGGCGGCGATAAAGAACGTCATGGTTGTGAACAAGAACAATAAGCGATTGGCTTATGTAGAGGTAGCTAATAAGGACAAGGGCATTGCCATCGGCAGGGATGGCCGAAACATATTAAAAGCCAAGATGCTTGCGCAGAGGCATCATGGCATTGACGATATCATAATTCAATAGGCTTCGCGCGTTTACTAAGGTGAAATGAATGGGAAATGGAATTTATGCCGCCAGGAAGCTGGAGGGTGATCGGAAGAATATGAGATGGAGCGATCCTAAGTACATCCGCAGGATGTCGGGCAGCAAGATGAAGGCTGACCCACTGGCCGGAGCGCCCATGGGCAGGGGAATAGTCCTGGAGAAGGTGGGAATTGAGGCTAAGCAGCCCAACTCAGCCATAAGAAAGGCGGTGCGCATCCAGCTGATCAAGAACGGCCGCCAGGTTACAGCCTTCGCCCCGGGCGATGGTGCCATAGGATTCATAGATGAGCATGACGAGGTCACCGTCGATCGCATCGGCGGGCGTCAGGGACGGTCCATGGGAGATATCCCTGGAGTGAGATTCAAGGTCATTGCGGTCAATAATGTATCGCTCCAGGAGCTGGTCCGGGGCAGAAAAGAGAAGCCGGTCAGGTGAGGAAGGATGAAGCTATTCGGCAAGTGGGATCCGGCTGAGGTCGAGGTTGCTGATCTGAGCGTAAAGGGATATATGAACCTGGCTTCCAAGTCGGTCATGATCTCCGGCGGCAAGCATGCCAAGCAGCAGTTCAAGAAGTCGGAGCAGCATATCGTGGAGCGGCTGGTAAATAAGATGATGAGAAAGGAGAAGAACACGGGCAAGAAGCTCAAGGTCTATGGCATTGTCGAGGGAGCTTTCGATATAATTGCCAAGAGGACCAAGGAGAATCCACTCAGCATCCTGGGCAAGGCCATATCCAATGCCGGCCCCAGGGAAGAGGTGGTCCGTCTCAAGTACGGAGGCATCACCGTGCCCAAGGCCGTGGACACATCTCCCCAGAGAAGGGTGGACACCGCCCTCATGTTCATTGCAAAGGGCGCTCATGCTGCCTCATTCAAGAAGGCCAAAACGGCAGAAGCGGCTCTGGCAGATGAGATCATTGCTGCCGCCAACCGCGATGTCAAGAGCTATGCCATCAACCACAGGGACAGCGTGGAGCGGGTGGCCAAGGCGGCGAGATAAGGCCGCTTTTATCCTTTTTTAATAACTATTTTTATAATCTTGCCGGCATCATTTGTCGTGTTGATTGTGACCCCCCTCCATGAGAAATCGGGATATGATACCGCCTGGGCTCAGCCTCATATTGGAGAGATTTTTGTGGCAAGAGGATAAAAAGGGGGGGAGAAGCTTAAGGCTCAGCCTGCTCTACACTCAGAGCATCTCCTCCAGGCTCTTGTACATCTCTTTCATGGCCTGGGCTACCGGCCCCCCTCTTTCCACCACCGCCTGGCCCGCCACCATGGCCTCCACCACCGAGGTATGATAGGGCAGCCTTCCCACCACATCTATCCCCCTCTCCTGGGCCAGAGCCTCGATTCGGCCTGCACCTTCCGGATTGAGGCCGTCCTTATTGATGCAGTTGGCGGTCTTTACCCCGACGTAAGCCGCCACGCCAAAAATCCTTCCCAGGTCATGCTCCCCGGGGATTGTGGGCTCGGTCCCCACCAA
>JAGOLL010000110.1 GCA_017994055.1 Methanothrix sp.
GATATGGAGAACTTGACCTCATCCACCAGAGAAGAGACAGAATCTATTGCATCGCGCAGAGTTTCCGCATTGATAACCGCCTTGAACATCACTAAATCCTCTCCCAACATTGCCATTTAATATTTAATATAGCTGATGCCAAGTTGACCAGGGCCGGGGCAGCGTGGCCTAATCGTACTCCCGCCAGGTCTTGCTGCATTTGGTGCAACGGAAGAAGCGAACCTCGCTCTCATCGGCGCTTCGCAGCTGCCGCAGCCACCAGTATGCAATATTATGGCCGCAATCAGGACAGCGGGCATTGGTGGTGGGCAGCCCCGCCGACTCCTGCTCAAGAACCGGCACCACCCGGGTCAGCTGCTCCGTCTTGCTGACCAAGGACTCGCCTGAGGCAGCCTTGGGCATCTTATGGCCGCACTTTCTGCAGACCATCATGCCCCCCTTGGGCATCATCATGCTCTTGCACTCGGGACAAAATTCCATCGGATGAGGGTTATTCACTCGCCATATTAAAGTTTCCTAGACGCAATTGCAGCGCAGTGAGGCAGGATATGAGCATAGCCATCAATGTCATATGCCAGGATCGACCGGGGATGCTGCGCGACATCGCCGGCACGGTGGCCAAATGGGGCGGCAACATAGTATACACCCAGCAGTTCGTCCTGGAGAGGGGCATGAACCAGGGCAAAGCTGCGGTTTATATGGAGATAGACTGTTCGACCGGTGATGTTCCGGAGATGGTAGAGGAGCTGGAGGCTCTCACGGCCATAACCGATGTCTCCATCCATGAGACTTTTGGAAAAATCTATGGCGCGCGGGTAATCATAATCGGTGGAGGGGCTCAGGTGGCTCAGGTAGCAGTAGGAGCGGTGAGCGAAGCAGACAGGCATAACCTGCGAGGAGAGAGGATAAGCGTTGATACCATACCCCTGGTGGGAGAAGAGGCCATCGCTGATGCCGTGAGCGCCGTGGCCCGCCTTCCCCGCGCCTCCATACTGGTTTTGGCCGGAGCGCTCATGGGAGGGCGGATCACCCGGGAGGTGAAAAAGCTTCAGGAAGAGGGAATACCGGTCATAGCCCTGAAAATGGCCGGCTCTCTTCCCGCCCAGGCGGACATGGTGGTCACAGATCCCATCCAGGCGGGCACTTTTGCCGTGATGCACATAGCCGGCACCGCAGTCTTCGATATAGGCCGGGTGCGGGGCAGGGAGTTCTAGCTCTTTAAAATGCTTGAGAGATCCCGCAGCACCTCTCCCTCAAAGAGATCCTCCACGGTATAGAAGCTTTCATCGGCCTGGAGCACCGGAGCCATGAGGGTGAACACACCGTTCACCCGCAGCTCAGTGAGGGCTTGGGGCGTGCTCATATCCTGGCTGCTAAAACTGAGCCCTGCCTTCTTCAGAGCCGCTTTGAGCTGCTCACATCTGGGGCAGGTGGGAGTGGAATAGACGGTAAGATTCACCAAGGATGCCTCCAATTTCAACGCAACGATCGGGGATAGGATTTCTCGGACCAGACGGCATAACCGCAAGCTACGGCCTTCTCCGCACACTCTGTACAGCAGGAGAAGTTGGCCAGATACTCCACACCCTCCATCTCATGCTCAAAGACCTGATTGCAGGTGAAACCCGAGGTGCGCCGGAAATCAAAGCCCTTGCCGAACTCATCCTGCTCCGCCTGGGCCGGGCGCTCCAGAATAGCCCAGTCCCTGGGAAGAAGTACGGGCAGAGTGGCCAGGTTCATGCCGCATCCGCATGGACCGTAGACGTCCTCCAGATCCTTGAATATGATTGCTTTACAGAGATGCTCGCTCATGGTCCTCTCCTCATGCTCTCCTTTTTCCTCCCGGCAACTTAATTAACATTTCCCATCCGCATCAAGGATTTCGTTTTATCGAGAGATTTTGATTCAAGCATTTATTTCGGTCTTGATTTTAGATTCAATGCTGAAGCCAGAATATAGCCAGGATAAGATTTGTGGATCGAGTTAAAACCGTATTTTCATGAGGAATATGCATAGATTCCTTAGAGGGGAATTTATATAGGGCATAAATGAAATAACAAAACATATTCCGGTCCTATAGCACTAAAAGGCTGAAAAATTGCCTTTTTCAACGGTAATATCCGGATTTATGAGGTGGATATAGAGATGCCCATACTACCAGTTGCCCCGGTGAGCCGGCTCATCCGCGAGGCCGGTGCCGAGAGAGTGAGCGAAGGCGCGAGGGATGCGCTGGCTGAGGTTTTGGAGAGCTACGGCCTGGAGGTAGCCCGTGAAGCTGCAGGCTGGGCTCGCCATGCCAAGAGAAAGACGGTTAAATCGGAAGACATCAGGGAGGCAGTCAAAAGAGTTAAACCACCGGCGTTCACTGAAAGGTAATCCAATGGCAAGAGAAGAAATCCCCCGCCTCGACTACCATGCCTTAGGCCTGATCTGCGGCATAGAGATTCACCAGCAGCTGGATACCGCCCATAAACTCTTCTGCGGCTGCCCCACCCGGCACCGGGAGGTGGAGGAGTCCAATTTTGAGTTCTTCCGGTATCTGAGGCCATCGCGCAGCGAGCTGGGAGAGATAGACCGAGCCGCCCTGGAGGAGGTGCTGGTATCGCGCAAGTTCCTCTACAAGTCCTATGACAGCACCTGTCTGGTGGAGGCGGATGAGGAGCCTCCCGCCGAGGTTAACTCCGAGGCCCTGCAGATCTCACTGATCATAGCCAGGCTGCTGAATATCAGGATCGTGGACCAGTTGGAGGTCATGCGCAAGATGGTCATAGACGGCTCCAACACCTCCGGCTTCCAGCGCACCGCCTACGTCGGAGCAGACGGCTGGATTGAGACCTCGGCAGGAAGGGTGGGGATAGGCATCCTCTGCCTGGAGGAGGAGGCGGCCCGCATCATAGAGGACAGGGGAGACAGCCTGGTCTACTCCCTGGACCGGCTGGGAATTCCCCTGGTGGAGATAGGAACCGCCCCGGACATAGTCTCGCCTGACCATGCACGGGAGGTGGCCTCTTACCTGGGCATGATCCTGCGCTCCACCGGACGGGTGAAGAGGGGGCTAGGGACCATCCGCCAGGATGTCAATGTCTCGGTCAAAGGCGGAGCCCGGGTGGAGATCAAGGGGGTCCAGGCTCTGAACCTGGTGGACAAGGTGGTAGAGTTTGAGGCTCTGCGCCAGGTGCGGCTGCTGGAGATAAAAGAGGAGCTGATCAGGCGCGGGGCAAATGTAGACCCTGCTACAAAGGATATCACAGATCTCTTTGCTAAAACCGATTCCAAGGTTCTCTCCCGCTCCCTGAAAAATGGCGGAGTAATCTTGGCCTGCCGGCTGACGGGCTTCGCCGGCCTGGTGGGCCGGGAGATCCAGCCCGATCGCAGGCTGGGCTCGGAGATGTCCGACCGGGCCAAGAGGGCGGGTGTGGGGGGCATTTTCCACACCGATGAGCTTCCCGCCTATGGTGTGACCGCTGATGAGGTGGAAGCGGTTCGAATTGCTTTGGGAGCGGCTGATGGCGATGCCTTGGTCATGGTCACCGGTCCCAGGGACAGAGCGGAAAAAGCCATAGCAGCAGTTCTGGTCAGAGCCGAGGAGGCCCTTTGCTGCGTCCCGGAGGAGACACGCCGGGCTCTTCCCGACGGCTGCTCCGAGTACATGAGGCCCCTGCCCGGATCGGCCCGCATGTATCCAGAGACCGATGTGCCCTCTGTGGCCATCAGCGAGGAGATGCTGGCCGCCCTGAAGATGCCTGAGCTTTTTGCAGATCGATCCAAGCGCTTTATCCAGCAATACGCTCTATCCGGAGAGCAGGCCAGGGTGATGGCTGCATCGGCCAGCTATTCTCTGTTTGAGGAGATATTGAGGGATTACCCATCTCTCTCGCCCTCCGTTGTGGTCAGGGCTATAGAGAGCCTGCCCATAGAGCTGGCCCGGGAAGGGATTTCTGTCTCCAACCTCACCGATCAGAATTACCGGGACTGCTTTGCCCTCCTGTCGCAAAATAAAGTGGCCAAGGAGGGGCTGTCCGGGCTGCTGCGCGCCCTGGCTGAGCATCCGGAGATGACCGCAGATGAGGCGGTGGGAGCAGCCGGCCTGACGGGAGTGGACCGCTCCGAGGTAGAGAGGGCGGTGCAGGCAGTGGTAGCGGCAAAGGCGGACCTGGTCCGCTCCAAGGGCGACCGGTCCATGGGACCACTGATGGGCCTGGTGATGAAGGAGCTGAGGGGCAAAGCAGA
>JAGOLL010000111.1 GCA_017994055.1 Methanothrix sp.
CTGGATGCTGCGGACCCACAAGGGCTACGGCATCAAATGCGTCAATCCCGCCGGAGTGGAGAACTGGGGCTGGGCCAAGAATGTGAGCGGCCTGGACCAGCCCAACATCCACTTCGAGGTAACCCCACGGGAGCTGATCCGGGGACTGGCGGAGGTCAACGAGATGCTGGGCCTGCCCATGTCTTTGCATCTTCATGCCAACAATCTGGGCCATCCTGGAAATTGGGAGACCGCCCGGGACTCGCTGATGATCACCTCGGGCATGGAGGCCAGCAACAAGTCCCAGCTGGAGTGGGGAGAGACTCGAGAGAGCGCCAGAAGAAGGCAGACCGTATACCTGGCTCACGCCCAGTTCAGCGCCTATGGCGGCACATCCTGGAGGGACTTCTGCTCCGGTGCGGCGGACCTGGCCAAGTACATCAACCAGGTCGATGATGTGGTCATAGACAGCGGCTCCGTGCCCTTCGGCCCGGCTACCACCATGACCGGGGACGGGCCGGCCCAGCATGATCTCTATATGATCACCGGCCAGAAATGGTCCAACACCGATGTGGAGCTGGAGTGCGGATCCGGAGTTTTGCCTCTGGTCTATATGAAGAGCAGCCCGGTCCATAGTGTCCAGTGGGCCATCGGCCTGGAGGTGATGCTGCTGATCGATGATCCCTGGAAGACTATCATGACCACGGACCATCCCAACGGCGGCATATTCACCCAGTATCCGCAGCTTTTGACCTGGCTCATGTCCAAGAAGGCCAGGGACGACACCGCCAAAGAGTGCCATAAGTGGGCCTACGATAAATCAACCCTGGGGGGGGTGGACCGGGAGCTGTCCCTCTACGAGATGGCCATTGTCACCAGAGCCAACCCGGCCCGGACCATAGGCATGGCCTACAGAAAGGGCCACCTGGGAGCGGGAGCGGATGGGGATGTCACCATCTATGACATTGATCCTGCCAACCTGAATCCCAATGATTCGGCGGCTTTGACCGCCAAACTGGCCCGGCCGGAATACACAATCAAGGACGGCAGGATTGTGGCCTGCCAGGGAGAGATTGTCAGCGTGCCCGAGGGCAGAAGGTTCTACTGCCAGCCCTATATGGATGAAGACCTGGAGAAGGATATGCTCAAAGACGTCAAGGACTGGTTCAAGTACTACACAGTCGGATTTGCCAACTATCCCGTGCCGGACAAGTACCTGAAAAATCCGGTGGCCATACCGGTCAACCAGCCTCTGGAGGCAGTGATGAGGAGGTGAGGAAGTTGGCCGAGATTATTCTTAAAATCAGAGAGAAGATTGGAATCATGGTGGAGGCAGAGGCGATCAAGCCGGAGTCTTTTGCCGGGAAAAGCAAAGAGGAGATTGAGGCTCTTCTGGTCTGGCAGGGCCCGGAAAAGCTTCCCCTCTGCAGTTTCTTCGACGTAGAGGCCAGCAGCCCGTCCGCCTCTCCGGAGGAGACCCGGATCATATTGCAGGGAGACCTCTCCCGGGTCAAGCGCATAGGTGAGGGCATGAAGGCGGGAAGCATAGAGATAGACGGCCCGGCGGGAATGCACCTGGGAGCGGAGATGGCTGGGGGAAGCATACTGGTGAAAGGCAACGCCGGCTCCTGGTCCGGTCGAGAGATGAAGGGCGGCCTGCTTCACATAAAGGGCGATTGCGGAGACCATGTGGGCTCAGCCTACCGGGGAAGCTGGCGGGGCATGACCGGCGGCCAGATCATAGTGGAGGGAAATGCCAGAAGCCAGCTGGGCGGCGGCCTAGCCGGCGGCCAGATCACCGTTGGGGGCGATGTGGAAAACTTCTGCGGCATCCGACAGAGCGGCGGCCTGATCCTGGTCCGGGGATCGGCTGTCCGGGGCGTGGGGGCGGAGATGAACGGCGGGACCATCGCCGTCTGCAAGGACATCCTGCAGCCCTCGCCGGGCTTTGTGGAGACAGGCCGGGAGGAGGATCCAACGGTGGGAGAAGTCAAGCTGGAGGGCAGGTTTGTCAAGCTTTCTGGCGACTATGCCCTGAGCAAGAATGCAAAGGGCACTATATACTGCAGGGAGGTCTGATAGCCATGAAGCAGTTTCTGCTCAATTCCGGCAGCACCATTGAGGAGGGCAGGCTGGCCAAGGGAGGAAGCAAACTCTCTCCGGAGTACACCGCCGAGTGTGCTGTGGCGGAGATCAATCCAGAGGATTATGAGGCCCTGGGCTCGCCGGAGAAGGTTCTGATCTCCTCGCCCGACGGCAGGCGCCGGGTGGCGGTGCATGCCTATGCCGGGCCGTCAGTAAGCTTTGGCCACATATTCATGCCCCGGGCCATCTGGGCCAATGTGGTGGTGGACCCGGAGACATTCTCCACCGGCTCTCCTCTCTACAAGGGCTCGCCGGTTCTGGTAGAGGCCACGGAGGAGGAGGTCCTCAGCGCCGAGGATCTGGTCAATAAGCTGTACGGGAGGGGTAAATGATGTCTGCCAATAACATGCCTGTCAATAACCTGTCAGCCAAGAACATAATCTGTCCCGTATGCGGAGCCTCCTGCGATGATATCGCCGTGGAGCTATCCGGGGACAGCATCACAGTAAAGAATGCCTGCAAGATGGGAAACGCCAAGTTTCAGGAGATCATCAGCAGCCACAGGATAAAGGAGCCATTGATCAGAAGAAGCGGCGCTCTGCAATCGGCAGGCTGGGATGAGGCCATAGAGAAAACGGCCCAGATCCTGGCACGGGCCAAGAGGCCGCTGATATTCGTGGGAAGCGAGACCTCCAGCGAGGCCATGGAGGTGGGGCTGCATCTGGCCGAGTTTTTGGGAGCGGCAATCGACTCTAACTCCACCGTCTGCCACGGGCCCACAGCCATGGGCATCCAGGAGGCGGGTAGGGTAGGTGGCACCGCGGGCCAGGCCAAGTCCCGGTCCGATCTGGTGGTTTACTGGGGAACCAATCCCCTGGAGTCCATGCCCAGGCACATGTCTCGCTATGCCGTCTACCCCCGGGGCCACTGGACCCGCCGTGGCAGGTTCGACCGCACGGTGATAACCGTCGATCCCCGGCGCAGCATAACTGCGGAAAACTCCGACCTGCACATCCAGCTCAAGCCCAATACCGATTATGAGCTGATGGCGGCGCTTCTCACCCTGCTGCACGGCAGGAAGCCCCATTCTTCCGTTGAGGCGACAACAGGCGTCTCCATAGGCCAGATGGAGGAGATGCTGGAGCTGATGAAAGGCTGCAACTTTGGAGCCATCTACGTGGGCCTGGGAATAGCCTCATCCTACGGCAAGCATCGCAATGCTGAGGCGGCATTCAACCTGGTCAAGGAGCTGAACGGATACACCAAGTTCATCATCGGGGCTTTGCGGGGGCACTGCAATGTGGCCGGCTTTAACCAGATTGCATCCTACCTCTATGGCTTTCCCTTCGGGCTGGACTTCTCCCGGGGATATCCACGGTATAATCCAGGCGAGTACACGGCGGTGGATTTGCTGAGGGACAAAGACGTGGACGCGGCCTTCATCGTCTGCGCCGATCTGGTCTCCCACTTCCCTGCCGCCTGCGCCGAGTATTTAGCGGAGATACCTGTCTCCTGCATCGACATCGCTCCATGCCCCACCACCATGCTCTCCGATGTGGTCTTGCCGGGGGTAATAGATGCCTTCGAATGTGATGGGACATTCTACCGGCTGGATGATGTGCCCATCTACTTCCAGCCCTTCACCAAGTCGCCCTTTGCCTTTACAGAAAGCAATGAGGACACCATGAAGCAGATATTCGAGAGGGTGAAAGTGCTCAAAAAATAGGATTTCGGAAGAAAGAAAGCTGGATGATGTGCCTTGAAAAAGTCGACGGGGCACTATCTTCCCTCTGCCTGCATAGCGATGTGCCGGATTAATATTAGAACGCAAATGATTGATCCGAGGCGACACTTTTTCAACCTTCTTTTTCGATAGATGTAACCGGCTGAGAGGCCATCCTGTGTTTTCTGAATTTGCTAAAATTTTTCATGGGATTCAGCATCTTTGCTCTGACGATTCCGGTGACAATAAAGCAATGGAAAGCATAATATATGACTTTATTGAAATCACTAAGAAGTAAGAGGAGACTATGCTAACAATCATTTTTAACTCTGATTTCAATGCCATTCATAACGCAGAAATCATTG
>JAGOLL010000044.1 GCA_017994055.1 Methanothrix sp.
CCACAGTCCCTCAGGATAGCCACTACCCTATCCCGGCGCGCCAGAAAACCAGTCTGCTGCTAGGAGATAAAACTTTCCCCGGCATAGGCCCGACCGGTGACCTCCACCACCATTGAAACCAGGTCCTTCAGCCGGTTGATGTAGTACACCCTTCCCAATCCCGCCAGAGCCCCCTCCACATGCCGGTCCTTGTAGTCCTGGTCTATGCAGAATAAAACGAAGCTGCCCGCCCTGGCTGCCTGCTCTATATCCTCCCATTCCTGGTAGAGATTCTGGATGTGGGTATCGGTGATGCAGAGGATCAGGCAGCCGGGGCGCTGTTCCGCCAGCGCCCTTATGGCCTTTCCCGGTATGTGGGTGCGGGTGGAGAAGAACTCCACCAGGGTCCGCTCCACGGCGGAAAGGTCTCTGGTCCAGGGTACAGCCAGATATCTCTCGCTGAAGTTGATCGCCGCCAGCATGGCCCCCTTGCCGTGGGCATAGCGGCAGGCCTTGAATGCGGCCAGAGTGGCCCGATGGGTCTTGCTGCCAAGCCTGTGCCCCTCCATGGACCGGCTGCTGTCCAAAACCACCAGCAGGTCCGGAATGCCTCTGCCCAGGGGCGCCATCCTCCCCCACTCCCGGCCCCGCTTGTAGGTGGTGACCCCCGGTATGAGCCGGGGCGAAAGACTCAGAGAGTAGGCCACATCCAGCTCGCTGCAGGGATCGGTCAGCCTCCACCTCTCCGGAGCAGAAGGATGCTCCTCACTCCTGGACCTCGGAGCCTCCCGGATGGTTATGCTGTAGCTCTGATCGCGATACCAGCGCACCAGATCTCCCTCCAGCCCCAGAGCGGCTAAAACCCGAGTGTACTGCCCAGGCTCCAGTTTTTCCGCCCCGGCCAGGGGAGCGGCATCTGCGCAGCCGTTCAGCGCCTCCTGGCAGCGCACCGGGCCCTGGCCCAGTATGCCTGGCAACAGGGGCTCAAGAATCCTGGCCATCTGTCGGCACTGCCTGGGCCAGAGGCTCCGCTCTCGAAAGCCCGCGGAGAAGATCCTCTCCAGGAGAGCCACCTCCGGCCTATCGGAGAAGCGCAGATCCGCCTCCCAGTAGCTTCTCAGCAGGCCCAAAACCACCCGGTCCAGCTCCCCCAGGTCCGGCTGCTCTGCCAGCCTGCCCCAGCCCAAAAGGACCTTCTCTCTGTCCTTGCTGCTCTTCTCCAGCCTCAGCGAGTCCACCACAATATCAGAGAAGATATTGACCAATGCCCTGGCTTTGTTCGGATCGGGGCTCTTCAGGCCCTCCAGGGCGGAGCGGGCCAAGATGGAGGCACCATCCAGAGAGCGAGGACAGAAGATGTAATGAGCTATAAGATGATCGAAGAGGCTCTCCAGATAAACCGGTCCCTGATTTAAAATCTCCTCATCCAGGGTGATCTGATAATTGCTGAATGATAACTCGCCGACCTGCTCTTCTCCTACGGACCGGGAGGAGAGGCGAGGCGGCGGCAGCAGCGGCCAGTGCCAGTTGCGCCGGGACCTCTGCCAGACGCTAGCCCAGCTCGGTGACTCCATCCACAGCCTCTGGGCCAAAACGGGATGCTGCAATGCGCCCTCCCTTGCTGCGCCATCCCGCCCTCCGCCCCGCCTCGCCCCGGACCAGGATCTCTCCCCCGCTCATGAGCAGCCCCAGGTACTCTCCTGCATCGCCTCGCACATAAAGCCGTCCCGATCGCATCATCCAGCCTGCTCTCTCCCGGCAGGAGCCCTGTAAAGCAATCCTCCCACCGGTGTTGCCCAGGCCCAGGAACTTTCCGGCATCGCCTTTCACCACTCCCCAGCCGCCTTTCATCTGGCGGAAGGCATAATCCCGGCAGCCTGCTGCGACTATACCGCCTCCAGTCATCTCCTGGCCCAGGTAGTCGCCTGCTGCTCCTTCAATTACGATCCTCCCCCCTCTCATCTTCTCCCCCACATGGTCTCCCCCTTTTTCCAGGATGATGCATCCTCCCGCCATCTCCAGCCCGGCGTAATCCCGAGCCGGAAGCCTCAGCGGCAGTGGGCTCCTCTCCGCCGCCAAACTGGAGACATAGCCCCAGATCAGGGCGCACCTCTTATCCGGCTGGCAGGATAAGAGCAGTTCTATCTGGCTGGCCTCCTCTTCCACCAACTCTTCAACGCTGGCCCGATCCGGCCTCGATCCGATCCTGTCCGCCAGATCCTCCAGGCTGAAGATCATGTCCTTTCTGCCTTTCTTAATCCTGGGGGATAGGCTCGTTTCAGGATATGCCGAGCTAATGAAGGAGGAGAGCTTCATTGCCTGCTCTCCAGATGGGGAATGAAGTCCATCCTGGCTATGGGATCGTCAAATGACGAGAGCTCCTCTATGGCCTGGGAGGCGGAGATCTCTCTGTCCATGGCATGGGAGTAGATGAGGTTCATCTCCCTCCTCTCGTTCATGGTACGGTCAATGCTTTTGTTCACCAGACTGGCCACATAAGCCAGCTTTCCCACCCCGAAGTAGGGGGGCTTCTCCAGCACCGAGGTCATCGGATTTATGCGATGCCATATGACATAGGGAGCTATAGCCCGGAGGATCTCCAGGTCCGCCTGTCGGTCCAGCAGGAAAGCAAAGGCCCGGCAGAAGATCCGCAGATCCTGTCTCACCCTGTCCGAGAGCCCCTCATCCGTCTGCCAGCAGATGGCCTCGGGATTATTGTGATAGTGGCACCCAGAGCACAGGCCCAGGGATGGCTTGCTGCCGGAGAGCTGGGTCTTGTCGTAGGAGGGAGCCCTCTCGCAGAGAGTGAAGTCACGGATGAGGCAGAGAACGGCCAGCTCCACCTGGCTAGATAGAGGCTTGCCGTCCACCAGTTGGGGCAGGGAGGAGAACTCTGATTCGGTGAAGCGGGGCAGCATACCTGCCAGGTCCCTGACCTCCCTCTCTCTCTCCGAGAGCAGCAGCCCGGCCAGGAAGTCAGGCTGATAGGCTGGCACGCAGGCGGAGATCCTGTCCAGCAAGGCCTGGTCCAGAGGATAGGTGGCGGAGAACTCCGGATTCATAGTGGCGAAGTAGCAGGTCTCCCCCGGCTGGCAGACCTGGCCGGCGTAGCTGATCCTCCTCTTCTGCAATATCTCCAAAAACAGATTCTGCTTGCCGCTGGGAAAGCGATTGATCTCATTGATCAGCTTCCAGCGGGATCCTGCCCAGTCGGTCCAGAGTACCTGGACAGGACCTTCTTTCTGGCCGGTCCACTGTCTGGGATCCAGAAAGCCGACTATCTTCTCCTCCGTCTGCTCCGGATGGCCGGTGACCATCAGATCCTCCATCCGGTCCAGTTCCAGGCCCAAGAAGGATGCGCCCAGCAGGTTGATGAGAGTGGTTTTATTGGCACCCATGCCGCCATAGAGCAGAATGGCCCGGCTCCTGAGGCAGGCATTGGCCAGGCAGAAGTAGAGCTGAGAGTTGATCCTATCCCCGCCTATCAAGAGGTCTTTTCTGCCCAGATGCAGGCGCAGCTCTTCTAAAGAGGAGACCAGCTGCTCTATCTTGCTTTTTGGATCCGGCATAAAGGAGTGGCTAGGGCATCTGCCATATTTAAAATGAGCGAATAAGAAGAATAGCAAAAGTCAGTGATGTAGGAGGGAATAAAAGCTATTGACTTTTGCTGATCACCTATACGACGTTCGCCGAATATAAACCTTTCGCTTAAGTCAATCGACGTGCCGATCCGGCTCAGATCCGCCGATCCTCTCCGCAGGGGAGAATTAAGGAGGGGGAAGGCAAAAGTCAATGGGATAGGAGGGATTTATGCGCTTGACCTTTGCTTGAAATCTGGTTCGTCCATCAACGTATATAATTGTTTCTGGTGTTGTCAATTGCCGATTCTAATCTCAGCCGGGCTATTCTCGGCTTTCCCGTTCCGATTGATGAGGCAAAAGAGTAATTACCGTTGCCGATAAGAAAGCCAGACATGATCTATACCATCACTCTTAATCCTGCCCTGGACCGCACCCTTTGGATAGAGAAGGTTCGCGACGATGTATCCAATCGCATTCTGGAGGAGAAGAGCTTTGCCGGAGGCAAGAGCGTTGACGTATCCAAGGTCCTTAAGAACCTGGGCCAGGAGAGCATTGCCCTGGGGTTCGTGGGGGGGTTTGCCGGGCGGGAGCTGGAGGGCAGGCTGCTCAATGAGGGCATCCAGACCGATTTCATCCATGTCTCGGGAGAGACCCGCACCAATATCATCATCCATGAGCGCGAGACGGGCAAGCAGCTGGCCTTCAATGCCCGCGGCCCGGAGATCCGCCCCTCCGAGCTGATGGAGTTCATCGAGAGGCTGGAGCGGCTTCCCTGCAGCGATCTGGTGGCCATAGGCGGCAGCCTGCCCATAGGAGTCAGCCCCGAGATATATCGCAAGATCATCACCCTGGTCAAGAGATGCCAGTCCACGGTGGTGCTGGATGTGGACGGAGAAGCATTGAGAAAAGGAATAGCAGCCCGACCCGATGTGATCAAGCCCAATATTCATGAGCTATCCGAGCTGGTAGGAAGACAGCTTCAAGAGCTGGACGACATCCGCGCTGCTGCCAGGGAGATAAACCGGCAGGGGGTGAGGATCGTCCTCATATCCATGGGAGCGCGGGGCATACTGCTGGTCTCGGAGGGCCATGAGTACCTGGCCGTCCCTCCCAAGGTAGATGTGAAGAGCACCATAGGCGCAGGAGACTCCTCGGTTGCCGGCTTTATTGTTGGTCTGGTCGAGGGGAAAAGTCTCAAGGAGTGCCTTGTCTATGCCGCAGCCGCCGGGACGGCAACCACTCTGCACCAGGGCACTGCCCTAGCCCAGAAGGAGGATTTTTTACGCCTGGCGCCCCAGGTGAAGCTGACCGTCCTCTCGGAGAGCATATCAACGGACAAGGATGAGAGAAAACAAGCCACATGCGGCTTCAGAGAAGAATCTGAGCCGGAGAAATAAAACGCAGTAAAGGGGAAAAAGATAAGGGAGGAGAAGCGCAGTATCCATGGCCATTTTAGTCTTGCTCCGGCACGGCCAGAGTCTCTTCAACCAGGAGGGCAGGTTCACCGGCTGGATGGATATAGATCTCTCCCAGAAGGGGCGAGCCGAGGCGGTGCGGGCAGGACGATTGATGAAGAGCTGCGGCCTTGATTTCGATATGGCATTCACCTCGGTTTTAAAGAGAGCCATTCGTACGGCGCGGATTGTGCTGGAGGAGATGGAAAGGATGTGGATTCCCTTGCTGCCCTGCTGGAGGCTCAACGAGCGCTCCTATGGGTCTCTGGAAGGTGAGAAGAAGTCGGATATTGATCGCATATACGGAGCATCTCAGGTACATCTCTGGAGGAGAGGCTTTTCAGAGCGGCCTCCGGCTCTGTCCAAAGACGATCGGCGCTATCCCGGCTGGGAGCAGCGCTACCGGGCCGTTGAGGAGAAGGATCTTCCCAGGACTGAATCGCTGCAGGATGCTATGCAAAGGATGTTGCCCCTATGGCAGGGGCAGATCCTTCCCCAGCTGGAGAAGGAGAGGAACGTCCTGGTGGTCTCCCACGGCAACACCATCCGATCTCTGGTTAAACATATTGAAGGCATCTCCGATGAGGATATAGAGAAGATTGAGATCCCCACCGCTACTCCCCTGCTCTATGAACTGGATGAGCAGATGAGGCTGGTCCAGGGAAGCCTGACCAGCCTGCCGGTGGGAGATATGGAGAATGAATTGAGCTGATCGCAATGGCTTACAATATAGAGATCATATCCGTAGAAAGAAAGGAGGAGCTGGCGGAGCAGTATGCCGGTCAGCTTCTCTACGAGGTCAAATCGGAGATCTATGGCTGCTGCATCAAACTGCTTGCCGGCAGCCGCCAGGTCAAGGAGTCCTGGGAGGAGAGCTTTTATTCCGCCTCCCAGAGCATACGCTCCCACGGCCGGATCTATGCTTTAGAGGATAAAGCCATCGAGGAGAACCGGGTATATTATGATCCCCTCTCCAGAAGCTGCTTTATCTTCAACATGGACTATTACGGCTGGATCAAGTCCCTGGCACTCTCCCTGGCCGGCGATATCCTGGAGGACAATCACTCCATCTATTCCGTGCACGGGGCTTGCCTCGATCTGCAAGGAAGAGGCGTCTGCATTCTGGGGGGATCGGGTGCGGGCAAGACCACCCATACCTACGGCCTGCTTCGCCGCCCCGAGATTAGGGCCGTCTCAGACGATTGGTTTTTTGCCCGGGTCTTTGGGGAGGAGATCCTGGCATTTGGATCGGAGAAGAACTTCTACATCCGGGCTGATCTGGCCGACATCTGGAAGGAGTTTTCGGGAATGGTGGACCGGGCAGTCTTCGACCAGAAGGGGCGAGCGGTGGTGGACCTGCGCTGGGTGATAGGCAAGGGACGGATCCTGCCCCTGACCACTTTGCAGACGGTGATAATCCTCAAGCGCGATCCGTCCCAAAAAAAGACGGTGCGGCAGATGGAGGCGGGCGAAGCCCTTGCTCTTCTGGAGGAAAATGACTACTTCAATCCCCATCTGCTGGTGAAAAACGACTTCAAGAGGCGGCTTCGCACTCAGTTCTTCCGTCAACTGCTGGCCAGCACAAGGGTATATGAGGTCAATACCAAGGGGACGCCGGAGGAGAGCCAGAGGGCAATAGCAGAGCTGTTGGCAGGAGAATAGAGGTAAGTCCCTTTCATCTAGCCCGCATCTCCCTAATCTTATCCTGCTGCCTTCTCCTGTGACAGGATGGCAGCCAGCGTGGCTATTGTCATGCATATCAGCATGAGCAGCCATAAGCTCCGGTAGGAATCCAGATCCCTGGCTGTCAGCATCAGCCCGGAGAGATGCTGCAATACCGCTCCCCCGGCGAAGGGGAATATATTGAGGGCTGCCGTGCTCGTTCCTACCATGCTCAGGGGAAAGAGTTCCTTGATCTGGGCGAAGCTGACCACAAAGAATCCGCCGAAAAAGCCGAAGGAGAAGTTAATGGCCATATAGGCCTGAACGCTGCTTATCTGGCCGGAAGTGATCCATATTATGGCCCAGATAAAGGTGTAGACGATTGCCCCTATGATCAGCACCTTTCTGCGGGATTTGAGAATTTTATCCGAGATGTAGCCGGCGGTGGGGCAGCCCAATATCATGCCCAAGCCGATGAATGTCAGCACCGTGCCGCAGTCTGACCTGTCCCATCCCAGAATGTCCTGAAAGAAAGGCCCCGCCCAGAGTCCCTGGTAGACCATGATGCTGCCATAGGTGAAGAAAAACCATACTGCCAGAGGCCAGAATTTTCTGCCCGCCCCGAAGGTCATCCACAGCGCCCGGCCCAGAGGAATTCCATCCGCCGCCTCTGATACAGGCAGAGGCTCATTTCCTTCTTCTGCTTCAATATCCTCAATGGCAGGCAGGTCCATCTCAATGGGTCGGTCCCGGACGATGATCCAGGCCCCTGTCGCCAGGAGCAGGGTGATGGCGCCCAGCATGATAAAGACCTGCTGCCAGCCCAGTGCCCCGGTGAGCCATGCCAGGGGACCGGCAGCGGACAGAGCTCCGAAGTTGCCCACGGCAAGAAGAATGCCCGAGAGGGAGGCGAACTCGTTCTTGCGGTACCATCCCGCCAGGATCTTCATAGTGGGAATATAGACCATGGCCACGCCGATTCCGATCAGGAGCCTTCCGGCCATGACCATCTGATAAGAGGAGGCAATGCCTGTGAGAAGCGCTCCCGCCGCGGCCAGCAGAATAAAAAAACTAACTGTCTTGCGCGGTCCGAGGCTGTCAGTGAGAAGCCCGGAGGGCATCTGCATGATGGCATAGACATAGAAGTAGATGGAGCTGAGCAAAGCCAGCTGGGCGGCGCTGACTCCGAAAGTGCTCTGCAGATCGGTAGAGACCACGGCGGTCGAGACTCGATGGAAGTAGACAAAAAAGTAAGCCATGGCCAGTACGCCGAAGACAGCCCAGCGGTAGCGCAGGACGGCCCGTATTTTGCTCTGCTCCAGTGTCTTGATTAGTGTCACCTTATAGTCACTCCGGAATAGCCTGATGGCTTTAAGATCCCATGACAGCTCTGCGCTTTAGAGATTCCACCTTGCAGTATTTCTTTTGGATAGAATCATTACCCGGAGAACTTGTCAATCGTCTTCTATCCCTTATTTATCTCCGCTTTTATGCGGTCAAGCTCAAGATCAACGCTACCCTGGGCTTTGATCAGCGCAATCTCCTGCTCCAGGCCGCTGAATCCAGAAGTATCGTTCATAGATTGGCATTGCAGCAGCTCATCCAGGGCGGCGGAGCGTGCTTTCATATTCTCGGTCCTCTCTTCCGCCTGCTCCACAGCCAGGCCAACATCAGCCATCTCCTCGCTGATGCCGGTCAGAGACTCCGCCAATCTCACCTGTGCCTCAGCAGCGGAGTATTCGGCCTTAATGGCCTCCTTCTTGGCTCGAAATGCCTCCACCTTTGCCGCCAGCCGGCTTTCTGCAGCGATAAGCTTTTGATGCTGCTCCTCAAGGGCAGCTATCTGCTGATCTAGCGAATCAGCTTGAACCTGGAGTACAGCCCTGTTCTCCAGAGCTTTCCTTGCCAGCTCCTCTCGACCGGCCAGTAATGCCTCTCTGGCCTGGCCCTCCAGCCTTTCCATGCTCAATTGCAGCTTTTCCCTCTGAAGCCCCATTCTCTCACAATAAGCGGAAAATTGTGCCACGCTGCTCCTGACGTCCTGGAGCAGCAGCAACTGTTTATCATAGGATTGTTCGAGATTGGTTCTTGGATCCTCAATTCCCATCATCCGGTTCATCTTGGCCTGGACCGCAGTCCACATCCGGGCCATGAAACCCACATCAGATCTTCTTGAAACGATCTGGCCGCTGGTCGGGGAGGATGACAATGGCCTCGGTCCTCCAGCAAGCCCGGCTGCTCTGGACTGGACGGAATAAGCATTCTCCTTTAATTCTGTGGCTATGGCCTGCATCTCATGAATATCGCTTTTCGGAATATCCTCAAACTCGATCTCATGGTCTCCGATCATCTCGAACTCGATCTCTCCACTCACGAGCCCCTCTTTTATACTGATCTTTTTTATATCTCGCCAGCTATATTGCTCCAGCTTTAGCCCTGAGGACTTGGGTTTGTAATATATCAGCCTCTTATTGGTGAAAACCAAGCCTGGAGACTTCAATCTAAATGGCTTTTCAAATTGGTAGACGATCTCTTCATCACTGCCCAGCTTTTCCAGGACCCGGTTTGGAATCGACATACTTGGGCATAATAGCTGGGAAAAGGGAAAAGGATTGCGGAATTTAGCCCAGCCTTGCTTGCATCGGAAACCATTATAGCTGATCCTGAGATGATCCCTTTCAGATCGTCCGAGACCGGCATAGAACCGTCTTTCAGAGGCTGCACATCTACCGGCATCACCATTCCGACCACAGCTGCTGTCCGCCAGGAAATCGCAGCGGCAATAGCTTACCCTCTATGGTTCAATAAAATACACCTCTTAGGCGAAAAACCAATTTTATCCTGCTTTGAATTAAATTAGTAGTCTTGGAAAGGGCACGAGGATAATCAAGGTCGTCTATTAAAAGGGCGGTCGGCTCATACAGGGATGCGGTAGCTCTCTCGCGAAAGATGGCAGAGATAACTGCAGAAATGCAGTGCGATCCGGTCTTTGTTGCTTATTGCCGCTCCCCCAGACAAAAAATTTATATCCCATCACTATCCTTAAGTTACTATGTCAAAGTGACCATGAGGTGAGTGAGAAATGTGGGACAAGAGATATCCATCCATATTCGATATATTTGAAAATTTCACCAAGGGCTTTCCGTTTGAGAGAAAGGAGAAGTTTGAGGAGGACTGGTTCAAGGAGCCATTTGAGGACATGATCAAGAGGTTTGAGGAATCCATGCCCTCTGAGTTCAAGACCCTGGTTCGAGAGGAAGAGACGCCGGGGGGAGTCAGCCGCAGATATGGCCCCTTTGTCTATGGCTTCAGCTATACCGCCGAGCCCGGAAAGGAGCCTGTATTCAGAGAGTTCGGCAATATCAAGCCCTCCTATAAGGGAATCGAACCCAGCCAGGGACGGGAGCCTCTGGTAGATGTCATGAGCGAAAAAGATCGCTACCGGATATTTGTGGAGCTGCCGGGAGTGGATAAGGACCAGGTAAAGCTGGATGTGGCCGAGGACAGCCTGGAGATCAAGACCGAGGACGAAAAGAAGTTCTATAAGATGATCTATCTGGACTCTGCCGTAGATCCTGACAGCGCCAAAGCCTCCTACAAGAACGGCGTCCTGACTGTAGAACTGGAAAAGAAGGAGAAGCGAAAGGGCAAGGAGGTAAAGATAGAATAAGCGTCGTATAAACAAAATTGATTTCTTTTTTCTTCCAGGATTTGTTTAAGCATATTATCTATTGATATCTGGAAGAGGTTTTTATAAGCTGATCTGCTATTTCAATTTAAATTGGCTAAAAAATGATATTTTTGCATGCTTAATCTACCAATAAATTCCAACATAAAACCTATATATCATTCATATGATCTAAATTTTCAAAGCGGAGCTTATAGAACGCCAATGTGAAAAATAGCTACTTAAATGCATCGGGACCAATTATATTTCATGCCAATGGTGAGAGGAGCTTCGGGTAAAGGAATGCCGGATGGATTGGGTGAGACCGATTGCATGCTGTCTGGCTTGATGGCATTAATGCATAGCAAATACGGTGATGTCATTCTCTTATGCAGCGTAATGCTGGCATTCCTGCTCATGCTTGCCCTCTCAACTGCCGGCTGAGTAATTTGCAGCGCCTCCAAAACCTCCTATTTTTTTTTGATGGATTTTATAATAGTGTATCTTAAAGAGAGAATGTAGCTCACCTAAACTTGCCAATATTTTGATATAATATGCGGCATATCAACGCTGTGCTTCCACGCAGCGTTCATGAATAAAATAGGTCAGGCACGGTTCAAAAGACCGCCGGTGGCGAAGGATCATCATGTATCTTCTGACCCCCCTGAATATCGAATAATATGGGAGCAAAATCGCCAAAAAATATTGGAGGTAAGAGCACGAGAAGAATTGCAGTTCTCATAGTTCTCATTATCATTTTGACTTCGGATGCCATCGCGGAAAAGAACACATCTATGATATCCAGGTCTGTGCTATTTGGCAATCCAGATCGAATCACTACCCGCCTCAGCCCGGATGGATCAAAGATGAGCTTCCTGGCCCCGGTCAACGGTGTGCTCAATGTCTGGGTTTGCCCCACCGGACAGCTGGAAAGGGCAAAGTCTGTGACCAATGATACCTATCGCGGGATTCGAAGCTATTTCTGGGGATATAGCAATGAGCACATACTATTCCTGCAGGACCTCAATGGTGACGAGAATTGGAGTGTCTACAGCGTAAACCTCAGCAGCGGCCAGACCAGAGATCTCACCCCTTTTGAGGGAGTGCAATCTCAGATCCAGGCAATCAGCCCCAAGCATCCTCTGGAATGCATTATAGGCATGAACCGGCGTGATCCTGAGTACCACGACCTCTTCAGGCTTAACATCGAAACCGGCAACCTGACTCTTCTCCAGGAGAACACCGCATTTTCGGGATTCGAAGTCGATGATGACTTCAAGATAAGGCTGGCAAGCAATATGACCTCTGATGGCGATATTGAAATATTCAAGCCCGGAGTGGATGGAGCATGGAAGCGCTTCATGAAGATCAAGATGGAGGACGCAATAAGCGCACGCTTTGTGGATTTCAACAAGACAAATGAGGAGACATATCTTGTCGATAGCAGTGGCAGAAATACTGCCGCTTTATACACACTGGATCTGGATTCTGGCCACAAGTCCCTTGTGGCTGAGGACTCTAAATCCGATTTTTCAGGGGCCATGATTCATCCAACGGAGAAGAATCTGCAGGCGGTGGCCTTCTACTACGATAAGCTTCAATGGAAGATCATAGACCCCTCTATCGCAAGAGATATGGAGTATCTGGCGGATCTGGAGCATGGAGAGATTAGAGCGGTGAGCCGCACCCTTGATGATAGCTCCTGGATTGTGGCTTACACTGTTGATAACGGACCGACGCGCTACTTTTACTATGATCGCATCAAAAAGAAGGCCGAGTTCCTGTTCACCGATCGGGAAGAGCTGGATGATAAGCCCTTATCAAGGATGATTCCGGTGATCATCACATCGCGCGACGGCTTGGATCTTCTCGGCTATTATACATTGCCCACGGGGAGCGATGCCGATGGCGATGGCCTGCCAGATAAACCTCTTCCCATGATCCTCAATGTGCATGGAGGGCCCTGGAGTCGCGATTACTGGGGCCTGGATGCCACTCATCAATGGCTGGCCAACCGGGGCTATGCCGTTCTCAGCATCAACTTCCGCGGTTCGACAGGCCTCGGCAAGAACTTCAGCAACGCCGGAAATCTGGAGTGGGGCAGAAGGATGCAGGACGACCTCATCGATGCCGTAAACTGGTCTATTGAAATGGGAATCGCCGATCCGGAAAAGATAGCCATAATGGGAGGAAGCTATGGGGGCTATGCCGTCCTGGCTGGACTCACTCTCTCCCCTGGTGTCTTTGCCTGCGGAGTGGATATTGTGGGCCCCTCCAACCTGATAACGCTGCTGGAATCTGTCCCTCCCTACTGGAAGCCGGAGATAGAGCAGTGGACGCGAAGGGTAGGCGACTTCAGGACAGAGGAAGGAAGAAAGCTGCTCCTTGAGCGCTCGCCTCTGACCTATGTCGATCGTATTGAGCGTCCTCTGCTAATCGGCCAGGGAGCCAATGATCCACGGGTTAAACAGAACGAGTCGGACCAGATCGTCAAAGCGATGCAGGAGAAAGGGCTACCGGTAACATATGTTCTCTATGCCGACGAGGGGCATGGATTTGCCAGACCGGAGAACAGGCTCTCTTTCTATGCCATTGTGGAGGCATTTTTAGCGGAATATCTGGGCGGCAGGTATGAGCCCATCGGCAACGATTTCCAGGGTGCAAATTTTACTGTGCCCGCCGGAGCAGGAGAGATTGAGGGATTGGAGGAAGCTTTAGAGGACTTGCTATCTGCAAATTCCGGGGAAAGGAATTAAGGATAATCCCAACAAATTAATAAAATATTCCTGGGATTATCCCTTAAATTCAATCTTTATGAAGCCTATTTCCTTGCATGGGCAGTCTATCCGAACATCGCCCCCATGCCCGCTTCCGCTGCCTCTGCCTCCTCCCGGAAGGCCTGGAGCAGCTTCTCTCCCTCTTCGCCCTTCAGCTCCTTTGCTGCCGTCTCCGCCAGGAGCTTTGCCGCCTCCGCCGCCAGCTCATCCTTGGCCTTGATGTAGAGGCACATCCCCTCCTTTTCCAGGCCCATGGCCTTGCACTCCCGGACCGTGGGCCCCAGCCTCTTCCAGAACTCCTCATCCAGCAATTTCTGCATCTCTTTGCTGCTATCCATGGGGTAAGTGTAAACCAGTTCCATTCTCTTCTATCTCCTATATGATCTTGGATCTCACAAATTCTGCAAAGCCTTCTTCAGCATCTCTGTGCTCTGATCCATCAGCGCCGCCGCCTGCTCGATATCCTCTGCCGCCTTGGGACTAACGGCAGAGACCTGAGCCGCCCTCTCCCGGAAAGAAGCGCTGTGGCTGGCGTTATGCTCAATCCAGTGCTCCAGCAGGTGCTCTATCTCATGCGCCGTCAGATCATGCTTGGATAAATCATGGCTATGCATCACAAACCGCCTCTAATAATTCCTCTTGACCATGTATTCCGCCAGCTGAAGGAGAGTGGTTCTGGCTCTGGATTGGGGCAGAACATCCAATGCCTTCTTGCCCCGCTCCACCATCTCCTCTGCCCGGCAGCGAGCGTAGTCAATAGATCCGCTCTTCTCCAGATGGCCAATCGACTCCTGGATCTGATCCGCGCTGGCATCTCTTCTGCCGAATACCGGAACTGAAATTCCGTGGGCAAAGGCATGAATCATGATCAATGTCTTCTTGGCCTCGGCCAGATCCACACCCTGCCTCTTTCCCGAGACGCTCTCCGGCGTGATCAGATCGATCACATCATCCTGGAGTTGAAAGCCCATGCCGGTCATCCTTCCGAACTGGTCCAGGGCAGAGACGACCTCTGGAGAAGCTCCGGCCAGGAGTGCTCCGATTCCCGCTGCAGCACCGTAGAGAACTCCGGTCTTCTTCTCAATCATCTCCATATATTCCGCCTCAGCGACGCGCTCTCTGGACTCGAACTCCATGTCCAGCCACTGCCCCTCGCAGATGCCGGTGCAGGTCTGGGATAGCATATTCATGGCTCCCAAGAGCTGCTCTGGTGGGGCTGCAGTTGTGCCCAGCACCTGAAAGGCCTTGGAGTATAGGGTATCCCCGGCGAGGATGGCTCCCGACTGGCCCCATAGCTTATGCACCGATGGCCTGCTCCTTCTTAAATCAGCATTGTCCATGATATCATCATGGATGAGGGTGAAGTTATGGATCAGCTCAATTGATACCGCAGCCGGCGCCAGCATGGCCGGATCTCCCCCCGCCGCCTCCCCTGCCAAGAGCAGCATGGCCGGCCGCAGCCTCTTTCCACCCGCATCCACCAGATGCCGGCTGGCCTCATAAAGCGGGCGGGGATGCTCCAGGGGCACAAGCTCCTCTATGGCCTGGGTTACTATGAGTGCCCGCCTTTTCAGCTCAGCCTCGAGCTCACCATCCATCTTCTTGCTCATTCTCGCTTCACCTCTCTAATCGATCAATAGCTCCTGACCGTTTCTCACCAGATGAATATTGGAGCCCAGGGAATAGCCCGTCTCCTCGGCCATCATCAGGTAGCTGCCGTGAGTGACCAGGTTTCCGTGGCTGGGTATGACATGCTCCGGCTGGATCATGCGCAGCAGCTCCCAGTGGTCCTCCCGGCAGGCGTGGCCGGATACATGGACGTTATCGTAAATCCGTCCACCCCTCATCTTGAGCTTGGTCACAACGGTATGCCGGTTGGACTCATTGAGCGGCTGGGGTATGATGCCCGCCGAGAATATGACCCTGTCACCGGAATCAACATTGTAATCCGTCTCCCCGTTGGCCACTCGGCTCAATATGGCTCCCGGCTCGCCCTGGTGCCCGGTCATGATGGGAAGGTACTTGTCCTTGCCCTCGCTCATGATCCTTTTTAAGGCCTTGTCCACGGACTTGCGCCTTCCAAAGACGGCCACCTCGTTCTGCTGAGCGTAGCCCGTGCGGACCGCCGTGCCCCAGTACTTCTCCATGGAGCGGCCCAGGAGGATGGGTTTGCGACCCATCTTATGAGCCGCCTCGATTATGGCCCGGATTCGGGCGATGTGGGAGGAGAAGGTGGTGACCATGACCCCGGCCCGGGACTCCTCCGTGCCGATGAGCACATCCCAGACCAGGTCCTTGGCGATCTTCTCCGAGGGGGTTTTCCCGGAGATGGCGGCATTGGTGGTCTCGGTGATGAGAGCCAGAACACCCTGCTTTCCCAGGGCTCGCAGCCGGGCAAAGTCTGGAGGCTCGCCCAAAGTCGGAGACCGGTCGATCTTGAAATCATTGGCATAGACGATTATCCCCTTGGGGGTGTGAATGGCGGCGAAGACGCAGTCCACAATGCTGTGCTGCACCCGTACGAACTCCAGCTCGATATCCTCGGTTATGGCAAAGCGCTCTCCCGGATTCATGACGTTGAGGGGATTTTTTACCCCGAAGATCTTCTCCGACTTTATCTCCTGATTGATCAGATCTGCGGTAAAGGGAGAGGCGATGATGGGGGCATGATACTTATGAGCCAGCTTGGAGATGGCTCCGATGTGATCCAGGTGGCCGTGGGTGCAGGCTATGGCCTTGACTCTTCCGTCCACATTTTGCATGATGCTGTCATCGGGTATGGCCCCCATATTGATCAGGTCCTGGGCGTGAAGAGACTCCACATCGGTGTCCTCATGAATCTGAACCCGATCCAGGCGTATGCCCATATCCATTACCACAATATCTTTTCCTATCCTTATCGCCGTCATATTGCGGCCTATCTCATTGTAGCCGCCCACAGCGATTATTGCAATATCCTTCATCTCTACAACTCTCTATAAATTGAAAATTTATTCATATCAAAGCCCCTGGCCTCCAGCCATTCTCTGGTCCTTCCTAGAACCACGAGAGGCACCCGGCCAAGCTGCGTTAAATCTTCCGATCCCGTGAGAAACATGGCGGTTCTCAAAGCCCGGATGTAGGAGCGGGCTGTCCGGACCAAAGCGTCTCTGCTCTCTGTGGCCGGGCGGAGGAAGGGAAGAGAGGCTCCCGCCAGGCCGGCTCCCAGAGCCAGGCTTCTGGCCACATCAAGGCCGCTCCTGACCCCTCCTGAGGAGATGACATAGGCTCCCGCCGATCGGCACTCTACTATGCTTGCCGGAGTGGGAATGCCCCAGAACTCCATCAGCCGTCCCATCTCTTCCAGGTTTCCGTCTTCCGTCTCTGCCGCCCGAAAGGCCTCCACTCCCGCCCAGGAAAGCCCTCCTGTGCCGGAGACATCTATCATCTTGACCCCGGCGGAGACCAGATCATGGGCTACCTCTGCGCTTATCCCTGCCCCGGTCTCCTTTACTATTATTGGCACCGGCCCTTTCGCCGCGGACTTAATTGCATCCAGCACACCTGCTCCATCCCTGTCTCCCTCCGGCTGTATGCTCTCTTGCAGGAAGTTGAGATGTATGGCAACGGCATCGGCATCGATCATCTCCGCCAGCTGCTCCAGTATCTCCGGGCCGCTTCTCTTGAGCTGCACCGCCCCGATGTTTCCAATGACCGGAACATCTGGAGCGGCATCTCTCACCACAGAGAAGGTCTCCTCCAGGGTCCTGTCTTCCAGGGCCGCTCTCTGCGAGCCCACACCGATAGCTATGCCCGTCTCTGAGGCTGCCTGGCCCAGGCGCAGGTTGATCTCCTTGGTGGCGGGATGGCCCCCGGTCATGGCACAGATCATGAGCGGTGCAGCGATTTTCTTTCCCAGGAAGTAGCAGGATGTGTCTATATCGACCTCGTCTATCTCCGGCATGGCTCTATGAAGCAGCACTATATCCTCAAAAGGCCGGCCTGTTGTCTCAACCTTCTGGTTCAGGCAGATCCTGATATGGTCGAGCTTGCGGCTGGATGTGCTCATTTCGACCTCACGATTCTGGTTCCCACTCTCTCTCCTTTCAAGGCCCGGGTGATATTTCCTTTCTTTCCGGCATGAAATATCACCGACTCCGTGCCCCTGTCGGCCAGCTCCAGCAGCTCCAGGAGCTTGCCTCTCATTCCACCGGTCACATCCACCCCGGCGCTTTTTCCGATCTCGTTCTCAAACCTCGAGAGATCGTCCCTTTTGATCTCTGCCAGAGGGCGACCGGAGACCAGGACACCATCCACATTGCTGCCCACAGCCACAGTCTCCGATTGGAGCTTGCCGGCTAGATATGCCACCAGCTGATCCCCCGAGACTATTGATGCACCCATTAAGGCGTCCATAGCCACATCGCCATGCAAAACCGGCATTATCCCCTCGGCAACCATCTTTTTTATCGGATCCAAAAAGAAGCTCTCAATTCTGCCCTGACGGAGCATGGCTGTCGAGAGTGGATGGACCGGCAGGCACTCGACGCCAGCCCGGCCCAAAGCCTCTACCACCATCTCACAGAGCCTGGCCACGGATAGATGAGTTATCCGCAGTCCCTCCGGGCTGAAATTCTGGGGCAGGCCGTATCTCTTGGCCGGAATATGGCCGAATGATCCTGCTCCATGAACCAGCACCAGGTCATCCGGGCAGGAGGCTATCTCGGCAGCAATGCGGTCGATCTCTTCCGGACGGGCGGCTTGCTCCCGGCTCTTGTCGGTCAATATGCTTCCACCGATCTTGAGGATCCTGGTCATGCCTCCATCTCCAGGCGGACCCCTTCCTCTCCCATCATTGTAGCAAAGGGCCTTCCTCCCGCCTGCCTTATGGCCGTCATCAGGGTCTCCTTTCCTGCCGGTCCGGGAATGGCGATCATGCAGCCCCCACCCCCCGCTCCGGTGATCTTGGCTCCCAGCGCTCCGCCTGCTCCCCGGCTGGCGTAGACCAGTTCACATAGCTCCCGGGAGCCCACTCCGATCGCCTCCAGCAGCCCGTGGTTTATGTTCATAAGCTGCCCTAATTCTGCTTTATTCTGATCTGCCATCAGTGGCTGGGCCCGGACGGAGATGGAGCCGATAATCCGAAAGATGCCATCGATCAACTCGGGGTACCTATTCTTTAGATTCTGGACCTTCTCCACCTCAGACCTGGTGCTGTGGGCAACTCCGGTATAGCCGACCACCAGCTCCAGAGGAGGAAGATCCAGCGGCGAGATTTGGCTTGAGATCTTCAGGTAGCCGCCGTATGTGGCAAGAGCAGTGTCCGTAGGGCTGGCCAGGCCGTCCTGGACCTCTCTCTCCAGCCGAAAGGAGAGGTCTGCGATCTTTTTTAAGGACAGGCTGATGCCCTGGTGACGGCTAATGGCCATCACCGTGGCTACAACGATTGCCGCTGACGATCCCAGGCCGGCTGACGCAGGCAATGAGGAGTCTATCCTGACTTCAACATCATGAGCATCGAATTCCTGGATCACAGCGGAGATATAGCGAACGGCATAAGCAGCCTGGGAAGAGAAGAGCCGACCGGACTGTAGATCAAGGGAGAAGCCTTTGAGCAGGAGGTCATCAGTGGTTATCACAATCCCGCCGGGCCGATCCCGCACCGAGACCGATGCCCTGAGATCTATTGCTCCACCCAGAGCGGTAGCGCCGGATACGACGGCATGCTCTCCGAAGAGTATTATCTTGCCGGGAGCCGATGCCGTGGTCAATAGATGGCCTCCTTCAGGAGAAGACAACCGCCCCATACCCGACTACCTGGTGGTAGTCGCCGCTCACATCTCCGCTGGTGGCATAGGCCAGAAGCCTGCCGGCCTTAGCTCCCAGGCCGGAGGAAGCAGTGATGGTTGCCGCTATGGGACCATAGCCGCAGGCGGTGGCATCGTAGCGGCGAACTCTGCTGTAAAGTTCTGGCACATCCATATTCAAAATGGCTTCCAGAAGCTTAGAATCTACCGATCTTGCCCTCTCCTGAGGCTCATAATGAGTAAAATCGCTGCTGGCAATGATAATGCATCGGTGGCCGATTTTCTTTGCCGCACTGGCTATCTCCCGGCCCACCTCCGAAGCAGTCTCTTCATCCTGCAGTCCCATGCAAATGGGAAGGATCTTGAAGCCTGAAAACCTCCTCTGGAGAAAGGGCAATTGAACCTCGATGGAATGCTCGTAGATATGGGCAGTCTCATCATGATCTATGATGCTGCCAGCCAGGGCGTCGGCCATCTCTCCATCTGTTTCGACAACGCCCAGGGGGGTTTTCCATGAGTCCCGGGATAGGGCTACAGGAGAGCCGATGCCGTGGTGATTGGGCCCAATTATCACAAACGTATCCGCTTTAGGCAGGCAAGAATAAACTGCAGCCGCCACATGCCCTGAATAAATATACCCGGCATGGGGAACCACTGCTCCCAGAACGGCAATCTCGCTTTCCGGGTGCAGCATGCCGTCCAGCTGATGCTCCAGCTCCGCTCCACTGCCTGGATAGAACTGACCGGCAACAGCTGCAGGCCGCATGGATCTAAAACTCCATCTCGAAGTCGGAGATAGTGTACTTGAACCTGTCCTCTTCGCCTCTCTCCCGCATGACCTGGCGGGCTAAGAGCCAGTAGATGAGGGTCAGAGCTTTTCTGCC
>JAGOLL010000045.1 GCA_017994055.1 Methanothrix sp.
TGGCTCAGATGGAAGCCGAGTTCAAGGCGCTGAAGTGAGGAGGGTTCAAAATGACCAAGGAATACAAGACTATTACTGAGATCTCCGGACCACTCATCTTCGTTGAGAAGACCGAGCCAGTGGGCTATAATGAGCTCGTCGAGATCAGGACTGGTGGAGAGCTGAAGAGAGGACAGGTGCTGGATACCTCTGATGAAATCGTGGTTATTCAGGTATTCGAGGGAACCGGCGGTCTGTCCAAGGAGAGTGCAGTCAGCTTTACCGGAGACGTCATCAAGATGCCACTGTCTCCGGCTATCGTGGGACGGGTTTTATCCGGATCCGGACGGCCCAGAGACGGCGGCCCGGAAATCGTGCCCGAAGTATTGAGGGATATCGCAGGAGCGGCCATCAATCCCGCCTCCCGGGAGAAGCCCCGTGCGTTTATCCAGACCGGCATTTCTACCATCGACGGCACCAACACCTTGGTGCGCGGCCAGAAGCTGCCCATCTTCTCCGGTGCAGGTCTGCCCCACAATGACGTCGCTCTGCAGATCGCCAGACAGGCCAAGGCTCTAGGCGAAGCTGAGTCCTTCGCAGTTATCTTCTGCGCTATGGGAATCACTAACGAAGAGGCCCAGCACTTCCTAGCCGACTTCGAGAGAACCGGCGCTCTGGAGAGGGCTGTGGTGTTCCTCAATCTGGCCGACGATCCGGCTGTGGAGAGGATTCTCACTCCGAGGTTAGGACTGACCACCGCCGAGTATCTGGCATTCGACCTGGACATGCACGTGCTGATCATCTACACGGACATGACCAACTATTGCGAGTCTCTCCGACAGATGGGCGCAGCTCGTGAAGAGGTGCCCGGACGACGCGGCTATCCCGGATACATGTATACCGACCTCGCCATCCAGTACGAGAGGGCGGGAATCATCAGGGGCAAGAAAGGATCTATCACCCAGTTCCCCATCCTGACCATGCCCGGCGATGATATCACCCACCCCATCCCGGACCTGTCTGGATATATCACCGAAGGCCAGATCATCATCTCCCGAGAGCTGCACAGAAAGGGCATTTATCCCCCTGTGGACATCAGACCATCGCTCTCCCGGCTGATGAACTCCGGTATCGGCAAGGGCCACACCCGCGAGGATCACCGGGCGGTATCAGATCAGCTCTATGCTTACTATGCAGAGGGCAACGATCTGCGCGGCCTGGCAGCCATCGTGGGCAAGGAGGCTCTCTCCGAACGCGATAAGCTGGTCCTTGAGTTCGCCGATAAGTTCGAGAAGAGATTCGTCAATCAGGGCAGAGACGAGGATAGGTCTATCTTCGATACCCTCCAGATCGGATGGGATCTCCTGGCAGATCTGCCAGAGGCCATGCTCACCAGGGTTGACGACAAATACATCAAGCAATACCATCCCAAGTACGCCAGCGCAGCGAAGAAAGCAGAGTGAGACCATGCCTGTAATTCGAGGAACAAAACCGACCAGGGCAGTGCTGATCGCCCTTAAGAGAAGGATGAAGGTCGCCATAACTGGTCACTCGCTCCTCAAAATGAAGCGCGACGGTCTCATGATTGAGTTCTTCGAGGTGCTGAACAAGGCCAGGACAGTCAGGAAAGAGCTGGTTGAGGCTCTGCTCGTAGCCGAGCAGAGGCTTCAAATGGCCACTGCTGTGGAGGGCACAGTTGCCATCAACAGCGTGGCTTACTCCCTGCAAAAGGAGCCGACCATACAGCTTGAATCCAGAAACATCATGGGCGTAGTGGTTCCCAAGATCGCGGCAGAGGCCGTGCAAAAGAAGATGTTCGAGCGAGGCTACGGCATCATTGGGACCAGTGCGGCTATTGACGAAGCGGCTGATTCCTATGAGAAGCTCCTGGATAAGATCATCCTGGCTGCAGAGGTTGAGACCGCCATGATCAGGCTGGTCGAGGATATCGACAGCACTAAGAGGCGTGTCAATGCTCTGGAGTTCAAGGTGGTTCCTGATCTCAAGGACACCATCAAGTTCATCAGCATGGCCTTGGAGGAGATGGAGAGGGACAACCTGGTCAAGATGAAGATGCTCAAGGGCAAGTCCGAGAGGAAAGCGGCAGCAGAGGAAGCCAAGAAGCTAGCGGAGATGGAAGCCGCGGCCAAGGCGACTGCGTGATCCTTGACGATGGCCAACTGGTTTGAGCGAAAGGCAAAAGACTGGTTTGGGACGCCCGAAAAGAAGATGCGTCTTCTGCAGTGGTTGGTGTATATCACCAACCTATATATTATTTTTGGAATATTTGTTCTGATATGGATACTCTACGGCGATTATATTATCTATACCTGGAATTATTATACCCAGTGATATAGCTTAGCTAGGAATAGATCCAGCAGTCATATCCTTCACAAAATAAATCCGGCATCTCTTCCAGATCGGAGATCTTATTCTCAATAACATCATTGATGCTCCGGGCATTATAGCTGCCCACCAGATCGAAATAGACATTAGTGCCATTGACCAGTACGCTCTTTTTTGGCAGATATTCCTGAAGATCTCTCATCAAATAGTTATACTTTAAATTATTCAGGCCGGAGGAGTCTACCCCATCCAGAATCACAGTCTTATTGACCGTATCATTGCCTATAACCAAGCTGCTGGGAGAGTTGACTCTGATTATGGTCCCTTGCATGTCGAATTGAGGGGACTGGATTAGAGACACTAAAACAATCAGGAAAAGGCCATTCATAATATCTATCCCCTTCTCTGAAAATATAAATCTGTTCATGCGGAGCTGCCGCATTGATAGGAATCCGATCAGCAGAGTGAAGCAGCAGCTGTCTCCTTTCTCTGGGCCATACGGTAGCCGATGACGACCAATCTTTTTTTGGCCAGAATGCGATCCAGATCGGCGTCCCCTGTGTCCACCAACAGACGAGGTATCTCTGCCATCTTATGGGGGGTGGAGACTATGATCAGATTTTCCTCGCCCACCCGCCTCAATACGGCAGGGCTGATCTGCTGGCTGCCTCGGCCCAGTATAAATCCCTGGGCTCCAATGGGGCTGACGATTATCTTTACCCTTGCCTCTTTATCCAGCAGGGCCAGCAGGTCATTCTCTGATGTGTCCTTCTGAACCAGACGGCCGTTCTGGATCACATCCACTCCCAGAAGCGTCTTTTCCAGGCCCAGTCTCTCTGCTATCCTGGCAGTTGTAGTTCCCGCCCCGATGATATAGGCCGATCCGTCTCTCATGAACTCGGCGGCGAAGAGAGCGATCTGATCCTTGAATTCCTCTTCGTCTCCGGAAAGGTAGATCCTCTTTCTCTCCTGGACCAGGGCCGGTTGGTAGGGAGTTAGGGCAGCAGCATAAAGCCGGGTGGCCAGCTCTCCTGACCGATAAAGATCCTCGTCCACATCGACTATCTCCGTCTGCCTCAATTTTATTTCTCCCCTCAGATATCTGACAGCCAACTCCGCCGCCGCCTGGGGGCTGACGGCAAATACCCCGGAGTGCATCTTAACTCCGGCTGGGATGCCCAGCATGGGCATGTTGCGGCTTGCCGAGGCAACATCCCTTGCCGTTCCATCCCCGCCACAAAAGAGGATAAGATCCACACCTCTTTTCCAGAACTCCCGGCAGGCGGCTATGGTATCAGCCGGCCCGGATTGATTGGGTGGCCGGAAAATTACCTCATGTGCTATGTCGCGGCTGGCCAGAAGGTTCTCCCCCATGCTTCCCCCGGCAGCGAAAAATTGAATGCCAATCGACCTCCAGATGGGGGATTGAAGGCATTCCCTGGCTCTCTCCTCCGATTGAGGAATGGCCCCTTTGGCCAGAGCCAGGCCGGCCAGGCCGTCCGTTCCCTTCAGACCAACCTTGCCGCCCATGCCAGCTATTGGATTGATGAGAAATCCTATCTTTGCCCTCCTCTCCTGGCTCATACCTTGGGCAGCTTGGCCAGGGACTGGCGCACCAGATCGGCGGGATACTCGTAGTCGACGAGCTTGCCGTCGTTGTAGGCATCATAGGCGGCTAGATCGAATTGCCCGTGGCCGGACAGGGAGATGAATATGGTCTTGGTCTCGCCGCTTTCTTTGCACCTTCTGGCCTCGTCTATGGCCGGCTTGATGGCATGAGAAGCCTCCGGGGCAGGAATTATGCCTTCAGCCCGGGCAAAGAGCGTAGCCGCCTCGAAGACCTCGGTCTGCTGCAGTGCAGTGGCCTCGATCAGTCCGTCGTGCACCAGATTGCATAGCAGTGGTGCATCCCCATGATAGCGCAGGCCACCAGCATGAATTCCGGGCGGGATGAAATCGTGGCCCAGAGTGAACATCTTGATCACCGGGGCCATGCCCGCGGTATCGCCGAAGTCGTAGGCATAGAGCCCCTTGGTCATGGTGGGGCAGGCGGAGGGCTCGCAGGCAACCAGGCGCAGATCCTTCTTGTCCTTCATCTTGTCCGGTATGAAGGGGAAGACCATCCCTGGGAAGTTGCTGCCACCGCCGCAGCAGCCGAACATGACATCAGGATAGTCGTCGGCCAGAGCGAACTGCTTTTGCAGCTCCAGGCCCTCCACGGTCTGATGCAGCAGGACGTGATTGAGCACCGATCCCAGTGAGTAATTGGTGTCATTGTGGGTCGCCGCATCCTCCACTGCCTCGGATATGGCTATGCCCAAAGAGCCTGGCGTATCAGGCATCTCTGCCAGGACCTTTCTGCCGAACTCGGTCTTATCTGATGGGCTGGAGAAGCACTCCGCCCCCCAGACCCGCATGGCGCTCTTTCTGTAGGGCTTGCTGTCAAAACTGGAGCGGACCATATAGACGGTGCATTTAAGGCCGAAGAGGCAGGTAGCCAGAGAAAGGGCCGAGCCCCACTGACCGGCTCCCGTTTCCGTGGCCAGCCGCTCTATGCCCTCCTTCATATTGTAGTAGGCTTGGGGGACGGCAGTGTTGGGCTTGTGGCTGCCGGCCGGGCTGACCCCCTCGTACTTGTAGTAGATCCTGGCCGGGGTCTTGAGAACCTTCTCCAGGCCTGCGGCGCGGTACAGCGGCGTGGGCCTCCAGAGTCGGTAGATCTCCCGCACCTCCTCGGGGATGTCGATCCAGCGATCGGTGCTCATCTCCTGCCGGATCAGGGCTTTGGGAAAGATCATCTCCATGTCCTCGGCCTTGAGGGGCTCCAGCGTACCCGGATGCAGAGGGGGGCTGAGGGGGGTGGGCATATCGGCGGCTACATTGTACCACTTCTTGGGGATCTCTTCCTCGTCGAGCAGATACTTGATCTTCATTTCCCGGACACTCCATTCCTTGACTAAATTGTATTCTTGTGTACATCGTTGATATTGTCTTATTTATTTAAAGCCTTTGAAATGGTCTGAAGAGTTTTCATCTGATGAGGAAAATGGAAAGATCTTGTGAGAAGGTCAAGATTTATTTATCATGGATGAGATGGCCCTTGACATGAGCGGACAGACCCTGTCGGAGAAGATATTCTCTAAAGCATCAGGAAAAGAGGCAAGAGCTGGTGAATTCGTCATGGCCAAGGTTGACAAGGCCATGATCCATGATATCACCGGACCGCTGGCGGTCAAGGGATTTTATGAGATTGCGGGCCGGGAGGGCAAGGTTTGGGATCCGGCCAGGATAGTCATGCTCTTCGATCATCAGGTGCCGGCAGACAGCCTCAAGGCGGCGGAGAATCATATAATGCTGCGCAAATTCGCGCAGGAGCAGTCCATACTCAATTATGACATCTTCTGCGGGGTATGCCATCAGGTCATGCCGGAGATGGGGCATGTCCTCCCCGGAAATATAATCTTAGGCACGGACTCGCATACCTGCACCTATGGGGCCCTGGGAGCCTTTGCCACAGGAATAGGATCGACGGACATGGCTTCGGTCTTCGCCACCGGCAAGCTCTGGTTCATGGTTCCCCAGACATTGCAGCTGATCTTGAATGGCCGGCTGGCAGAAAGGGTGACAGCCAAGGATGTGGTGCTCCGGATCATAGGCGATATCGGTGCGGACGGAGCCAACTATCTGGCCTGTGAGTTCAAGGGCGAGGCGGCGGAGAGGATGAGCATCCCGGAGAGGATGACCGTCTCCAATATGGCCATTGAGATGGGGGCCAAAGCGGGAATATTTGACGCCGACCAGACGGCAATAAGATATCTGGAAGAGCGGGTGAAAGACAGGGCGGCAATCAAAGAGAGAATTGCCGAAAGCGATGAGGATGCGCTCCTTTCCAAGCGGGCCTGGGATGTGAGCCAGATCGAGCCCCAGGTGGCCTTGCCACATAATGTGGACAACGTCAAGCCCATCAGCGAACTGCCGGAGACCAGGATCGATCAGGTCTTCCTGGGATCTTGCACCAACGGTCGCTTCGAGGACTTGCTCCTGGCCTCCCAGATGATGAAGGGGGAGCCCCTGGCCAAGGGCGTGCGTATGATCGTGGTCCCCGCCAGCCGAATAGAGTATATGAAGGCTCTTCGCGCCGGACTGGTGGAGAGCTTCATGGAGGCGGGGGCCATGGTGGAGTCTGCCTGCTGCGGTCCCTGCATGGGGGGAAGCTTCGGGCTCCTGGGAGCCGGCGAGCGCTGCCTGGCCACATCCAACCGCAACTTCGTAGGAAGGCAGGGCAGCCCCCAGGCCTATGTCTATCTGGCATCGCCGGCCACAGCCGGTGCCAGCGCCATCACCGGCTATATCACCGATCCCAGAGAAGTTTAGATGAAGATCGCCCTGAAGCTGGCTTATCTGGGGGAGGCTTACTATGGCTTTCAGCGCCAGCCGGACCTGGTCACTGTCGATTCCGAGGTCAGACGGGCGCTCTCCCAGATCGGGGTCATCCACGGCGACTTTTGCTATGCCGGGCGGACGGACCGGGGGGTCTCCGCTCTGGGCCAGGTGATCGACTTCTGGATCGACGAGGACAAGGCCATCCTGGCCCGGCCCCGATGTGTGAACGGCCGGCTGCCCCGCGACATCTGGAGCTGGGCCTGGGCCGTGGCGCCCATAGGTTTTAGCGCCCGCTGGAACGCCCAGTGGCGGGAGTATCGATACCTGCTCTGGCATCCTGGACTGGATCTGGAGGCCATGCAGGGCGCGGCGGAGCAGCTTTTAGGCCAGCATGATTTCAGGAATTTCTCTTCCTCCAAGGTTGGCACGATAAAGACGGTGAGCAAGCTGGAGATCCGCGAAGAGGGCGGGCTATTCATCTTCGACATCAGAGCGGATGGCTTTCTCTGGAATATGGTGAGAAAAATCGTTGGCGCTCTGGAGAAGATGGGGGCGGGCCAGAAGGATTGGGCCTGGTTCTCTGAGCTGCTGCGCCCGGAGTCCAATCACGGTGCTCCCACCGCTCCTGCGGATGGGCTGATGCTCATGGATGTGGGATATGAGGGGCTGGACTGGCGGGTGGATGAATACTCTCGCAAGAGAGCCGCTGCCGCTCTGGTGGGGACGGTTCAGAAGAGGATGGCTCAGGCGATGGTGGCCCGGGAGTTGGAGAGGGCTATGACAGACTCCGCGGATTTAGACTTAGATTAGATAGCATGCAAGCACAGCAATTGTGGCAGGAATGGAGCCAAAGCCGCCTGGATCGGACTGGCTAGAAGGATTATTCTCCCTCCTCCATCACTGAAATGGTTATTGAGGATGCAAATGGAATACTCGTAAGAGCGGGATATACGGCTATAAAAAGAGATCCGAAATGAAGGGAGGATATGCTGATTCCTGCTCCTTCTCGTATTGCTTGCATGGTGATGCTCACTGTGCCAGCCTGGCTTCCAATGTCCGGCTTTCAGCACCTATCATCCCAAGGACTGCTTGTCTTCCTCCATCCGCAATCATTGTAGCATCCATAGCATGGATTCTTGACCGCCCAGAGACGTTCCTTGCTTTGCTGTACCCGCCAATGTACTGAATTAGGATTGACAAACTTATTGGCCCAAAGACGCTCTCTTGTGGCCTGCACTGCCGCTTTTGCCGGAACATATGGATAGCTCCAATACGGCGGACAATAGTATCCCTGGTAATAGAGATCCAAATAATCAGGCCCATATCTCTGCTCCTGGGGAGACGAGAACGAAAAATCATTGTGAGCCGTCCCGACCGCAATACAGCCCAGACAGAAAACAAGCATGATCAATGCAATATGATAATTCATATGATATCCCCTTAATATGATTCAGTTGGGAAATTAAATAGTTTCCCTTTAGACCTTCGGACCGATTTTATAAAAGGCCTGGAGGACGGCATATGAAAATGCATCTGCCCTGCTCCAATCTCAAATCCAGAAAGCCACAAACTCCCTACCTCATTTTAGCCCTGCATTTTGCCCTCTTCAAGGCTGTCCAGATCTCTTTTTTATGGTCTAATCCTCCCGTTTCCAGCTCCAGGTCCATTCTTGAAAGTTGATATCCAGGCCCGGCTCATTCCTGGAGTGATGAATATGCACCGCATTAGCCAGACGCCCGCCAGCAGCCCGCCAGGGATTCCTGAACATCCTTCCGGCAGACTTTTAATAGTTTTGCGGACCTGATTCGACTCATCTGAGATGTCTCTGATGAAAAAGCCTTAAGCCTCAAGGATCCATCTCATCATTTATGGATGAGATTCTGGAGCGCGCTCAAGCACAGCTCAGCGCAATTGAGATGGCTTACTCCATCAGGATCAAGAACAAGGAAGATATAGCTCGGATAATTGCTTCCGGCCTCAAGGAAAAGAGCGAGGTCTATGCCGTTTGCACAGGCATCAATTCCTGGATTGCTTGCCATGATCCGTCAAGAGAGGTTGCAGTGCCTGAGGATTTGGTATCGCAATTCATATTCTCTGTTCGATGATCTCATCAGCAATTTTCAGACTTCACAATCTCCCATTCAGGAGTTGACAGACGGGTATCCATAATTGAGGGCGAATCAGCGGCTGTGACAGAAGGGTGCTAGGATCAGATCCTGTATCTCACTCAAACTGGCAAAGCCCCCGTTCCATCTCATTTAAAAACGAATTGAGCTTGCAGATAGGAACTACCGGCATTCCCTCGAACAGCAGAATCTCTTCTTCCAGGAGTGTCACTATGATGGGGAAGACGGTCTCGTCGGTCAGGTACCTGTAGAACTCCGATCTCTCCCAATGCTTTCGGACTGCGGCTCTTAATGCCGACAGGCGATGGCGGTTGCCGGCCCATTTCTTGCACTCCGCCAATATTGTCCTGCTGCCCTTCTTGGCGATGACATCATATTGCCTTCGTTTCTTCTTCGATCTCTTTATCATTCTGATCTGAACCTGGAAATCGTTCTGGCTGAAGATATAGGCGGCCAGCTCCTCAAAGTCCTGCCAGATGACCTCTCTTGAGACGATCTGCAGGTCTCCATGGTTCTTGATGGTCTCGAAATTCATCTGAAGAAAGATAGCTATTCCAGGAGCTTAAGCATTGTTCCTCTTCCATCATCAGTCTTCTGCGCTATTCCTGCCCTGGAGAATCTATTCGGCCTGTATTCCGGCGTTCAAAATAAAATCGAATCCATAGCAGGCGGTCATGATCGAGGCAATGAAAAAGAAGGGCAAAACGCCTAATAGGAAGGCAGATTTAGTGGGCAGATGATAAACAGCAAGGGCCTTGGCTATGACAATCCTGGTGGGCTGCAGCGGCTGGTCTTATGACGACTGGGTGGGCAAATTTTATCCCCTGGAGTTGGCCGGAAAGAAAGGGGATTGGCTCGGCTATTACTCCCAGTTCTTCAAGACCGTGGAGATCAACAGCAGCTTCTACAGGCCGCCGGGAGAGGGGCAGGTACAGTCCTGGATAAAGAAAGGCAGAGTGCGGCAGGGCTTCGAGTACTCGCTTAAAGTGCCCCAGCTTGTAACTCACAGGGCAATGGTGGAAGGAGACCTTGAGAGGGCCGTCTTTTGGGCGACCTCCTTTGAGAAAAGCTGTGTCCGACCTCTGGCAGAATCGGATCTCCTGGGCGGGCTGCTCTTGCAGCTCTCTCCCCACTTCAAGAAGGAGCCATCTTCCCTCCAAATGCTGAAAGGGGTTCTGGATGCCCTCTCCTGGGGAGATTTCAGCTATGCCGTTGAGTTCAGGCATCAGGGCTGGCTGGACCGGGACAGGAGTGGCATAGATCCTGCTGCACTGGAGCTTCTGAGGGAGAGGAATGTCGCCTGCGTCCATATCGATGGACCGGGCATTCATCCAGGAACAGAGCTGACTGCGGATCATGCTTATATCCGCTTTCATGGCCGCAACCATGATATTTGGTATGGGGGCGAGAAAGAGTGCGATCACAGGCTGAACAGATACGACTATCTCTACAGCCAAGAGCAGCTTGAGCCCTGGGTCCCTCGCATCAGCCAGGCAGAGCTCAAAGGGGCCAAGGTCAGGATATACTTCAATAATCATGCCCGATCCAAATCGGTGAAAAACGCATTTCAGCTCATGGATATGCTCCTGATAGATCACAGGTCCAAGGAGATCCATCTCCAGGATCAGTTCACCTTAGGTGAGTTTTAGCCTTTTACGGGGCGAAGCGCAGCCCGATCCTCCAGGATCAGACCAAGATTGAGTTGCTTTTCGTCCTGGAATTCAAATCGAGCCCTTTTCCGCCGCCAATTACCGGCCTGAAGCATTTATTTTCCATCCTCCTAAAGTGCTTCTCGGCTGATAGAGCAGGCCATCGGAGATGGCGGTGATATAGACCTCAAGGCCCCCGAAGCCATTATATCCTGGGCTGAATTGAGCTAGATCCCGCGCAGCTTTTATGGCCAGAGGTGACAATAAGAGGCCCAACTGTGCATAGAGCTTGCTCTAATGCTGGCAGAGAGAGGAATATCAATTGATGACTTGGCAGCCCAAAACTTGCTCAGATTCGGATACCAGAAGCTGTGCCCTTATAATCGCTACCCTCACCGCATTTCTGCCGCCCTTCATGGCCTCATCAATCAACATCGCCCTCCCGGCAATAGGAGAGGAGTTTTCCATGAATGCCGTCCTCCTGGGCTGGATTGCCACCAGCTATCTGCTCTCCTCTGCCGTCTTCATGGTGCCCCTGGGAAAGCTGGCTGATATTTTGGGGATGAAAAAAATCTTTTTGGCCGGCCTGTTCTTCTTCACCACATCCTCGCTGCTGGCTTTTGCTTCGCCATCCGCTGCCATACTCATACTCTCCCGGGTGCTGCAGGGAATCGGCGCAGCTATGATCTTCGGCACGGGAACGGCAATACTGGTCAATGTATTTCCCCTCCAGGAGAGAGGAAAGGTCCTGGGGATCAATGCTGCCAGCGTCTATCTGGGCCTCACCCTGGGGCCTTTTCTGGGTGGAATGCTGACTCAATATCTGGGCTGGAGGAGCCTCTTTCTGGTCAATGTGCCCCTGGGGCTGATTCCTCTTGCCCTGGGCCTGATCCGACTGAAGGGCGAGTGGGCTGGGGAGAGAGGAGAGAGCTTCGACCTCAAAGGATCGGCCATCTACACCCTGATGCTTGTCTCTCTGATGTACGGCTTCACCCTTCTGCCTACCCCGCAGGGCGTCGCGCTGGTCCTGGCCGGCGCGGCCATGCTGCCCCTGCTCATACGCTCAGAGTCCGGAGTAAAGAGCCCGGTGCTGGATATCAACCTCTTCAAGAGCAACCGGGTATTTCTCTTCTCCAATCTGGCCGCCCTGATCAGCTACGGCGCCACATTCGCCATAACCTTTCTCATGAGCCTGTACCTCCAGTACATCAAGGGGCTTGGCCCGGACCAGGCGGGACTGGTCATGCTATTGCAGCCGGCGGTGATGACCGTCCTATCCCCCTACACCGGAAAGCTATCCGACCGCATGGAGCCCCGGCTGGTGGCCTCGGCAGGGATGGCCCTGACATTCCTCTCCGTTTTGGCATTTGCATTTCTCGATAATGAGACGGGCCTTCCGGCCATCTCCATCAACCTCATGCTCCTGGGCCTGGGCCTGGCCCTCTTCACCACCCCCAATACCAATGCCATCATGTCCTCGGTACAGCCGCGCCACTACGGCGTAGGATCGGCGACTCTGGGAACCATGCGTCTGGTGGGACAGGTGGGAAGCATGAGCTTTGCCATGATGGTCTTCTCATTTTATCTGGGGGCGGCGGAGATCAGTCCGGCCTACTACCCCCAGTTCCTGGCCGCAGTGAGGGTGGCCTTCGCCGTCTCATCTCTCTTATGCCTTCTGGGCATCTTCGCCTCCCTTGCTCGGGGAAGGTTGCGGCGAGATAAGGAGACCGATTCTTCCTAGAAGCCTGGCCGCCCTCGCCGGTTCAGAAGCTGTCCATCGTTTTGCCCATCTCAGGGAATAATGCAGTTGGAAATAGAGCCGAATAGATTTAAAGTCTGAGACGAAAGAGCAGCGTAGAATAGAAAATATGGAAGAGAATAATCAGCATTCTCTTTCGTCATCACCTCGATGTGCATTGGGCAGGAAATCCTGCTCCTGGTCGTTTCCTCTGATATTCTCCACATCGTATGCGGTATCTTTAGGGACTTTTGATTCCAGGACCCATAAGATCTCCTCCGGGTCATAGGTCTCACCCGTGCTGTAACATCTCACCATGGGGGCGCCTATGAATTCGACCCTCAAGTTGCAGAGTGGGCAGATCGCCACCTCAACCTCTCCCTTTTCATTCTTCCTTTGGGTATTAAACAAGCTTTCCACTCCTGGACAGCCGGATTCAGGATTGCATCATTAACGGCATGAGGATATAAGCAATTTTCGGAAATGCAATTACAGGTTAGGCATTTGCTCTTTCATTCCAGATGTCGCGCCAGCACATCCCGGTACAGCCTCTTGACATTCTCTTCCGTCTTGGCCATCTCAGGAAAGCCGCTGTACCCGGCTGCCTCCACCACATCCTCCGCCAGGCGGAGGCGGTACTGGCTCCGGGATAAAAACCAGCCCTCGCGGGCATAGTAGCGGGAGAGGTACTCCTGCTCCGTCTGGCCCGGAGTTGGCGTAAGCAATGCGTGCTTCTTGTCGAGCTCTGCGAGCTCCATCATGGTGGTGTAGCCGGAGCGGCTGAGGATGAATCGGGCCCGGTTCATGAGCAGCGCCTTGTCCTCATTGCTGACATAGGAGTGTACTGTGGTGGATGCATCCAGCCTCTCATGCCTCTCCTGCCGGGGGCTGCCCAGGAGAACGACCTTTTTTCCTGGCAGGCTCTGCACCTGGCAGAGGATGATCTTTTCCAGAAGGGTCCTCTGGGGCTCGGGACCGGAGACTATGGCCAGATAGTCCAGGTCCTCATCTACATTCATCTTTTTAGCGCTGGTGAGAATGCCGGCGTAGTAGGTCCGCCGGGAGGTAGGCGGAATGCTGGAGCGGCAGAGCTTGCCGCTCAGGTTCCGGCCGGGGCCGCAGGGGCTGATATCCGGCACAATCACGCCGGCGAAATGGCGGTGAGAGAGGCTGTTGAAGGGCATGGTCATAATCTCCAGCGGATAGAGCGGGCGGGGCAGGCTGTAGCGGAGCTGATGGGAGATGAAGTAGCTGGGGACGGCATCGCTGTAGACGCCCATGCGATTGTCGCTGATAATCAGGTCGAATCCCTTCCCGGCTATAATTTCCTCGAAGCGCCTTTTCTCCAGATGAATTGCCCGCAGCAAAGCGGGCAGGCCCAGGGCAAAAGCGGGCAGAAAGAATCGGGAGCTGCTGTAGGGAGCAGGATAATCCTTGAAGAGCAGGAAATTGCACTCTGGGCATTCTTTCTGCAGGAGCGCCAGGGCATTGCCGCTGCTGCCCACAGTAACCTCGTTCCCTCTGGCTAGAAGCTCTTCGATTATGGGGATATCCCGGGTGGCGTGGCCCAGCCCCCAACTGAGGGGGCTTATAAAAACATGTCCCATTCCATTAAAGAGATATCTAGCGATTCTATAAATCAATTTTCATAGACATTGGTATTGATGAAGCTATAATAAAATCTGGCTAAAAATAAACAAGATATTGTGCCCCATAGGGCACATATCTTCCGACAATAAATTTCGATTCTACTTGGGTGGCCAGAAGTCCTTCATCCAGCCGACGATCCTTCCGGAGTCTTCCGGCCCGACCATGATCTTGGCCTTGCCTGCGAAGAGATCCTCCAGCTCGCCGGAGAACTTGGCTGCCATGCCCGGCAGAACCATGGCCGGGAATTTCTGTCCCGCCCAGTCGAATCCGGCCTCGTTGAAGGAGTCCTGGATCTTGGTCGGGGTGAGCTGGCCGCCGGCCACAGATGCCTGCACGCCGATGCCGTCGGTGTTGATGGCGATGATGTAGGCATCGATGCCGTTGGAGGCGATATCCGACTCCACGGTGTAGTAGGTCAGGGCGAAGTTGGTGGTCAGGAATACCGGCGACTCGGGTCCGGGTGTGCCTACCTTGTAGATGCCGGGCTTGACCTGCACTGGCGTCCTGGGGTCGGTGTAGATGTTGAAGCGCAGATGCATATCGGGCATCATGCTGTAGGCCTCAAGGGAGTGCTTGATCATGATGGCTCCGCCGCGGATGACGAACGCAGCCGTCAGAACGGACTCCCAGTAAGCGGCCCGCACCGGGTCTTCAGTGGTCAGCCAGGCGTTGATGGGCAGAACCATGACCGGGTAGGCAATGTCCCTCTGGGCTTCCTCAACCGCAGCGCGCCTCAGGTTGATGAAGTTGAGCAGAGTCTGCTGAAGCATCTTGCCGTTGGGGGCAGTGCCGGGGTCCAAGACTAGGTCGGTCAGGCCCATAGAGGCAAAGGTTACGGCCATGGACTTGAGGCCATCCAGATCGAAGGGCACGCTAAGGGTAACTGGCACCTTGTAGTCGAAGGCCAGTTGAGCGACCTCCTTCCAGTTGTCCTTGTTGGCGGCATAGATGAGGGGCTTCTCCTTGGCTGCTACCTCTAATCCGGCCTTTAGCACGGCGGGATTGAAGGAGCAGAGGATGAGGGGGAAGCCGTTGCCATTGGCCAAGACGGTCTTGACGGCCGCGGCGAACTTGGCCGGATCGTCGGTGACGGACCGCACAGCGATCATCTCCACGCCCTGCCACTTGCCGATGTAGAACTTGCGCCATGTGGTGATCTTCTTGACGCGCTCAATCAGCTTGGCCTCTTCCATGTTGTCTGCCACATCATAGGCAAATGGCGGCTTGTTGAAGAAGGTCATCTGGTGGCGGTACATGACGTCCTCGCCTCCAACCTTGACCTGCTTGTCGCCCACGCCGATGTAGACCATCTTCAGCTCGGGGGCGACAATGCTCTTGAGGGCCTCCAGCTTCTTGGCGTACTTCTTCTCCTCAACCAGCGGAGTGCACTCCTCTACCTTCCGGGTCCTGGCGATGAGGCCGGCGGCATAGGCCATGCAGGTCTCTTCTCCGCACTTCTTGCAGTTGGTCTGTGGAAGCTGCTTGTAAAGGTTAAGCGGGCTAGTTTCCTTCATCTCTCTCACACCCCCATCTTGAGCCAGGCGCCAGTATCGGGCGTCTTGGCCTCGATTCTGCCCATCAGGGACTGGGTGATCTCATGCAGGTAGGCAACAGCCTGCGGATGCATCATCATGAAGATGTCCACACCGGCCATGGCCAGAGAGTATCCGGTAAGAATCTCCCAGATCGGGCCGCGGAGCATCCTGTCTCCCCAGTCGGAATCATCCTTATTGGGTGAGCGGACCATCCAGGACTCCCTGACGCCCCAAGCATTGGTTGTGCCGGAGGACATGGGGAAGGTCAGCTCCTCGTCGCCCTTCAGAGCGCCGAGCCTGATTCTCTCCATATTGGAGTAGGCGAAGTCCAGACCATAAGCAAGGGCTGCGGTGGTCGGGTCCATGACTATGGACTCGCGGGGGACGCCAGCGACCTTCATCAGCTTTCGGTTCAGCTCCTTCTGGGAGTTGATCTCCAGCTGGGTCCAGGCCAGGCAGACGTGTCCGTTGTCGACGCATGCCTTGCCGATCTTCTCCCAGTCCATGTTCAGGTTGGCGGAGGCGATAAGAACGCGCTCGCCCTGGGCCACCTCGGCCGCCTTGGATAAAACTACCGGGTCCTTGTTGGGGTTGCCGGAGCCGCCGATGCAGATGGGCACATCTACGGCCTGCAGGACCTCCTCAACGGTCTTGACTGCATCCTGAGCAGAGGTGTCCTTGAGCAGGGGATCGGTGCTGATCAGGTGCACGGTAACCATGTCCGCGCCGAACTGCTTGACTGCCTTCTTGGCCCACTCTCCGGGGCTGTTGATGACATCCTCATAGTGCATCTTGACCGCCTTGGCCATGCCTATGGGCATGTCGAATACATCCATGGTAATCTTGGGGGCATGGGGCATGATGGCATCGGGGAAGAAAGGCATGGCCTTCTCGCCGCCGAGCTTGACCACATGACCGCGGCTTCCGCCGTCGGCCTTGGTGGCTCCCAGAGTTACCTCCTGAATGGGGAACTTCCAGGTCTTGTCCACGCCCACTGCGAACTTGGCACTGGCCAGAGCAGAGGCCACCTTGAAGGCGGGTACGGCCGCAGCCGCAGCTGCCAGGTCTTTTGGCGCCGGGGCTATGGCGGAAGCCACTGCCACCGGCTGCATAAGCGTCTCTACGGGATAGCCTACAGCCTTGGCGAAGTTTATGAGCTGCATGGCGATCTTGGCTGCTTCCTGGCCGAAGTAATAGGCAAAGAGCGGCCCTACGCCGCCTGCACCCACGTCCAGGTCGATCTCAACATCTCCCTCGATCTTAAGTCCCTCGAGGGATTGAACATTCATCTCGGTTAATGTCTTATTCAGGTCAGATAAGCTGATCTTCTCTGCCATTCAAATCACCCTCATAGGCCCAGTCTCCCGACCACCTGCGCTATCTCCTGTACGGCAGGCGAATCATCGGGAAGGCCCATCAATGGATCTCCCACTAAATCGAATTTGGCTAGCGTTTCATCATAGGGGACAGTTCCGATAACATCAAGCCCGATGCCTCGGGCATTTTCCAAAACGGCATCCTTTCTGCCGGGGGTAACTTTGTTCACCACCACAAAGAGATTCTTGTACTGCAGTTCGATCTCCTTGGCCGTGTCGCGTATGCGCTCGCCGGTGGTGAGGCCTCGGCGCGACTCGTCCGTAACCACAACCAAGTCGTCGAGGTCCGGTATGGTCTTGCGGCTGAAATGCTCCAGGCCCGCGGGGGTATCGATTATGACCAGATCATAATCGGCGGTGGTCTTATCCATAACCCCGCGCAGGAGATTGTTGACAAAACAGTAACATCCGGAGCCCTCCGGTTTGCCCATGACCAGCATGTCATAGCCCTCTTCCTCCAAAAGGATCTCGAAGAGCTTCGACTCGAAGAGGACCTGCTTGTCCGTATCCGGCGATGCTGTGAACCGGGACTGCTGCATGAATTCTCTAGTGTCCCCGATGGTCTTGCCCACGGCCACGCCCAGTGCGTCGGCCAGATTGGCATCGGCATCGGCATCGATCACAAGCATCCGGTATTTTTTTCCGCAGTTTTTGACCAGGTGTCTGATGAGCATAGCGGTCACAGCAGTCTTGCCAGTGCCGCCCTTGCCGGTTATCGCTATTACTTTCCCCAAGGTCTAGCCTTCCCTATTTTTTCGGTTTTATGACAACTTCCGCTACGTGGATGGATGCACCCCGCAGTTCAATGGTCATTCCACCCGATGATGCTGCTGGCATAGTGAAAGCCGGTGCTGCTGCGCCTGCTGCCGCTGGTGCGGCTGCGGCCGGAGCTGCTTCCTTCTTCTTGAGCTTGAGCTGCATAGTTATCTCCCTCACTTTGAAACCAGAACTGGTATGCCTCGCCTTCCAATAGTCCGCCCTTTCTCCCAAAGAAAAAAGGGAGAAAAAAGGTGGAGCTCTACTTGGCGAGAACCACCTTGTCTATGCTGATCTTGGCGTCCTTTAAAATCAGCTTTATGCCGCCGGCGCTGCCGGATGCGGCGAAAGCTGGTGCTGCTGCGCCTGCTGCAGGCGCGGCTGCTGGAGCCGCGGCTGGAGCTGCTTCCTTCTTCTTGAGTTTAAGCTGCATAGTTTTTTCACCCTCTTTGATTTCCTTTTGCTCACTCGAGAACGCCGTCTTCCTGCAGAGCCTCAACAACCTGCATGAACTGGCCCTCGGTTAAAGCCAGCTCGGACTTGACGGTGTCAATGTTGATGTCGCCGCCGGTCTTCTCGATATAGGCCATGACTGCTTCCTTGATCTCGTCTGAGACCTCATCCAGCTTCCAGCCCTCGGTGATCTTCTTGCCGTCTACCTTTCTGGAGACGCCGTCGACAACTGGGTGGTTGACCTTGAGCAGGAAGGCCTTGAGGGATGCGATATCCTTGGCATCGTCCTCGGTGGCGATCTTGGCCATCATGTCCTCATCGATGCCTGCCTTTACTCTCTCCTTGAGGTTCTTGGACATCCAGACGATCCTTCTCCAGCCGCCGTCGGCCTGGAGGAACTTGGGGGAGAAGTAGTAGAGAATGCCCATGCCCAGGAATCCTACCACCTGCTTGCCGCCGCCAGTCTGGCCGGCCATGGTGGAGAAGGGCAGACCGTTGGGGGTTGCGCCCTTGAAGTCGCGGTCGGCGAGGCCTATGCCGTCAACCTCGGGCATATAGAAGCCGATGGTCTCGAAGCAGCCACAGGAGGTATGGGGCGCATCGAAGAATGTGTAGAGCAGCATTCTGCTGTACTCGCCGCCGGACCTCTTGGAGGCCATCTCATTTATGGCTTCATACTCGCCGGCAACGCCGTCAACTGCGCTTCCCTTCTCAATGGGGAACTGAGGGCCCTCTGGGTCCACCTTGGCGGCAGCGCGTCCGTCGAACCAGGTGATGGCTCCGCACAGGGATGGGCGGTCCGGTGTGACCACGCAGGCGCTGGTGGGGGCGAAGGCCTGGCACAGGGTGCAGCCGTAGAAGACATCGACGTCCTCATCGTGCAGTCCCTTGGCGCGCTCGTCGCGGGCCTTGTAGACATCCATGGCCTTGGCCAGCTCGGCCTTAACTGCGGCCGGGTCGGTGACTATGGTGATCTCCAGTTTCTCGATGAATGGCATCTCGGCCTTGTACAGCTCGATGACCGGGGTGAAGATCTCTACCCAGGAGGTGACGCCTTTCTTCTGCAGGCTCTTGCCTATTCTCATCCAGATATCATATCTCTGGTTTAAGTGCATGAGCCCAGAGATGTAGGAGAGCAGAGCGTGGTTGCGCCTCTCGATGATGGACTCCAGGTCCTTCTCGATCTTCTCTCCGGCGACCTTGAAGATCATGCCGAAGGGAATGGTGGAGCCTTCCTTGACATCCTTGAGATCGGGACCGATGACAGTCACCTTTCCATCCTGGACCTCATCCATAGAGGCAGCCAGGGACAGCTCGAATCCGTCTGCCTTGGGGCCGCCCAGCTCTACCCATAGATCGTCCTTTCTGATTCTCTCGCCCTCATACAT
>JAGOLL010000046.1 GCA_017994055.1 Methanothrix sp.
TCAGGAACATTGAAGATATGGACCACATCTGGCTTTTCTTCTCTGGCTATCTTCTTGGCTTTGGCGGCAATGCTCAGCCAATTTCTGGTGCCAAAGCTGGGAACAATCACCTCATATCCCAGGGACTTCAAAGTCCCCCGGAACATCTGCAGCCTGGTTGTCCTCTCCGGCTGGTTGGCTAATAAAAGTACCTTCAAGATCCACCTATTTTTCAGCCAGCTTTTTCACCAGTTCAACTATCCTGACGCTGGCCTCTCCCTTCCCGAATACATCCTGGCGTTCATGATCTGGCTCGAAGCGCCTGACAGCATCGATTATCTCCTCCCGATTCGGGCCCACCAGAACATTCCAGCCGTCATCAACTGTCTCCACCCATTCCGTCTCATCTCTCAGGGTTATGCAGGGCACTCCCAGAAGGTAGGCCTCCTTCTGCACCCCGCCCGAGTCGGTGATGATCTTTTTGGCGTTCTTCTCCAAAAAAAGCATGTCCAGATATCCCACCGGCTTGATCACATTGATCCTGGCCGCCAACTCCTGCCAGAGGCCGAAATCCTTGAGATACTTCTCCGTGCGAGGGTGACAGGGGAAGACCACATCATCCAGAGCTTGCAGAGCCCCGGCTATGGCGGCAAGATTGTTCTTTTCATCCGTGTTCGAAGCCCTGTGGATTGTGGCCAGAAAATACTCTTTCTCCTTTAGCCCTAGCCTCTTCAGGATCTGAGACCTCTCCTCAGCGATTCTCTCACAATCCCTCTGGGCATCCACCATCACATCGCCGGTGAGGTAGACGTTCTCGGTTATGCCCTCCTTTTTCAAATTGTCCACTGCGGTCTCTGTGGGACAGAGCAGCAGGTCGGAGCAATGGTCGACCAGCACTCTATTGATCTCCTCAGGCATATCCCTATCATAAGACCGCAGCCCGGCTTCGATATGGGCGCACTTTATATGCAGCTTGGCAGCAGCCAGGGCTCCTGCCAGGGTGGAGTTGGTATCACCATAGACTATCACCGCATCCGGCTTCTCCGCAGTCAGAGCTTCTTCCACCTTTTTGAGCATCTCTCCGGTCTGAAAGCCGTGGCTGCCCGAGCCTATGCCCAGGTGGTATTCAGGGCTTGGTATGCCCATATCCTCGAAGAACACCCGATCCATCTCATAGTTATAATGCTGGCCGGTATGAATTATTATATGATCTATTCCCCTCTTCTGCAGCTCCTTATCCACCGGAGAGAGTTTTATGAAATTGGGACGAGCCCCCACTATTGAAGCAATTTTCATCTTTCATCACCGATTATGCGAAACAGAGTGCAAAGGGATTGAAGACCAGATCCGCCTCTTCCGGCTTTATGAATCGCAATCCTCTACCCTCCACCTCCTCACCGGATAACAGTGGATCGGATACATAGACGTCCAGCCCCTTATCTGCCAACAGCTTCGCCAGAGCCAGGTTGCGGCTGTGATAGAACTCCCTGACTCCAGCGCGGTAGGTGATTCCTTTGATGCAGATCTTGATGAGGGATAGAGGTTTGTCTATCTTCAGGCATTGCATGAGAATTCTCTCTGCCCAGTAATCTATCATCTCGTCGTTTATCTCCCGCCCTGCTCTGAGCAGACGGCAGTGGCTGAAGTGCTCCCTCTTCTCCATCTCCTTGATTAAAAACCAGGGGTAGACGGGAATGCAGTGACCGCCCACACCGGTGGAGGGCAGGTGAATATGGCAGAACTGATGGTTGGCCTTGTCCCTGGCCTCGAAAAAGTCCACCTCCATATCCTGGCAGATCTTGAATAGCTCATTGGCCAGGGCGATATTGACATCCCTGTAGCAGCCCTCCATGACCTTGATCATCTCCGCCACCCGGGCCGAGGAGACCAGATGGAGGTTCTTGATGAACCTACTATAAACCTGATAGGCCACAATGCCGCTCTCCTCATCCCTGCCCCCGATCACCTTGGGAAATTCTTTCAGCCTGGAGATGCTGTAGCCGGTCATTATCCTCTCCGGGGAGTAGGCCAAATAATAGTCGCCGGGCAACAGGCCGCTGGACTGGGAGAGCAGCTTCTCTGCCATATCCTCTGTGGTTTTGGGCGGGAAGGTGGTCTCCAGCACCACCAGATCCCCTTTCTTGAGGATCTTGCCCAAAGACTCCAGAGCGCTCTTCATAATGGAAAAGTCGGGATTGTAGCTGGCATCCACAAACACCGGCACTATGACTATGAATGTCCGGCAGCCTGCCGCATCCTGGAAGCGCGGCGTGGCAAGCAGGCTTCTGCCGCCATGTCTCTTTAAGAGCTCCTCCAGCCCGGCCTCCTCTGCGATGGGATTGTCTCCCCGGTTTATGGCCAGGCAGCGGCTCTCATTGATGTCCACACCCATGACGGCAATGCCGCTGTCGGCTATGACCGCTGCCAGGGGCAGCCCAGCATTGCCGAGGCCGATCACTGCGATTTCAGCGCTATTTTGCATATCTATTATCCTTCCTTATCCTGGGCCATGAATTTGCATCTGCCTCATGCACCTTCAAGGCTTTATCTCGACCTGTTTGCCGCATGCTCTGCAGCGATAAACATTGCGCCCGCTCTCCTGGATCTCTTCCTGCTCCAGCCTCCTTCCGCAGCGGCAGACATATCCTCTCAGCCTGCCGGGATTGCCCAGAACCAGGCCGAAAGGCGGCACATCCACAGCCACAACGCTTCCCGCCCCGATCATGGCATACTCTCCCACGGTTATGCCGCAGACGATGGTGGCATTGGCTCCTATGCTGGCACCTCTGCAGATACGGGTTGAACAGACGTGCTCCTCATCCCAGATAAAGGCCCGGGGGTAAAGATCATTGGTGAAGGTGGCCGATGGGCCCACAAACACATCGTCCTCTATGATCACACCTTTATAGACGGAGACGAAGTTCTGGATCTTGACATTATTTCCGATCTCCGCTCCGATGTCGATGTAGACCGACTTTCCTATGTTGCAGCTGTCGCCTATTTTTGCCCCGCACCGGATATGGGCAAAGTGCCAGATCTTTGTGCCCTCGCCTATGTCTTGGCTCTCCACAATGGCTGTGGGATGGGCATAGTAGCCCTGGCTCTGACTCATCTTCCTCCCCAAACCCTTCTCCTAAGGAGCCCCGATATGCAGGTTCTCTTTGATCCTCTCGCAGATCTGCAAGTTCTTGAGTGCCTCCTGCGGCGTGACCGGGAAGCTCTTTCTGGCTTTAACGCAGTCCAAGAATGCCTTTAGCTCAACTTTGAGGGGCTCGACCTTGTTCACCAAAACCTTTTCGATGATATTCTCCTGCAGATACCTCTCATTCTCCACACCATATTTGCCTGGCTTGCGGTAGATGTAGACCTCCTGGGTCATGAAGTCGCCTTCTGCGGTGAAGTCCTCCGACTCCACATAAAAGGTGCGGAACTTCTTGGAGGAGAGGCGGCTGGCGGATATGGCCAGAACCGAATGGGGGAATACGGCCAGAGCCTCGCAGAAGTTGGCGCTTCCGGCGCTGTGAATATGAAAGTCTTCCTCTCCCTTGAATAGCACATTGAAAGCTACATCGATATCGTGGATCATGAGGTCCTCCACCACCGAGGCATCGGTGATGCGGCTGGAGGTGGGATTGTGTCTCTTGATGGAGACATAAGCCGGCCTCTTGGCGATCTTGGCCATCTCGGAGACGATGGGGTTGAACCTCTCGATATGGCCCACACCAACCACCAGTTTCGAGCCTTCAATGATCTGAAGAAGCCTGGTGCCCTCTTCTGCAGTCAGGGTGATGGGCTTTTCAATAAGGCAGTTTATGCCCGCCTGGATCACCTTTTTCGCCATCTCGAAGTGATATCGGGTGGGAACGCAGATGCTGACCGCATCCACCTTCTCCAGCAGCTCCTCCGGCGAGGCGCATATGCTGGCATACTCCCCAGCTCTTGCCGCATTTTCCGGCAGGGGATCATAGACATAAACCGTGTCCACTCCCTTCAGCTCGGAGTAAACCCGCACATGGTTCCGCCCCATGGCTCCTACGCCAATTACTCCCACGTCCATATTCAGGCCTCAAAAGAATTCATGATTTCCGCTATGTACTGCAGGTCCTCTGCCGTAAGTGAGGGATGCACGGGAAGGCTCAACACCCGTCGGGAGACATCCTCGGCCACGGGACAGGAGACATCGGTGTAGCCCAGATCCCTATAGAAGGGCTGCTCATAGACTGCTTTGGGATAGTGAACCGCGCTGCCTATGCTCTTGGCCTGCAGGTACTCCATCAGCCTCTCCCGAGAAGCATGCAGCTCATCTTCCACCCGCACCACATATTGATGATAGACATGCCTGACGCCGTCCATGCAAAAAGGCATACTTATGCCCTTGAGCCTGATGTTTTCATTTAAAAACCTGGCATTGGCGATTCTTCTGGCTGTAAACTCCTCCAGCCGCCTGAGCTGCACCAGGCCCAGAGCGCCCTGCAGGTTCATCATCCTGTAGTTGTAGCCCAGAGTGATGTGGTTGTACTTGCCGGAGTCACCGTGGCTTCTCAGGAGGCGTAGCCGCGCCGCCAGAGCATCATCATTGGTGGTGATCATGCCCCCCTCTCCCGTGGTCATATTCTTGGTGGGATAAAAGGAGAAGCAGCCTGTTCCGAATGAGCCCACCTTCTTTCCCTTCCATTCCGCCCCATGAGCCTGGGCACAGTCCTCCACCAGAGCGATATTTTTGTCCTGGCAGATCTCCTGAACCGCGGAAAGCGGGAAAGGCTGGCCGTAGAGGTGGACTCCTATCACCGCTTTGGTCCGGGGGGTGATCCTCTCCTGCAGGTCATCTGGATCGATATTGAATGTCCTCTCATCAACATCGGCAAAGACAGGTCGCAAGCCCTGATATAGAGCGCAATTGGCTGTGGCGATGAAGGTGAAGGCGGGGGTTATGATCTCCGATCCCGGTTCCAGCCCCAGGGCTTTTATGGCCAGATCCAGGGCAACGGTGCCGTTATTCACCGCTACGGCGTTCTTGACTCCCAGATATGCGGCAAACTCTTCTTCGAACCTTTTTACCGCTTCTCCCTGGGCCAGCATTCCCGATTTCAGCACCTCTTCTACCGCCTTTATCTCTTCCTGGCCGATTATGGGCCTGGCTATGGGAATAAAATCTCTCATCAGGATCTCCTGCTAACCTTGAACCTTTATATTTGATCTCATCTTTCTCTTGGCCAATCGATCTCTGCCTTGAAAAGGCTTTTTATTTTTCTGTCGGCTGGCTGGCGCCGACCAGCTTTTTGAGAACTGCCGCCGGAGTGCCCCGGAAGCCGGGCTCTATAACCGTGCCGGGATAGATGCTGGTATTGATGCCGGTCATGACATCGTCCCCCATTATCACTCCCAGCTTGCGCCTGCCGCTGTCTACCCTCTCTCCCTTGACATAGGATCTGATGCTCTTGCCATCGTGGCGCAGATTGGAGCATATCGTTCCCGCCCCGAAGTTGCAGCCCACTCCGATGACGCTGTCGCCAACATAGGAGAGATGGCCGATCTTGCTTTCGTTCATGATGGCGCTGTTTTTGACCTCCACGGCGTTTCCGATCCTCACCCTGTCGCCGATGCAGGTGGTGGGCCGGATAAAACAGTTGGGGCCGATGTCGCAATCCTCTCCTATCAGGACCGGCCCCTGAATATAGGCTCCGGAGCGGATGATGCTGCCCTTGCCCAGGGATACGGCTCCCTTGAGGGTGGCTCCGCTCTCAACTTCGCCGAGAATTTGGCCGACCTGATCCTTCAGCAAAACCTCGTCGGCGGCCAGGATATCCCAGGGCCGACCTATCTCCATCCAGCGGGAGAGCTCCACTATCGCTATGCTCTCTCTTCCTGCCAACTGGTTGAGTGCATCGGTCAGCTCATATTCTCCCCGCTCCGATAGCGGTATAGCCCGCAGGGCATCGAATATGCTTGTGCCAAAATGATAGATACCGGCATTGGCCAGATTGGTGGGGGGGCTGTCGCTCTTCTCCACCACCGACTTGAGCCGGCCTCGATCGCCGACGAAGACTCCATAGCGGCTGGGGTCCTTTACCGGGATGGCGGAGACGGCTGGCCTGCGGCTGGCCAGAGCAAGCAGGGACGGCCCATCGGGAAGCACGTCGCCGTTTAAGACCAAAAAAGAGCTCTCCGCCAGATCCTGGGCAGCCAGGAGGGCGTGGCCGGTGCCAAGCTGCCTGTCCTGAACGGCATATTCTATCTGCAGATCCAGCCGGCTGCCGTCGCCGAAGTAAGAGCGCACCGCCTCGCCGCAGTATCCCACCACCAGGACAATTCTATCTGCCCCGGCGGCGCGGGCTTGCAGGATGATATGCTCTAAAAGAGGCTTGCCGGCCACGGGCAGCATGACCTTGGGCCGGGAGGCGGTCAGAGGCCTCATGCGGCTGCCCTCCCCGGCGGCGAGAATTATGGCTTGCATCATATATCCCTTCCGTCGAGGGCAGCTAAGGCTTAAAAGGCTTTGTAAAGAAACCACAAATGCTTTAGAGTTGCACATAGCAGTTATCATCCATGTTGGATGAGTTCGCCCGCTACTCTGCCCTCCAGCGCGATCAGGCCCCTCTGGCCTCTATATTGATCTACCTGCGACGCAGAGGGGGCTATGTCCAGCTCAACCAGATCTGGCGGGAGATGGGGCCCACAGGGGGAGGGCCCTTCTGGAACCAGACCACTCTGATCAACAAGCTGGACAAGCTGGAGAGGCTGCAGATAGTCTTCGTGGAGAGGCGCATCCTGCCCTCGCCCCGGAGCGAGGCCAAGAAGAAGACCAATACCTTCTACCGCATCAATCCCGAGACTGCAATCTATCCTTACATCTTCTCCATGCTGCGAATCTTCAAGGAGGAGCCGCAAAGGTACTCCTCTGAGCTGGTGGACAGGCCCCTGGACCGGCTCTGCCTTCTGGCAGGCCGGGGCAGCAGCTCAGATCCCATGCTGGGCAGAGAGCTGGATGCGGCAATGGAGCTGATCGGCGAGGTCTTCTCCGTGGGAGCAGATGAGGTCCGGAGGATGATCAAGGAGAGGATGGAGAGCCGGGGTATGATAAAGGGAAGAAAGAGGGAGAAGAAGGTGGATCTTGAGGCGGATGAAAGTGGGGAGAGAGAAAGAGGGACAGCTTCAGCCAAAAAGCCGCCCAGGCAGTCCCAGAGAAGGAAAAAGACCAGAGAACTGGATGACGAGGATTAGTGGATTAGCTCCACCCTCTCTTCTCCCTGTAAATCTTAACCATCTCCACAATGCTCTCCTCTGTCACCATACCCGCGGCAGAGACCGTCTCATAGAACCGGCGGGGCACCCGGGCGGCGGAGAGGTCGAAGCCCTCCTGGACCTTGAACTTATATTTCTCCTCAAAGATCCTCCTCCCCAGATCCTGCAGGTCGTCCTTGCTCTTGACTATCCCCACCGCACCCAGCGAATCTATGATATTCTCCTCGCTGTAGACGCCGCGGGCAAAGAGGCAGCCCACCAGGGAGTTGAATACTCCCCGGGAGTTGTCCTCCTTTATGATCTCATCGACCATAGTCTCCGGGCTCAGGGGCTTCTTGATGGCCTTCTGGTCTATGCCGTAGCCGGCGTTGTCCAGATGGGAGTGGCGAACCCCAACAAGCTGGCCCACGATGGAGGCGGGGCCGGTATGGTAGCCCGAGACCTCGTTTCCCCCCAGGGTCATGGCGTACTCCAGGCCGCCGTACTTCTTTGCCGCATATTCCGCCCCTCTGGCCAGGGAGGCATAGAACTCATTGGGGGCTCGGACCATGAGATCTAGAGCTCCCGCATAGCCCTCCACTTCGTTCCATTGCAGGGGCACGCCCATGGTCTCCTTTTCCGTAATCAGCTTCTTCTCCAGGGCTTCCGTAGCCCAGGATAGAACCACTCCGGCGGACATGACATCCAGCCCCAGCCTCTCGCAGACATCTATGAGCTGCAAGATTCCTTCTGCCGTCTTCACCCCCAGGTTGGAGCCCAGGGAGTAGATAGGCTCATAGTCGTAGGAGACCCGTCTTACCTCGAATTCATGGTGCTCGGAGAAGGCGGTCTTCAGAGCAGCGATATGCACGCAGCCTATGGGACAGCCAGCACAGGAGAACCGGCGGAGGAGATGCTTATCCGCAAAAGCCTCTCCGCTGATCTTCTCTCCTTCAGGGAAGCTGGAGAGAAGGAAGTTCTTGGTGGGCAGGCCACGAAGCCAGTTGAGGACGTTGATGTTCACCGAGGTGCCTATGTCATGATACTTCTCCATCACCTCGGTCTGGACCGCCGTCTTGTAGAGCCTATTGTAGACCTCTTTGTAGCGCTTGATATCGGGAACATCTACATGCTCCGTCCCTGCGACAACCAGAGCCTTGAGGTTCTTGGAGCCGAAGACTGCTCCCAGCCCCAGCCGCCCGAAGTGACGGTAGGTGTCCACCATGACGCAGGCGAACCGGACAGCTGCTTCGCCAGCCGGGCCGATGCGGATGATGCTGCGCCGGCCCACTCCTGGTTCGCGATCGCGCAGGATTATGCCTGTGGTCTGGGCATCCACACCCCAGATGGATGTGGCATCCTTGATCCTCACCTCCTGGTCGTTTATGGAGATGTAGGAAGGCCGCTCGGCTCGCCCTCTTATGACCAATGCCTCGTGTCCGGCGAAGCGAAGAGCCAGTGAGAGCCTGCCACCGGCGTAGGACTCGCCCAGGTTTCCCGTCAGGGGGGACTTGAATGTGGCCGCGGTCTTGGTGGCCACGGGAAAGACGCCGTTCAAGGGGCCAATGGACAGGATTATCGGGGCCTCAGGCGAGAGCGGATTCGTACCGGGCGGGCATTCCTCCTGCAGCAGCCGGATTCCCACGCCAGTCCCGCCCATCCAGCTCTGGAAGAGCTCCTGTCTCTCCTCCACCCAGGACTCCTGGCGGCTGAGATCTATGTAGAGAACCTTTCGCAGCATTTTTAGTCTCCCTCCACAGGAATCTCTTCTATCTCCAGGACTCCATGGGGGCAGAACTCCACGCAGGCCCCGCAGTGAATACATTTTATAGGCATCTTCTCCTTGCCAAAGGCAATGGCCCCCACCAAGCAGGCCTTTTCGCAGCTTCCACAGCCGGTGCAGAGATCCTTGTGAAATACCACCTTTCCGTCCGCCTTCTTCTCCAGAGCGCCGGTGGGACAGGCCCTGGCGCAGGGAGGATCGCGGCAGGCCCGGCAGACCACCACCCGATAGTCTCCCTCAATGCCACCCTGGGTCCGGACCTTGATGGCGCTGCTGTCCAGGGAGACGGTGCCGGTGCGGGTGCGGCTGCAAGCGAACATGCAGCCTAAACAGCCAATGCAGCGCTCGGGATGGGCGACCTTCAAGCGGCGGCGCATCTTGGGCCTGGTGGGTGCAGAATCTCTTTCAGTCTGCGTTTGAGTTGTTTTGGCTTCCTCTGCCTCTTCAATAATCTCTGCCTGGCTCTTCTGCATTTTCAGTATCCACTTCCCTTAAGGACCTCTTATCGGTATTGCATTTGAAACTATAAAAGCTGAGGGCAGGAAGAGCAAAGAAAAGAAGAATGGATAGCAGCTATTCCGCCTTCACAAACCTGTCGCCTAGAGTTTTCATGACATGAGGCAGGGTGGTGTACTCCATGTCCTCCATAGGCAGCCTCTGGGGCTCGAAGTGGCCGTGCGCCCTCATGTAGTCTGTGATCCTCAAGCATCTCTGCCTGGCCCGATCGAAGGCCACATCCTTGAAGAGATCTGCCGGCCCCACGAAGCTTCCGTAGGCCATCTGGAATCCGGCGGCGATGACCCGGGGCGGGCCGTCGAACCTGGTGGGATGCGCTGTCTCAAAGGAGCAGGGCATGAGGGGGCCGTTATGGCTTCCCCGCATCCAGCCTGATACCAGATGTCCCAGGGCGAAGGGCTCCAGCACCTCACCCAGCGCGGGCAGTCCGGACTGGCAGCGCACCAGGGCCACAGGATCGTCCTTTCCCACATATTTCCCGGCGGTATGAAAGAGCTTCTCTGTGCTGACCGCTGCCACCGGCTCATGCTCGGAGATCTTGCTGCCGGGCTTGCAGAAGACCCTCTTGATCACATAGCGGCTTTTGGCTCCGATGAGGGCCAGAAGGTCATACATCTCTGCCGGAGAGTCCATGAAGACCTTCTTGTGCTCCTGGATATCCCAGACCTCAAAGGAAAAGCCGTGATGGAAGGAGGGATCGATCACCAGTCCGGCGGTGTTGAAGGGATCGGCGAACATTCTGAATATGGGAAGATTGAAGGCTCCCGGCTCGGTCTTGTCCATCATGAAAGCCACTACCGGCTCGGCCGTTCGCTCCTCTATTTCCATCTCCGCCACCCCCGGTCCCATGCCCCGGATGTTGCCGCAGAAAGCATCGGCCAAGAGATCTTGCCCTGCTCCATAGAGCTTGAGCTTCTTGGCCTTCTCTGTGGCTTCTTCAAAGGTCTCCCAGGCCAGGGCGTGCACCTCTCCACTGTCGCAGCCCTGCTTGTGGCTCATGAGCAGTTCCAGGTCGTCGCCGCAGGAGAGCACCCTGAAGTCGGTCAGAGCGCCGGACCTCTTGGCCTCCTCCAGCTTCTTCTCTGCGGTCTCGATCAATGCAGGATGCACCGCCGAGTGGCCGGGAAAGCCGCCCACATCGGCCTTTATGAGGCTTATAGTAATCTTGGTCATCTCAATCCCATCCTAGGCTCTCCGATCAATATTGCAGATTTATCATTGTTATCTATAAACTATGTTATCTATTATGGCGTTTTCGGTCCCTTGGCTGCTTTTCCCTCCTCAATGCGGCCGGCAAAAAAAACGCTTTGCTTTCACCTCCTCCTGGCGCTCAGGATAGCAGATCTTGCAGGCGGAAAAGAATTAGACTTTACCGGGAACCGGCTCTCACGACATCTATAAAAGAAAGCGGCTGAGAAGGCTTTGAAATTTCATATTTTTTTCATTGCAGCCGCTTTCTTCATCTCTTCTCTTTCAATTGCCTCAGCCTTTCAGGCCCAGGGGAGTTTTCATAGGCACATCAACCGATTTGACGAATTGATCCAGGACCGCCCTGGTGCCGTTGACTTTGAGCTTGTCGAATAAAAAGGCGAATTTTCCTTCCAGCTCGGCACAAATCTCATCCAGAACATCTGCCGGCAGGTTCCAGAGCTCCAGCTTGAAAGGCCCGAAGCCCTTCTTGCGGGTTTTGTAGATGAACTGCTCCTCGGTGTCCTTTTCTTTCCATTCCCCTCTCAATTCGGCCTTGAGATGGTCATATATCCTTGCCCTCAGGGGAGCTGGGAAGCCCTTGCTGTCATAGATCATGTTCTGAAAGCCCGTAGCCAGATGAATCTCTGCCGTTCCTGTGGCGGGAAAGCGGTCAAAAGCCTCATCGGGAAGGGTGGAGGCGCCGTGCTGAACCGCTCCGGCCAGACCGTACCTCTGGCGGGCCATCTCCGACAGCTTAGCCAGCACATCGAAATCGATTTTGACCTTGGCCACTGTGCCGTCCGCCAGAGGCACGCCCCCATGGGTGGTTCCCGTCTGCACGCTGATCTTGCTGATTCCCTTGTTGCAGCCACGTTTTTGGAGCTCTTCCAGATAGCCGTCCATATAGGCCTGCAATTCTTCCACGGTGCTGTTCTTGCCCCCGACCTCGCCGATTTCGCCGCCCACGGACACAGTGATGCCTTCCGGCTCAAGATCTCGAATCAGGGCAGTCAGCTCAGCGGCAAGGGCGAAGTTCCTTTTCTGCTGATCTTTGATGGCCGTCTGGGATAGATCGACCAAGGTGGAAGTATCGATATCGATATTGTAAAAGCCAAACTGGATGGCTTCCCGAATCAAGTCCTTAACCTCTTCCATCTCCTTTTTCGCATCGGCTGCGTATTTTTTGGCATTTATCTGGAAATGATCCCCCTGCAAAAAAACGGGCCCCTTCCAGCCGGATTTTACTGCCGCCGCCAAAACGGCGCAAGCATATTCCTGCGGCCTCTGTCTGGTATAGCCTATCTCCGAACGGGCGATCTCAAAGATAACCGGTCCCACATTTCCTTTGATTGCAGCACGAAATACCGCCTGAGCCACATGGTAGGTGATCCCGCGGATGTTGATCGCTGGAACGGTAAATCCAGAGATATCTTTTCGGCCCATGGCCTGGTAAAGGGATTGAATTGACCCAGATAAGATTCCCAACTTGGCCGATCCCCGGCGAATGAGATGAGCTGCAGCTCCTTGCGCGGCAGGGTCAGAACTAAAAACAACGGTGTAGATTAGATCATCTATCAACTTCTCCTGAAAACTGGCCTGATCCAAGATGAGAACATCCCCGCCATCGAAGGCGATAATGGACGCGCATCCTTTTCTTAGCTGATCTTCATTCTGGTAGATCATTGCTTCCCCCTTGAGTGATATTTATTGGGACAGGAATTCCCCTGCCATGGTTACTTCCGCCCTGGAGCCGATATAGATGGGCGAGCGTTGATTAACTGAAGTCACTTTGATATCGAGAATTTCATCTTTTCCATCAGTAGCCCTGCCGCCGGCCTGCTCTACAATAAAGGCCATGGGCTGAAGCTCAAACAGCAGCCTCAGCTTGCCCTGGGGAGATTTCTTCAGTGCCGGATAGGTGAATACCCCTCCTCGCTTGATTATCACCTGATTGATGTCGGGAACAAAGCCGCCACTGTAGCGCAGCTTGTAGCCCTCTCCCTCCAGGCGATCGATATACCTCCGATGTCCCTCCGTCCAGTCCCGGCGCAGGCCGCCGGGAGAAAAGATCGATCCATTCTCATTGAGCCTTATATTCTCCTCAGAAAGGACATACTCTCCCTCGCGATCCAAAACAAACTCATGCACCCCCTTTCCTGCCGAATAAATCATGGTGATGAGAGGGCCATAAGTGATGTAGAGTGCGGCGACCATTGAACTTCGCCCGCAATCGAATATCGAATTCTTGTGGATGCCGATGATCGTTCCAATGGCCAGATTGGTATCGACAAGGGATGAGCCGTCCACAGGATCTGCGGTAACAATATATTTCTCCTGACCCTGGCCGATGGTTACGATATCATCGAGCTCCTCAGAGGCATACTCGCGAACAAATCCGGAGTTTCGGAGCATATTCTTTAATATTTCATCGGAGATGCGGTCCAGAGCCAACTGATCCTCGCCGTAAACATTCCTGAAGCCGGCAAGCTTTCGGTTGGATTCGTGGATCTTTGCAGAGATGTATTTGCCGACCACGGCAATCTGCCAGATGAGCCGCCGCAATTCCACCTCGATGCCGTCCATCCACATGTGGCGCCTCAGGTCAACGATAAATCGGGTGTGATCATTTATCCCTTCGCCCATAAGATTCTCCTGATATTTTTCGCAGTCTGCAAGTTTTCCTCGGATAATAAATATGTTTCCCCGGACTGTGGAAATGCCATTTCAAACTTCTAACTGCCGTTTTTTTTTTTATCTTGCAAAAAGGAGTTATATGGAAAAGATTACCGGGTAGAGAAAGGAAAACGACCTTTCCCGCGATGCCTTGAAGGAAAAATGGCACAACTACAAGATGGTCTTTCCCTTTGCCTCAGAGTAATATATCTCTCTAAAGTGCACGTAAACCTGGACTGCTACGGCTGGACTGAATAGTTCAGGCCGGCGGCGGGGTGCATGGCCATCAGGAGGGGACCACCGCCGGTGCCAGGGCACTGATCCGGGCAACCGAGGCCTGGATGAGACATATTCCTCTCCAGGAATAAGCAAAAGACCACAAAGAGCTGGATACAGCATTAAAATATTGGGAATATTGAGGGGGAGGCAGAGGCCTTTTCCCATCTCCAAATCAAAACCGAAGAGTTTATATTGGTAGATGAGGATGGATGGAAGCGTTTATCACAAGCCAACAGTGATGTAGCGCTGTTTGAAAATCAGAAGAGGTGTAGTGAGGGAACATGTAGAGGGATCAGATGGCTAGAGACGATATCTTATCGAAAATCAAATCGGCAGAGGCTGAAGCCAAAGCTGCAGTCCAGCGGGCTTTGGAGGAGAAGGAGCAAAAGATAGCCGCTGCCACTACCGAAGCTGCAAACCTCGTCAAATCCGCCGAGATTGAAGCACAGGACTACTTTGACAAGAGCGTTGCAAAAGCTGAGAGCGATGTTAAGACGAAGAAAGCTTCTATCGTTAGCAGCGGAGAGAAGAACGTCAGCTCTTTGAGCGGCAGCGCCAATGCCAAGCTGGACAAAGCAGTTGAATATTTATTAAAGGAGTTTATGGGGTTGCTGCATGCTTAGACCCGTTAATATGAGTCGTGTAGTTGTCGCCGGGTCAAAGGATGTAATATCTCCAGTTGTAGAGAAGCTGCATGAGTTGCGCTTGCTTCATATTGTCAATTATAACGGCAACCAGCCGGAATTTGAGATTGGCAAGTCGATCGGCAAATCCAAGGAATACTCCGAGGATCTCATCAAGCTCAGATCAATTACCAGATATCTTGATCTGAAGAACAAGGCACCGGATAAGACCTTCCCTGAGAGCCAGATCCTCTCGGAGATGGACAACCTTCTCAATAATGTCGGAGCAGATGTTATCGCTACTTATGAGCGCATCACCGCCATTGAAGCAGAGGTTAAGTCCAAGCAGGATACGATCAGATCCCTGACACCATTGGCTGTTCTGCCGTTGCCTCTGGAATCTTACCATGGTTATGATTCTCTGGCGACCTTCGTGGGCACAGTGGCCTCGCCCGTTGATGCCGATGTAGCGAGAGTATCACCGGTTAACGAGATCTATACCGGGAGCGCCAAGAATGCAACTCAAGTGGCAGTTTTTGTGCCTGCAGAAAAGGCCAGCGAGGTATCCGCCGTCCTTTCAGAGCATGGATTCTCTGAGACATCCGTGCCCAAGTTGGAAGGAAATGTGGACTCGGCTATTGCTTCCCTGGAGGGCAGCATAAAGTCGCTGGAAGCGGAGAAAACGCCGCTTTTAAAGAAGCTGGCTGACATCAAGAAGCAGAATGAAGATCTGATGCTTGCGACAGATGAGTATCTGTCCATGCAGACCCAGAAGACGGAGGCACCATTGCGTTTCGCTGTAACTGAAAATGCCTTTGTCATCGACGGTTATGTTCCATCGGATCAATTCAGCAGGCTCAAGAGCGAGCTGGAGGGTGCCGCAGGCGGCAAGCTAGAGGTCTCTTTGATCGCGGACAAAGAGGCACAAGAGTTGGTAGAGAAGGGCGAGGACATTCCAAGCCAGATGGATAATCCAGGCGTGGTAAAGCCCTATGAGCTGATCACCAGGCTCTTCGCCATTCCCGAGTACAAAGAATTCGATCCGTCGTTGCTGATATTCGTATTCTTCCCCATCATGTTCGGCATGATCCTGGGAGATGTCGGCTATGGCATTATGATTCTTCTTATCCTGCTCGGCCTTAAGAAGAAGTTCAGAACGCCAGGCTGGCAGCAATTGATCAATGTGGTCATGATCGGAGGCGTGTGGGCAGTTATATTTGGCATATTCTACGGCGAGATTTTCGGGCCATTAGGCCTGTGGAATTATGCTATAGGAATGCTAAGTCACCATGAGATGGTGGCTCTGCAGGAAGCTGGCCTCTTCTTCGGCGAAGGCGTCTTTGGATCTCTGGGCAGGCTGGGGCCGTTGGGCGTTTTCCCATTGTACAGACTGGCTACTAACGCGGTTCTGCTTTTGATAGGTGTAAGCTTGTTTATCGGCGTGGTTCATTGTTCTGTGGGCTCCATATGCGGCATAAAGACAGAGCTGAACTACGGAGAGAAAAAGCATGCTTATTTCGAGCGCCTTCCTGTGATGCTCTTCCAGGTATTCTTTTCCATAGCTCTGCTTGGATTGGTCATGGGACAGTCGATTCTGACCTATCTGGGAATAATCGTGGTAGTCATATCTGTAGTGATGCTGGTCATGGGTCCGGAGGGCCCCATGGGTCTGGCCCATGTACCATCATATATCAGCAATTTGATATCCTACCTGAGGTTGCTGGCCATCGGCCTGGCGTCGGTGGGTCTTGCCTATGCCGCCAACCAGCTGGCATTCTATGTCATAATGCCTATGCTAAGCGGCGGAGCGCATAACAGCGCAGAGTTCTCTACGCTTGCTATCATTGTAGGCATAGTGATCCTGGTAGCAGTTCACTTCATCAACCTATTGCTGGGAATACTCTCTCCCTTCATGCATCCTCTCAGGTTGCATTATGTGGAGATGTTCACCAAGTTCTACAGCGCTCATGGCGGTGGAGTGGAGTACAGTCCCTTCGGACATGTCCGGAGGTTCCTGAAAGCATGAACATGTCAGTTCGCAATGAGAAATCAAGTACAGTATGTGATATTCATATAAAGGAGGATTGAGGAAAATGGCAGTTGTAGCAGATGCGGGAACATTGTATGGATTGTTGGCTGTTGGCGCTGGCCTGGCTACCGGATTGGCAGGCATTGGTGCCGGTGTTGGTGAGCAGGGTATCGGCGCTGCTGTGGTGGGCGTCGTGGCTGAGGAGCCTGGATTCCTGGGTAAGGGTCTCTTCCTCATGCTTCTGCCCGAGACTCTGATCATCTTCGGCCTTGCAGTATCGCTGATTCTGATGTTCGCCTGGACACCCTTCGCTGGAATCGTGACACCTTAAGCCGGCCATTACCAAGGTGAGAGGCAATGGCACTAGATGCAGTGGTTGAGGCAGTCCTGGCAACCAGCAAGGACAAGGTCGCTCAGATAGTCGGTGAGACAGACCAAGAGGTTGCAAGGATACTCAATGAAGCTAGGGAACGTGCCGCAGATATAAAGTCCAGAAAGGAAGCAGAGGTCGGACACACCGTTGAGGCTATAGAGCGCAGGGAGATCTCCAGCGCCAATCTCGAGGTAAAGAGAGCGGAGCTGAATGTTCACAAAGATCTCTTGGAGCAGGCCAGAATAAAACTTCTGGGAAAGCTGGAAAACCTTCCCAAGAAGGATAACGAGGCCATGCTCACAAAGCTGCTCGGGCCTTATGATCTCAAGGCGATGAAGGTCTTCTCCAACAAAAGAGACGAGGCCTTCATCTCCTCTCTCGCCTCAAATTACGGCGGGAACCTGGACATCATCGGCGGCGCTGTGGTTGAGAGCAGTGATGGAGCTCTGCGTTACGATTTAACCTACGAAACTCTTGCGCGTGAGGTCTTTAGTAGCCGCATGAAAGAGGTTTCCAGGATATTATTCGGGTGAGGACGATGCCTGTACTACGTTTGCCGAAGTTCGGTTTACCGGTGAAGTACGCTTACATCACGGGCAGAGTCCGGGCGATGAAGACCAAGCTCATCCCCGCGGAGATGTATCCCAGGATGATGAGCATGGAAATCTCAGAGATCGCCAGATATCTGGAAGAGACCCAGTACAAGGATGAGATCGACGCGCTCTCCAAGGATTACTCCGGCGTGGAGCTTATAGAGCATGCCACATTTGCCAATATGGCAAAGACCTTCAGGAAGCTGGAGGAGGTCTCTATAGATGAGCCCTCATTCCTTATTCTGGAGTATCTCCGGCGCTGGGACGTATGGAATATCAAGACCATCCTGCGCGGCAAGTTCTATGGGGCGGCTGACACGGATATAACCAAGTACCTCGTGCCAGCAGGCGAGCTATCTCCGGAACATCTGGAAGAGCTGGCCAAGAAGGATTCGATTAACGATATCATATCGGCCTTTGATGGAACCGATTATGCCAGCGCGCTGGCGCAATACGACGGCAATAATTTGGCATCGCTGGAGAACGCTCTGGATAAGCTCTATTACTTCAGAATGGAGCGGGCTGTTGGCGGCACATTATCTGTAGGCGGTGGCCTTCTGCTCAAATACGTCCGAAGGGAGATCGATATAAAGAACCTGATTACCCTCTTCCGGATGAACAAAGCGGGCGTTGATGCAGCCATCATTCAGGAGAACCTTATTCCCGGAGGAAAGCTGCATGACGAGCTGAGCCGCATGGCCGGCCAGTCTTTCGGCGAGTTTCTTCGCGGTCTGGAGGGTTATCCATTCTGGTCTTCCATATCCGATATCGCATCGCCTGATCTCGATGCGATTAGCAGAGTTGAGGCCAGGCTGAAAGCGTATCTCATCCGATATGCATGGGCTCTCTCAAACTATCATCCGCTATCCATCCTGCCTGTGCTCGGATATATGGTGAGCAAAGAGACTGAGGTCTCCAATATCAGGAAGATTGTGAGAGGAAAGGAAGCCGGACTTCCTGCCGAACTCGTAGAGGAGCAAGTGGTGGTGGCCTAAATGGAGATTGCTTTTGTGGGAGGTAGCCAGAGCGTCCTCGGGTTCAATCTGGCAGGTATCAAGAAATCCTATGCCGCCGACACCGAAGAGCAGATGGTTTCTAAGATCGGCGAGGTAATGGCAGATTCCAATGTGGGCATCCTGGTATTGAAGCAATCGGATTACAACAAGCTGCCCAAGAGGCTCCAGGAGCAGCTCTCCGAGTCCATCAAGCCTACCGTTATTTCTATCGGAACCGAGCAGAGCACAGAGATGAGAGAGAAGATTAAAAGGGCAATAGGTGTTGATTTATGGAAGTAGGGAAAGTAAAGCGAGTCGCCGGACCACTGGTTCAGGCCACAGGCCTGAAGGCTTCCATGTACGACCTGGTCCTGGTCGGCGAGGAAGGCCTGATGAGCGAAGTCATCGGCGTTTCCGGCAATAAACATATCATTCAGGTATACGAGGATACGGGCGGTGTTAGGCCCGGCGAGCCCGTCAAGGAGACGGGAGCTCCACTCGTGGCACAACTGGGTCCAGGCATTCTGACCCAAATTTACGACGGCATTCAGAGGCCGCTGCCCAAGCTGGCAGAGATGTCGGGAGATTTCATCAGCCGAGGCCTATTCGTTGACGGCATCGACCACAAGAAGAAGTGGGAGTTCAAGCCAACCGCCAAGAAGGGCGATGTGCTTAAGCCAGGCCAGGCCTTCGGTGAGGTTCAAGAGCAGCTGCTCATCAATCACAAGATCATGGTCCCACCCAAGATGAAGGGCGGCGCCATTAAGGAGATCCACGGAGGAAACTTCACTGTAGATGAGACTGTCTGCGTCTTGGAGGACGGCACTGAACTGACCATGATGCATAAGTGGCCGGTAAGACAGGCTCGACCCGTTACCGAGAAGCTGGCACCGACCATCCCCCTCAGAACAGGACAGAGGGTAGTTGACGGATTCTTCTCCCTGGCCAAGGGCGGAACGGCAGCCATTCCCGGAGGCTTCGGCACCGGAAAGACGGTTATGCAGCAGACCCTGTCCAAGTGGGCAGATGTGGACATTGTGATTTATGTGGGAT
>JAGOLL010000112.1 GCA_017994055.1 Methanothrix sp.
CAGTCCACCTGCCAGGGGCCCAATTGCACATCCTTGATAAATCCCATCGACAGCCACAGCCCGCCCGGAAATATGCTCTCTCCCGGATGGGATTCATTAAATCGACAGAAGAGATCATAAATGGCATGCCAGCCCTCTGTGCCTATACGAGGCCTGCCTTCCAGGACGTACTCCACCTCGTCCCAGTTGGGAATGACCATCCGGAGTAGGGAGATGAGCACATCGCATTCCTTTTGGCAGGAAGAGAAGAGTGCCCTTGCCTTCTCCTCATCCAGTACGGATTTCATGAGAGAATGGATCTCAGATCAGTGATGCGCTCCGTGCGCGTCATGGGGCGCAGCACCGGTCCCGGCCTTGGCGGCCAGGAAATCCTTATCCAGGTATGCCTGATGTGCCAGGTCCAGACACTCTTTGCAGATATTGAATATTTCGTCCTTGGGACCGTGGATTGTAGCCAGATTGAGCTTGACCGGGACGGTCTCCTTCTCCACAAGACACAGAGCGCATTTCATTAGAGTTCACCTGGTCAGGTCAACTGATGCAAACGGTTATAAGCATTTCCTTTCCGCATTCATATGGCCAATTTTTCCAGCCCTAAGGAGCTAAGCCGAATCGGGGCAGATGGGATGCAAAGGCGAGCAAGGCATATCCCGCCCTGCCTCTAGCATGCCGCCATGGTCTGGGCTTTGATCTGCTCCATCTTCTCCCGGCCGGCAAGCTGCTCCACCAGCCTTAGGGCAAACTCCAGGGCTGTGCCTGGGGCGCGGCTGGTGACAAGATTCCTGTCCACCACCACTCGATCCTCCTTAAAGTCGGCACAGGCCTTAACCTGGGCTGCGCCGGAGGGGCTGATCGTAGCCCTGCGGCCCTGCAAGACCCCGGCCTTGATCAGCACTGATGGAGCAGCGCATATGGCGGCGACGCATCTTCCGGCCCGATCCATCTCTTTTGCCATGTCCAGAATGCGCTGGTCATTTCCCAGGTTGACGAATCCAGGTGCCCCGCCCGGCAGAACCAAGGCATCGAAATCCTGCCAGTCTATCCGCTCCAGGCTGGTGTCGGGAAGAACCTTGACCTTATGTGAGCCCTCTGCCATCCCTTCCGTCAGTCCAGCCGTGACCACCTCGATATCCGCCCGCCTCAGGATGTCTATGACGCTGATTGCCTCGATCTCCTCAAAGCCCTCTGCCAGGGGCACCAAGACTCTGACCATTTTGCTCATCTCCATCCAATAATAGGGCGGCTCTTCTTAAATCCATTGCCATTTCTGGCATCTTGATGACGACCGGACTTGTGGCTTCTGTGCAGTGAAGCCATCGGATGTGCTTCGCTTCATAGCAGCAGCCTGCTTTTAGGAAAACCTCTTCCTTGATCTACTTTTAACGATTTGACCAGCCCTGGATGCAGCATCAGCTCAAAGCAATAATTTCTCTATATATCAAAACTTAAAACCGTAGATTGGATGGAATATATAAAGATCTTTGGCATTTGATAGAGGGCAATTTTCCACGCGCTAAAAATATTAAAGGAACAAAAGCATCATTTATTACCGCCCAGGGAAATGACTCACCTGACAAGGCCGTTGGCGTGAATTAATGCCTATACCATTGAATCGCGCAATCCCGGCAGCAGGCAAGACGAGCACATATACTAAAATCGATATGAGAGAAGAAAAAGGATCAACAGGAGCAGATGCTTTGATCTTGCCAGGATAAGCAAAAGAGCTATAAGCAAAAGAAGACGGGATCAAAAGCCTCTATCTGAGGCAAGGATGGGAAAATTTATGCAGAGGGGCAGGTGGGGAGAACAGCCCGGCATGATCTTTAGGGCTAGCAAGGAGATCTTGCCGAGGGAAGATAGGATGAGGGGTAGGGTCATCTTGATTAATTGGGATGGAAATATGATCGGACAACAAGATTATTTTGAGGTGCTTTGAGTTGATCGACCGCAGCAGGATCTTAGAGGTCTTGAGGGGATATGATCTCGATGATCTGCGAATCGGGATGATTGCATCCCACTCTGCCCTGGATACGGCAGACGGCGCAGTTGAAGAGGATTTCAGGACGCTGGCTGTCTGTAAGGAGGGACGGGAGAAGCCTTATGTGAAATACTTCCGCGCCAGCAGGGATAGATCGGGCAGAATTGTGGGGGGCATGATCGACGAGGTTATGATGCTGAAGCGATTTTCCCAGATAATTGAGCCCGAAAATCAGGAGATTATCAAGAACAAGAATGTTCTTTTCGTCCCCAACCGCTCCTTCACCTCATATTGTGGAATAGATGCGGTTGAGGATCAGTTCTGCGTGCCCCTGCTCGGCTCGCGAAATCTGCTCCGCTCCGAGGAGAGGGGAGACAAAAGGGACTATTACTGGATATTGGAGAAGGCTGGCCTGCCTTTTCCCGAGCCGGTGGAGGCGGAGGACATCAAAGAGTTGGTCATGGTCAAGCTTCCTCACGCCGTCAAAACTCTTGAGCGGGGATTTTTTACCGCTTCCTCTTATGAGGAGTACTGCCAGAAGGCTGAGGCTCTGCTGCGCCAGAATGTCATAGACCAAGACGGAATCGAGCTGGCAAGAATCGAGCGCTATATCATCGGTCCGGTCTTCAATCTGGATTTCTTCTACTCTCCCATCAGCAAACAGATCGAGCTGATCGGCATAGACTGGCGCTTTGAGACCTCATTGGACGGCCACTGCCGCCTGCCTGCCCCGCAGCAGCTTTCATTGAACGACAAGCAGATCAATCCGGAGTACACCGTATGCGGGCACAACTCAGCCACCCTTCGCGAGTCTCTGCTGGAAAAGGCCTTTGAGCTGGCAGAAAAGTATGTGGCTGCAACCCAGGAGCATTACAGTCCGGGCATAATCGGTCCCTTCTGCCTGCAGACCTGCGTGGACAAGGACCTCAATTTCTATATCTACGACGTCGCGCCGCGCATTGGAGGGGGCACCAATGTACATATGGCGGTGGGTCATCCCTACGGCAATGCCCTATGGAGGACCAATATGTCCACCGGTCGCAGGCTGGCCCGAGAGGTGAGGATAGCTCTGGAGAAGGGCTGTCTGGAGAAGATTGTAACCTGAAATGATTTTTATTATTATGAATCAAATGGCTGAAGAGGAAAGAGTGGAGATTCCTGGCAAGCTTAAGAGAACAGTAAAAAAACTGGATGCGGCAGGGGAGAGCCTGGTGCAGATTGCCCCTGCCATACTGCACAGCCGGGCTTCGGAGCAGATGCTGGCTATAGCCAGAATGGGCATGCTGGACAAGGTTCTGGGCTATCTGGTGACCACAGATAAAAACATCCATTTCGTGCGGCCCGGAATTGCCTGGGATAGCGTGCAAACTGTTCCCCTGGATGTAATCGATGACGTGGAGTATGTGGATGAGTTTCACAACAGTACCCTCAAGATCCGGGTGGGAGAGAAGGCGGAGAAGATCACATTCTATGAGGACGGGGAAGGAATCTGGTTCTATCGATACATAAAGAAGATCTGCAACAGCAAATGAAACAGCTGCGACGGATGGATCATGACTCAAGATGTGGATTTTTTCCGGCGTCTTTTATTGGTCGAGAGCTCTGTATCAGCAATCATGAGGCCTAGGCAGGCCTAAGAACGAATTCTTCTCCTTCACTGCACCGTCTGTGATCCAGTTCCCTGTAGGATCTGTTGAGCTTTTCCCAGAGGAGCCATGCGGCATGTGCAATCTCTTTTGTGATTTCATGCGTGCGATTTTAACCAAGGTTATTGCGATCCTTTTTCTTGCTTAATCCTAAATCAGTCATCAGGGCGGAGAAGGCAGGAGAATTAATATCCGGACTCTGCCGGCAGAGAGATCCCACGAATACTGTTAAATAGTACGAGTGCATGAGGAGTGCTGCCTCTTTTGCGGGGGTTGCCAAGCCAGGTCAAAGGCGCTGGATTCAGGGTCCAGTCACGAAGGTGTTCGTGGGTTCGAATCCCATCCCCCGCACCTAAT
>JAGOLL010000047.1 GCA_017994055.1 Methanothrix sp.
GCCAGAAAAGCGAGGATTGTCTCCATATTCTCAGGGATATCATTTTAGGTATAAAAAGCATGATTATGCATGTCCCGCCATCTTCGGAAACATCCGAAACCCATTTATAGATAGAAATATAAAAACGGTGTAAAAGGGATCTAATCTAAGCCGGATTTGCATAAGTTGGTCCGGCCAGGGACAGTCTGAAGGGAAGGGAGTAGCAGCGTGAGAAGAGGTGTTCAGCAGAGACTACCTCGGGGGAGGCTCAGCCGTAAGGGCAGTTCGACTCTCCTGAGGGTGGCCATGTTTTTGGCTGTAATAGCTGCATCTCTATTCTATCTCTTTCCGGGCTCTCCTGATTCCGGCTTGATCCCCGATCCTTCTTCTGGTCTCCTTACTCCTCTGGAGCTAAAATCCGTTTCCTCCCCCTCACAAGAGCGATCCCTCCCACCCCAGATGGAAGACAATGAGATCACTGCCCGCAATCCCTCGCCGAATGCAGCCAGAAATGATGCTTCCCTGACTGTATTGGTCAAGCTGGATCAGGAGATGTCGGAGGTCCATCTTGAGAACACCGGATCACTTCCGCTTCATCAGATCCAGATCACCAGCAAGGGTAGATCTCTGGGAAAGATCTCTATGCTTGACCGCCAGGAGAAGAAGGTGCTGGCGGTGAGCGGCTCGCCCCAGGATATCGCAGTCCTGGCCCTGGACCAAGATGCTCTTCCTGTCAGAGCTAAGGTGGAATACCAATCCGCCCCGGTGAGAAGCAGCCATATAAGAGAGGGCTCAGCCCTGAGCACAAAGTCCGTTCCCTCATCTCGTACATCCCGGACCTCCCCCGTTGCTCTCTCAAGTGAGCAGTCCGCATCACTCTCATCTCCTTCCGATCTGGCAATCCCAGTTGCAGAAGAATATGAGGGCCAGAGCACTCCCCTCCTCTTGACCATATCCGTCAACAGATCGGACGGACGGGCAGGAGAGATTGCAGGCTACAGGTGCACTGCCAGGAATGCAGGGCCGGATGAGCTGTCCGATGTGCAGATCGACTGTGCCGGAAAGGTCGCATCCACCAGCTATCTCACCTCAGGCAAGGAGCTGCATCTGGATGGATTTATAACCATTTCCAATGATACCAGGCTTCAGGCGGCAGTGCAGGCCTCCAATCCCAAAGGCGATATTCTAGCCAGCAATGCCTCGGCCGAGATCCGCCTCATCTCCTCCGGCCTGATCCTCGATCTGACCTATCCCCCAAGGGTGCATCGGGGAGATGAGACAATCCTGCCCATAAGAGTTGAAAATAGGGGGGATGATAATCTCAGCGATATATTGGTCCGCTGCGGCGAGAGTGAGATTGGAAGGATCAATAAGCTTTCCGCCGGATCGAGCCGGATCCTGGAAAAGAAGATCATAGTCAACCAGAGAATACAGGATCTGATCTCGGCCGAGGCCGAAAATCAGGCAGGCGAGAGGGTCTACACCAGCCAGAGGCTGAGCATTGATCTGATCAACTCCTCATTGCAGATCCAAGGCAGCTCCGAAGAGGTCCGGATTTATCCGGGCGAACCGGCTGAGGTTCTATGGCATCTGAAGAACAGTGGAGAAGAGACGCTGTACAACATCACATTGGAGGGAGATGGAGAGAGCCGCATTCTGAGGGAGCTGGCGCCCGGCAGATCGGTGGATGTGGCTGCCATATACAGCAACAATCAGACTACCTGGATCAATGTCACCGCCAGGGGATTTAACGGCAATGGATTCGAGGCTTCAGACGGGGCCGGAGTGCTGCTACAGGCCATCCGTCCCGCCATCACCATCAAGGCCATGCCATCTGAAATAGAGGCCTGCCCGGGAGAGGAGGCAGAGGTTAATGTGCTGGTCAGCAACATTGGAGACGATGGCCTGGACAATGTGCTCTTGAGATCGAATGGCTCGACAATAGCCACATTAGGCAATCTCCTGCCGGGCGAGTTCCGGGTGATCAAATCCAAGACCCCGATCTACGGCAATTGCAGCATTGAATTTGAGGCCCTGGGAGAGGACTCGGCGCATAAAATCCAGTCGCATTCGGCGGCAGTCAGGGTCAACTGCGTGACACTTGCCCTCAAGGTCTTCGCCGGCGCCTCTCCTGCCGCGGTATCCCCCGGCGAGAGCTGCGAGATCACCTGCACTGTAGCCAACACCGGGAAGGTCACCCTTAACAATATATTTGTGATCAGCAAGAGGCTGGGGCCGCTCGGCCATATTGAATGCCTCTATCCCAAGAGGCAGACCGCAATAGCAGCAAATAAGACTGTCAATTCTGCCATAGAGGATACCATCACTGCGGAGGGATTCACCCAGGAGAGGACATCGGTCAGAGCAAGCACGCCTTTGAGGATAGAGATTGTCAGCTCCCGCCAGCTGCGGGGGGCATCTCTTCCGGAAGAGGATCCGGAGCCCGGCAGATCCTCATCAGATATAACCTGGGCCAATATCACCTTCGGCAATATCAGCCAGCCCTTCAGCCTCCCGCTTCAGGAGGAGACGGAAAGAGAGGTCTCCCATCAGATGTCCAGGGATTTGGACAGATCTGTTATGAGGCAGAACAATGCCATTGCGGAAGGAATATCAAATCTGCTCCGCTATATTGAGAGCCTGCTAGGCGATGAAAAGGCAAAAGCCTCTTCGACCGCAAATCCGTCCCATCTGCAGGTCCCGGAACAGGATTCTGCGCCGAGCTTTGCTCCCCAGGGCAGGGATGATCTGGCAGGATCGCAGAATTATGAGCTCTCTATTGCCGGGGTGAAGGGCTCAGAGCATGGAGCCATAGTCATCCTGGATGTCAATGCCCAGCCATCCCAGCCAGCCGCCAATGAGCCGATCAAGGTGACGGCCCATCTGAAGAGCCCGGAGGGAATAGAGAGCGCTCTGGTGAGATACGGCCTCTCCGATCTGCCCCTAACCAAGTCGGATATGCTCAATGTGGCCCGGGTCTATGACTGTGCCTTGAGCCTGGAGTCGGGAACAGTCAAAGACGGCTATTGGAGCGGCAGCATTCCTGGCAGGGGTGCAGGGACCTATATGCCCCTCTCCCTCTGGATAACCGATGGAATCAGCACTGCTGAGGGAGGGCCTTATTTGATTCACTGGAGCACAGTCAATGCGGCAAAGAGAAGCAGCAAAGAGCCAAAAAAGTCCTCCGGAAACGGCATGCTTTTCATAGAGTCAACATCGGTTAAAGGCAGAGGCGAGGTCTCCATCAAGGACACGGTCATGGGATCGAATGTCCAGTTCGATGAAAAGCTCAAGGGAAGCGGCTCCATAAGCCTGGAGAGCCTGCGGGTGATAAACCGGGAGGGAACCACGGACAACTTCACCGAGAAGAAGGATCTGGTATTCACCGGCGGCCAGCTCAAAGGCAGAAAGACGGTGGCCTCGCCGAAGTTCCAGGGGGGAATGGGTGCCTCGGTCACTGAGAGGTTCAACCTCAGCCACGTAGACAAAAGCGAGACATCCAGAGTAAGCAGCATTAGTCCGGCCAACAATACCCTCTCTTTCAAGACTGACCAGGCCTTTGACGGAACCTGGAACATTCAGACCAAGTATGCCAAGTTCTTCAAGAAGATGAAGGCGGATCAGAAGTATTCCGGCTCCTTCCAGACCCAAAAGGACATAGAGTTCCAGGATAACGCCCGGAGTTGAAGCTCCCGGCAGGGAGGCAGCTTCCTCCCGGGCCGGCCATACAAAATGAGTTGATCAATATCTATAAAAAAGAATGTTTCATAGAGAATCAGTCTGCTTCTCCTTTGATCATGAGAACAGGAATCGAAGACTGCAAGACCACCTTCTCCGCCACGCTTCCCAGCAAAAATTTCTCAATCCCGGTCCTGCCCCTGCTGCCTATCACAATTAGGTCCGCCTCCATCTCCCGGGCCGACTTGAGGATCTCTTGGCAGGGATTGCCCTGGACCACGATCTTCTTGCAGGGAATATTCAAATTGCGGGCCATATCTTCTGCCAGTTGAGTAGCTTGCCTTCCCTCTTCCTTCATCAGCTCGGAGATCTTTTCTTTTAAACCGGGCAGCATGGCGTAACCCGGAAGATGAGAAAGGCGAGAGATGTCTATGACATAGATCGCAGCAACACATCCTCCTCCACGATGTGCGATATTGACTCCAACCTTCACCGCCTTTTTGCTCATATCCGATCCATCGGTGGCTATAATAATTCTTTTTGTCATATTATCACAGGTTTCATCGCCCTTTGGCCGCTAATAAATAACTGAATGATATTTATATCCATCTAATCCTAAAATTGTCTTTCTTTGAAAGCATGCCTACCCTCCATCCGGGTAAAAACTCTCCGTACAGGAGAGCTCTGAGTGCATAGTTTTACGGAAAAACATGATATTAAAGCCGAATGGTATAAAGCCGGATGGAGGGTATCCGGCCTTATTTGCTGGCATTAAGATGTGATCTTGGTCCTGGCAATATACTTTACCAGATCCGATCCGAGCCTGGCCTTCTTTTGCATCTGCCCAGCTACATCATCCATGTCCGCGCCGCTGGCGGCGAGAGATCGGATCTCCTCCATGGCGGCATCCTCGATGGTGAAGTACTCATCCAGATCCTTTCTGTGGCCCCAGACATCTCCTTCCAGGAGCTCTATGCCCTGCATATCCAAAAAGACCTGAATAGCATTGGACATGGTCTTTTTGTAGGAGGGCGGAACCTGGATCATCCTCAGCCGGGGGCATCTTTGCATCAGATTAAGGAAATCCACATTACTGGCGCGAAAGGCCAGATGAATCATCTTCTCATTAGGATTTAGGTTAGGTATCTCATTTCTTGCACTGACGACTCTGAGCCTCATAACAGTCACTCCACTGTCTTGGATGCATTCATATTATTAATAGACACTTAAGCTGTACAGATGCGTCCAGTTCAAATTCAATAAACATTTGATGTGCGGCAAAAATTAGCTTGTCTGTCTTTTGGCTGGCCTATTTAAAATGGACCATTGGCGCAGCCAATGTATGTCGAAAGCCTCGCTGATCATCGGATATACTTTCCTGAAACATATGCGGCCTTAGGAGGTCCACATATTAGACAATATTGTCTGGTATCTATAAAAATATAGCCTCTTGATATTTTAAAAACTTTCAATTTGCATTTTTTAAGCCATACTTCGCCCCTCCACCAGTTTTATATAGCATATCGGCGGTTGTGCTGGGAATTAATATCGATGCATTCAGTTGCATAGGGTCGAAGCGAAGGGAATTTAAAGAATAGGAACCGAAAGTGGGAAGATCTTCATGAGCAGGGTTAAGCTTACAGACACGGTTTTTAGGGATGCTCATCAATCTCTTCTGGCCACCAGGATGAGGACCAGAGATATGCTGCCCATAGCAGAGAAGATGGACCAGGTTGGCTTCTTCTCTCTTGAAACCTGGGGGGGGGCGACATTCGATACCTGCATTAGGTATCTCAATGAAGATCCCTGGGAGCGGCTCAGGGCATTGAAAAAGGCCATGCCCAATACACCGATGCAGATGCTGCTTCGGGGGCAGAATCTGGTGGGATACAGGCATTATGCCGATGATGTGGTGGACAAGTTCGTTGAAAAGGCAGCCGTCAACGGCGTTGATATCTTCCGGATATTCGATGCTGTGAATGACATTCGCAATATGGAGCGCTCCATAAAAGCAGCAAAGAAAATGGAAAAGCATATTCAGGGGGGCATAAGCTACACCATCAGCCCGGTGCATAGCAATGAGCTATTCGCCCAGTTTGCGGTTCAGCTTGCAGAGCTGGGATGCGACTCCATATGCATCAAGGATATGGCCGGCCTCATCACCCCCAAGAATGCCCATGAGCTTATTCGGGCGGTCAAAAAGGAGGTCAGCCTGCCTATAGATCTGCATACTCACTGCACCAGCGGCATGGCTCAGATGAGCTACTTTTATGCCTGTCAGGCAGGAGTGGATATCCTGGATACGGCCATGTCTCCCCTATCTGGTGGCAGCGCTCAGCCTGCCACAGAGAGTTTGGTGGCATCCCTGCAGGGCACTCCTTATGACACCGGCCTTGATCTGGAGCTTTTGACCGAGATCAAGAGATACTTCGAGAAGATCATGGAGATCTATGCTCCTGTCTTCAATCCCATAGCGGCGCGCCTGGACACCAATGTGCTGGTATACCAGGTTCCTGGAGGAATGCTCTCCAATCTTGTCTCCCAGTTGGTGGAGCAGAAGGCGATGGATAAGTACGAAGAGGTCCTGGTGGAGATACCCAAGGTCAGAAAGGATCTGGGATATCCTCCTCTGGTCACTCCCACCAGCCAGATTGTAGGCACCCAGGCGGTGCTGAATGTAATCACCGGCGATAGGTACAAGATGGTTCCTAAAGAGGTCAAGGACTACGTCAAGGGCCTGTACGGAAAGCCCCCGGCTATGATCGATCCCAAGGTGCGGCTCAAGGTTTTATGTGACGAGGAGCCGATCACCGTGCGGCCGGCGGATATGCTTGCCCCGGAGTATCAGAACGCCAAGAGGGCGGTAGATGCTCTCAAGCTGGCCAAGCAGGAGGAGGACTATCTCACCTATGCCTTGTATCCCCAGGTGGCTCTAAAGTTCCTGCAGGGAGCTGCCACGGAGGAGCAACTGATTAAAAAATCACCTGCTACAGCTGTGTCTGCACCGATCAACGCCGAGCCCATGGCCCTCAATGTAGAGATCGATGGCGAGTCCTACCTGGTCAAGGTAGCACCGGCGGGAATGACCATAGAGGAGGCCAAGCCCAAGGCTCCCAAGGACGGCCTTACTGTTCCCATGCAGGGCGTTATCATTCGCTACAAGGTTAAAAAAGGCGATCATGTAGCAGAAGGAGATGCAGTTGCCGTCTTGGAGGCGATGAAGATGGAGCAGAACATCCTGGCCAACAAGAACGGCGCAGTCAAGGAGATCTACATCAATGCCGGCACGACGGTGACGCCGGGAGATGTGCTGATGACCATCGAATAGAGGCTGAGCCTGTAAATGGATCGTCTCAACAGATCTATTTTTATATTTTTATTATCCTTCAGATGCCGCATCGTACGTTCTGCCGCTGTTTGACATGCTTCATTGATAACCTGGTGATTGAACTTAAATTTAATAATTTAATTAATTTCATAAGCTCTTCCCATCTCTTCAATCAAAATCCATGCAGATTATCTCACGCTCAAGCACGGGTAAGGTAAATATGCTACATCATCCAGAGAGCTTGGAAGATGCCTAATTTCAATGTTCTTCTGGAGGGCGCCTGGCTGGTCAGGGATGTCAAGACCGAGGATGATGCCATCGGCGTGGCCATATCTGAAGCGGGAAAGAGGCTGAACCAGAGAAAGATGGATTTTGTGGAGGTAGAGATGGGCCAGTGGGACTGCCCGGAGTGCGGCGAGCCCCTGGCAGGAGTCTTTCTGGTGGCCAGCACCGCATTGGTGGCACTGCTCTTTGAGATAAAGATATTCAATGCCGAGAGCGAGGAGCATGCCGGGCGCATAGCCAAGTCCACCATTGGCAGAGCCCTGGGAGCTATACCCCTGCGGGTTCTGGAGACGGCCCAGATCGATTAAGTCGCCTTTTTCCTGGATCTTCCCGCCTTCTTTTCTGAGGAGATGGTCCCAGAGGGGCTGCCCAGTCCCAGAGACCGGGCCAGCTCCCGCAGATCCCTCTTGGCCGGCCTGCCTGTACCACTTCGGCCTGCCTTCGGAACATCCTGCCGAAACGACGCCTCCGGCTCGGCTGGTTTCTGGCATAAGGCCGACTGCATCTTCCATTGGGCCATCTTTTTCTGGATCATCTCCCTTCCCTCTCCTGCATCGACCTCTATAATCTCCTCTCTGGCCCATCCGGGCAGATAGCTTCCCACCTCCCCCACACCCAGCTCAGTGAATCTGCGATCGCAGAATAATAGGACGCCCCTCTCCGATTCAGCCCTTATAACCCTGCCTGCAGCCTGCAATGCTCGGTTGATGGCGGGAAGGGTATAGGCGATGAGCATTCCCTTGCTCTGACCGTATTTTCGGGTAAAGTAGCCGTTGATCTCTTTCTGAATCTCATTGTAGGCGGCCAGGGGCAGGCCTATCACCGCCACGCCATTCAGAGCCTCTCCCTTGTAATCTATCCCCTCTGCCAGCTTTCCGCCGCATACTCCGGTCAGGACCCCTCCACCCCGCCCGGCCAGGTCGAAAAACTGGCTCAGCACCTGAGGCACATCTTCAGCGCTGCGGGGCTCGATGCAGAGCCTCTTTCCCGTCAGTCGGCATGAGCTCTGGCATACCTCTCGATAAGCATTCATCATGGGGTAAGAGGTGAAGAATACAGCCACATTTCCGGAGATGCATTCGATTATGGATCTTATATGCCCGGATATCTCCTCCCGGTTGTCTGCATCCTCTCTGATCTCCAGCTGGGTGGTGGCCTTCCGGGCCCCTAATATTAGCCGGTTCTCTCTGGGAAAGGGATTGGGCAGGCAGAGCTTATTCGCCCGGTTCTCTTCTCCTAAAAGGTATAGCTCATAGGCCTCCAGAGGGGAGAATGTGCCGGAGAGCATTATGGTGGCATTGATGTTGTCGGTGATGCGCCGGATATTGGCGGCGGGATCAATATTATTGACCTCCAGTCGGGCTTGCTTCCTGCCGCCCGAGCTGGAGACGGTTATCTTCCTCTGATAGGAATCATCCTTCTCTGCCCTCTCCATGTCATTGAGAAACAGAAGCACCAGGGCCAGGCTGGGCTGAATCTCACCCTGCAGGTTCTCTCTGTCTCCCTCGGCCAGATTCAGATCGGCCACGGCGACGGCCACGTCGGAGAAGTTGGAGAGGGCCTCATCGATATCATCCAGGCCGTCGTAAAGGAAAGATCGGAAGAGATCCGCGTCCAGGAGCGCCTCTCCCTCCGTCATCCTCTCCTGCTTGCTGTGCAGGAATCTCTTGAGCCGGGGCAGGAGGAGGCGGATAACCCTGATCCCCTCCCGCCTCCAGGAGGCCTTCTCCCTGCTCTCGTCCAGCCTGGCCTGGCCCAATGTACCCTCAAACTTCTCCACCTCCGTCTCGGCCAGGTCTATCATGCGCATGGTCAGAATCCTGGAGTTCATATCCCGGACGGCGTCTCCCAGATTATGGGCCTCGTCTATGATCAGCGTCACCTTTTCCGAATCCATCTCCAGCCACTGGAAGATGACATCCTGAAAGTCGGGAGAGAATAGGTGAGAGTAGTTCATGATCACAATGTCAGAGTCTTTTGCATACAGGCTCATTATCTCATAGGGGCATACCCCCTGGCAGGCTCCAGTTAGCTGGGAAGGGGAGAGGGGACTCTTCTTCAAAGAATCCACCACATCCAGAGACAGGCCTGATCTTCGGAAGTGGACGGTGCCGTTCAGCTCGAAGCCCTCTCTGCTCTTGAGATAATGGGGGCAGAAGGTCCTGTATCCGGGCTCCTCCTCCGGCATGCTGTCCGAAGCAGGATCATAGATGCTGCTGCTTCCTTTTGCTATCCGGGAGGAGACATAATTGCGGCTCCACTCCCGCAGCCGGGCGCACCCGGCGTAGACGCTTTCGCCGCGAAATTCGCCTTCCAGTGGGCAGATCTTCTGCTTGCCCACCATATAGGCTATCTCGGGCTTGTGGCGGGTCTTATCCCAGATCCGGTTTATTTCATTGATGTAGATATCAATCTGGGAGACGGTTCTTACCGCAACTACGATCTTCCCCGGCCTCGCGGCCAGAGCAGCGCAGATACAGCTGGTCTTCCCCGTTCCGGTGGGGGCATCGATCAAGACAATTCCATGATCGCCATGAGTGACAACATCATAGACTGCGTCCAGCATCCGGTCTTGATAAGGCCTCAAAGAGGGATAAGGGAAGTAGTCAAGGTACACGATATACTGGATGATGGCAGGAGATTGATAAAGCCTCGCCAGAGGATAGACCAAAATCAGAATAGAAAAATTAAAATTGCAGAGAGGATAACACTGCAATGGCAGCAGATGAAGGTGGGGATGATATGAAGCGGAGAGCGGCGATTTTAATGATAATGGTTATGGCCTCTTTATGGCAGCAGGCAATCTCTTTGGACCAATCGGATTCCATGAGATCTCCGGGTCCGGATCATAGCTCATATCCCTTACCAGGCAGCGCAATCAAGAAGATGGAGGAGAGGATGGCCGAGTCTCTGGCTGCTCTGCCATCTTATTCGGGCCGGGGAGCGGCAGATATTCTGCAGAACAGTCCGGAGGGCAATGATTCCCTGGGCAATGGCAGCCGGGAAAACAGCTCGCTCAACTCCAGCCTGCTGCAAAATGTAAGCAGCCTCAATAATATCAGCCTGGAAAGCGAGCCAGGCAATTCCAGCCTTTCCGGCCAGCAGATACAGGCCGATGCGGCCAGAGCTAACTCCGGATCGGGCCAGTTTGATCGCTTCAAGAGTTCTTATGCAGCGAGGGCTTCCAGGCATGAGATCGGAAAGGGCGGCGTGGACTCAAGCTTCTTCCTGGAGGGTGTGTTTGAGATGGACAAGAGCATCAAATTTCAGGACCGGGGATTCTAAATGAAAGGCATATTCAGCCGTAAGGGCTCTTCTTGCCTCGGGGAGAGCTTCAGGGGTATCCTATTCTCTCTCCTGATCCTCGCCAGTTGCATCTCTGCTCTGGCTGCTGCTGCCCCGGAGGTGCAGTGGAATCGGACCTTCGGGGAGGTCTATAGCGATGGAGCCTGGTGCATGCAGGAGACTGACGATTTCGGCTTCATACTGGTCGGAAACACTGCCAGCCGTGGCCAGGGCAGCGACCTGTATCTCTTCAAGGTTGACTCTTTCGGAAATTGCACCTGGAGCCGGGCCTATGGGGGATCGGGGGAGGATGTGGGATACTTCGTCAGGCAGACGGATGACGGTGGCTATATCTTAGTGGGCAGCTCGAATTCATATGCCATGGGTGGAGAGCTTCTCTGGCTGCTCAAGACCGACGGGGCCGGCAACCTGATCTGGGACAGAACATTTGGCGGCTTTGTCTCCTCCACCGGAGACGGAGGCTGGTCGGTAGAGCAGACAATGGATGGAGGATACATAGCAACCGGTTACACTCAGTCTGGGGCCGGCGGCAGGAAGGACCTCTGGTTGCTCAAGACCGATGAGTTGGGCGGTCAGATCTGGGAGAATAGCTTCGGCGGATCTGAGGATGATGTGGGCATGTCCGTTCTGCAGAGCCGGGACGGGGGGTACATCGTGGCCGGCAGGACTGCATCATTCGGAGGAGGCGGAGACGACATCTGGCTGCTCAAGACTGATTCGATGGGCCGGGAGACCTGGAACAAGACCTATGGAGGAAGAGGGGACGATGCCGGCTTTCAGGTTGTAGAGAGGGATGATGGCTATGCTCTGGTGGGAAGGACGGAGTCGGGAGAGAAAGACAAGAGAATCCTCTTGATCCGGGTTGACCCGGAGGGGGGCATCCTCTGGGAAAAGTCTTACCAGGGAGGCTCAGTCGCATCTTTGCAGCCTACGGACGACGGAGGCTATATCCTGGCCGGAAGAGTTGACCGCCTTGAAGGCAGAAGGGATGCTCTGGTGGTCAGGGTTGATTCCAGCGGGGCTGAGCAGTGGTCGGTTCAACTTGGCGGCAGAGGAGATGATATTGGGACCTATGCCATTCAGAGCAGCGACGGCTCCTATCTCCTGGCCGGTATCACCAGCTCCTCCGGCCAGGGAAGGGAGGATGCCTGGCTGGTGAAGATGAACGGGGATGCTGGTTCGAGGCAGGCTCAATCAAACCTCTCATTCTCCTTGTATCCCTTGTCTTCCCCTCTGCCCCCGGTTCCTGATGGATGAATTCCATCAGATTATGAGTGCCCTTTTCTTTCTAGCTGCAAGGAAAAGTGGGTCATCTCCTCAGGACCCCCCCCCATCTTTTAGAAAAATTTTTAGACATGGAGAACATCATAGTAGTATTAGAAATGTCGCCTCCGGTCAGGATCTCCGATATCGGCCTTTACCTTCGCTGCCCCCGCCTGGTCTATTTCCAGAGCTTGAGAAGCATTGCCGCCCCAGTTGATGCAGATCGGCTGCTGCTGCGCGCCTTGATGCAGAGCCTCACCTACCCCTCATCTTCCGAGGTCCCGGAGATGGACCTAGAGGATATGCTATATGAGAATCTCAGTCGGCTGGAACAGGAGCTTCCTCTGGTCTATGAGATCGATGCCGAAGAGCTCAGTTCCGCCTGCCGGGATCTAAAGCAGAAGATCGAGGGCATCTCTCAGGAACTGGCGGAGCATCTCGGCTTGCTTCTGCCCTGTGAGGTGGACGTCGATCTTCGTTCGGAGAGATTGGGCCTCTCGGGACGGCTGGACCGCTTGGCACATGGAGGCATCCCCTCGATCATTCGCACCGGACGGGCGCCAGAAGATGGGATCTGGAAGAGGGACAGGATCATGCTCTCCGGCTATGCCCTGATTCTGGGCGAGAAAGAGAAGAAGCATATCGGCTTCGGCTTGGTGGAGTACGCCCGGCAGGGTTTGATCCGGCGGGTGGAGATCCACGGCACAGATCGGGCCAGGGTGCTGCGCATCAGGGATCGCATCCGGCTGATAATGCAGGGTCGACTTCCCGACCGGCCGGATGATGCTCCCTGTAAGGGATGCCAGGCGGAGGAGATCTGCAAAACCAGGCATTGCCTGGCCTCCAAGTTTTTTTAAATTTTATCCTGTCGCTTTCCGGCAGGGCAAAGGACGCGGAAGACGATCGCCCACCAGCCGCAGCCAGAAGATTCCAGGCCACATCTTATAAAGGGGAAGCCTTATTTGCGTGCGGCATAATCTGGAGCAATTCAGTCTTGCGGCAGGCGATCTCATTCGGGATGCGGCCTTTGCCGGATGAGAGGACAGCAGATGGCAACCATTGAGGAGCAGATCAAGGCGCTGGAAGAGGAGATCTTCAACACCCAGAAGAATAAGGCGACAGAGCATCATCTGGGCAAGATCAAGGCCAAGATCGCCAAATTGAGGGCTCAGCAGGAGCTGCAGAAGATCAAGGGCGGCGGTGGGGGCAGAAGATACTATATCAAGAAATCGGGAGACGCCACCGTGGCCCTGGTCGGCTTTCCCTCGGTGGGAAAGTCAAGCCTGCTCAACTATCTCACCGGCTCCAAATCCGAGGTGGCAGCCTATCAGTTCACAACCCTGGAGGTCATCCCAGGGGTGATGAAATACAAAGGAGCCGAGATCCAGATCCTGGATATGCCCGGTATCATCAAGGGAGCGGCCAGGGGCAAGGGCCGGGGCAGAGAGGTCATCACCGCCGCCCGGGCGGCGGATATAATCCTGCTGCTCGGCGATGTCTTCAACTACCGGCTGGACATTCTGGAGAGAGAGCTGTATGACGCCGGGATAAGGCTGGACAAGCAGCCCCCCAACATCCACATCACCCAGGAAAGGAAGGGGGGAATAATCGTGCGCAGCACCGTGACCCTCACCAAGATGACCGAGTTTGAGATAGCCGAGATCATCCGGGCCTACGGCATTGTCAATGCAAGCGTCACCATTCGCGAGGATATCGATACCGACAGCCTGGTTGACTTTCTGGCCGGAAACCGGGTTTATATCCCCTCCGTGGTGGCCATAAACAAGTTCGACCTGAAGTACGGCGATGTGGAGAGCCGGATCAGCCAGGACCTGGGGCGGGACTATCTCCCCATCTCCTGCGCCACCACCATGGGCCTGGAGGAGCTGAAGGATCTCATCTACGAGAAGCTGGGATTCATCCGGGTTTATCTCAAGCCCAAGGGAGGCAAGGCCGATCTGGAGGAGCCTCTGGTGCTTTTAAACGGCAGTACAGTCAAGTCGGTCTGCGAGCACCTGCACCGCGATTTTGTCAATCTATTCCGTTATGCTCTGGTCTGGGGCGAGAGCGCCAAGTTCCCCGGCCAGTCTGTGGGCCTGGAGCATGAGCTCGAGGACTGCGATATACTTTCCATCATCACCAAGAGAAGGTAGCGGGCCGGCGGGGCTCTAGTCTAATGCTTTTCCACCATCCGCAGCAGGCAGCTATCGTTTTCTATGGCAATTCTGATTATCTCTCCCAGATGGCGCGGCAGGGGATGGTTACCGCAGCCCTCTACGGCGGATGTTAGATCAAGAGGATCTATTCCAAGGGAGTGGGGATCGATCTCGTAAGTGGCGGTGATCTCCTGCTTTTCGGAGGTGATAATGGTTAAAATCAGCCGGGGCTGGCTGCCTGAAATGTTGATGAAAAAGTAGGACTGGCCCCGCAGGTGGGGCAGGCTCTCTTTGAGGCTATGATAGTCTTCCAATGATCGCACGCTGGTGAGAGCAAAGGCCTCGGGCAGGCTGAGGTCAAATCTCACCTTTTCCGGATCGAGGAATGTCAGATCTTCTGATGGGGTCATTCGGGCAATAGTACAGGCAGCTCTGGGTGGGAAAAGCTTTCCTCCCATGGAGGTTTAGCTGGCACAGGCCTGGATCTGGCGATGGGCTTCAATAGGCGGAACCTTAAGGAAGTTGATTTTAGGAAGACAAATTAAGGCTGTTGCTATCAGATACGATGTTTTCTCCATCCATTTCGCCCTGTGAGGGCAGAGGCTGGGCAGCCCAATAGGTTGAGATCCCCTCCTCCGAAAATTCATAGGCCTCGCCGGACCGGGAGGTCAGATTTCCCTGGAGCAGGGATCTCTGGTGGAAGATGGTCCGGCTGGGCTTGGGCGGTTTGAAGTCCAGGCTGGTGGCCTCTGTACGCAGCACATCTACAGTGAAATTGAGCTCATACTCGCCGCTTTCCGCCTCAACCCGATATGTGGAGGGATATCCGAGGCCGGTTTCGTTGTCCAAATAGCTACCGACCTCAGCCAGCTTAATCTTGTTCTGGGGAAAGACTATGCTTTTGCCCTCCTTTTCCACCCCCAGGAAAGCCAGCCTCTGCTCCCCGGTGATCTCTCCAAAGGAGAGGCTGAAGCCGTCCAGGGGCTCTGCCGCCCAGGCGGTGGTCATCCGAAGATCGCTAAGGGGAAAGCGACCCCAGGCGTGGTCATGGTAGCCTTTGCCAAGTATGTCCAGGCTCCTGTTTCCTATGGTCAGGCTGCCCCGCACCTGAGAAGAGGGCATATAGACCAGCCATTTGATCCAATCGCCGGCATTGTGGCCGAGGTGAGCCTGGACCGGGATGGCAAACCACGGCCTGGATAGGGGCTGGAATGTCAGATCCCAGGAGATATCCTCGCCTCCTGGGGCAGCGCCCTCTACCGAGCCCCATACATGCAGGTCTGACTCGCCCTGGGGGGAGAAGCCGCTGCCGTCTATCTCCAGCATGGGCGAGCGCCTGTCCCCGCCAAAGCCCCCGCTCTGATGCGCCCCAAAGACAGCAGGCAGGCCCTCCTGCATTGCCAGGGCCTCTACCTCTATCTTTTTATTTTGGGAGATGTTGTCCGGATCGCTGAGCAGGTAGAAGAGCATGAGTTGGGTCTCATTGTCCTGGACACAAAAGCGCCACCACTCCTGGTAGAGCTGGTCATCTATGCCGTTTTTCATATAGTGATAGGCATCATCCTCCGCAGAAGCATCCACAGCTGCTCCGCAAGGATTGACCGGGAAGATGAGGGAGAACAAAGCCATCAACAGTGCCATTTTTAATGCCGGATGCTTGTCCGGGAAGGGTCTCATGATCTTAGCATTGCCTTTCAATCCAAATATATCTATTCTCTTAACCTGTCTCCTCAGCTCAGCATCTCCTTATTCTCCGGCATAGGGCCATCTCCTCCGGCAGCATCGCACTTTTGATTCATTTTATCCAGAAGCTCCACCGCCTCCTCCGGGCTTCTGGCCGCCAGGGCACCGGGCAGCTCCCAGCTTCCCAGGCTTATGAGGGGCCGGTTCATCTTCAGGGCCAGGGCCATCTCCGACAGCGTCCCCATCTCCCCGGGCAGGGCGATCACGACATCGGCGCTCTTGACGATGATGGCATTTCTGGCCTGGCCCATGCCGGTGACGATGGAGATATCCACAAAGGAATTGGCCTCCTCTCTCTCGCCGGGCAGAATTCCTACAGCCACGCCCCCGCCCTCATGGGCTCCCCGGCAGGCTGCCTCCATCACCCCTCCCCGTCCGCCGGAGAGGAGGATGTGGCCCCGGCTGGCCAGCAGCAGTCCCAGCTGCCGGGCTGTCTCACAGGCCTCCGGGAAGCAGAGGCCGCCACCCACAACTGCAATTTGCATCAGAGTCCTATGTGGTCGGTGAAACAATAAATATTAGCATGCACTTAATATGATGCCAGACAGGAGCAAGGGGCTTGGAGCAATTGGACCGAATAAGTCTTCTCAGAGCATTTTTCCGAATTGTCAATCGCTTTATCGTGGTTCCCGGGTTTCAAATGGGCCTGGGCAGATTCATCTCCAATCCCCTCACCGGGAATATCATGGTCCTGGGAATTTTGGGCCGGAAGACGGGAAAGATTCGCTACGCTCCGGTCAGCTTTGCCCGGCAAGATGGGATTGTCTACTGCTATCAGGGACGGGAGACCCGAGGCCAGTGGTATCTCAACATCCTGGCCCATCCCCGGGTGGAGGTGATCCTGCCTCGGGAGCGCTTTTCCGGTCTGGCGGAGCAGCTTCCTGATGGTCCGGAGCGGCTGAAGGCCTTGAGGGTGCTCTTGCAGGGCAGCGGCCTGAGCCGCTCCATGTACGGATTTGATCCGGTTGAGGCATCTGATCAGAAGCTGGAGGAGAAGACTAGGGGAATTCCGGTGATCAGGATCGGCCTGAAGTAGTAAATGTTCAAGCCCATCCGGCATCGTAAAACTTGAAGCACCCGATCTCGCCCTCCCGGCCTGGCAGCCTTGTGAGGTGGCCGCCCGGGGGCCCCGGCGGGCGGGCCATGCTGGAAGAGCTGAGTGTCTGGGAGTGCGGGAGACACGACAAGATATCTTATCATTGACGCCGGGTTATTGGGATAAATATTAAAAGCTCAGGCATCCTATATTTGGAAGAAAAAAAATGACAAGCCTTGCTAGGTTCGTTGAACAATTGCCTCTTGACATCCAAAAGGAAGTCCTGAGCTATGCGGAATTCTTGCTGGAAAGAAGATCCAGGAAAAAGCAAAAGGCACCCGCCTTTGACTGGGAAGGTGCTCTAAAGGACCTGGGAGAGCAGGATTCCTCTGTACAGCTCCAGCACGAGATCGGAAGGATGCGAGGAGCTTAATGTACCTTCTGGACACAAACATATTCTTGGAGATAATGCTTCAACGAGAGAAAAGCGAAGCCACTAAGCATCTGTTTATCGCAAATGCCTCTACAGATCTCTTTATGACTGATTTCTCACTTCATTCTTTAGGCGTTTTCCTTTTCCAGAGAAACAGATAGGAAGCCTATGTCCGATTTGTGAAGGACGTAATAATCCAGGCTGGAATTGCTGTGATCGGATTAGAACCCACAAGAGCTTCTCGCTCTGCCAGGAGTCTCTAAGAGGTTCCGTTTGGATTTTGATGACTCTTATCAATATGCGGTCGCTCAAAAGTACAGCCTGGAGATAATTAGCTTTGATTCAGATTTTGACCGCACAGAAAAAGGACGCAAAATTCCTGAATCGAGATAGATTTAATGGCCGGCAGCTCGTTCTATCTCTGGCCGCCCGGCGGGCCCCGGCTGTGGGCTCCCCGGCAGGGCACTCGCTTGTGGGCGCGGGATTCGTGAAGGCTGATGCGTGGCGTTTTGTGGATTGGAGCAGCAGCATTGGCAAGTAAAGAGCCGGTCAGCCATTTGGAGCCAGCTCGCTGCTCGCCCCTCTGGCCTCGGCTGCCCGACGGCCCCAGGCTGGCGGACTCCTGTCAGCGCCACTCACTTGGGGGCTCGGGATTCGTGAAGGCTGATGCGTGGCGTTGCATGGATTCGAGCCGCGGCATTGGCGAGCAAGAGCCGATCAGCCATTTGGATCCAGCCCGTCGCTCGTCCCCCCTGCCATATATAACAGATATCTTCACAATGGCAGAAGAAGGTCCCCAATGGAACGCTGCTGATCTGCATTCGACCCGTCTTATCTTCACTTTACAGTTCTGAGGACATTAGATTGCCCCCAAAGCCTATTAACCAGAGCAGTAGAGGATATGCTATCATCCTTTCCATTCCGCCAGGCCCTAATCCCATAAAAATTTTTGAGCCGAATAATACAAGAGCTATTAAACTAATCATCCCCATCAATACAGATAAATATGCAAATGGAGCTTTCACCAATTTATAAGATGCAATAGCAGATAACCCTCCAAAAAAGAAGGTTATAAAAGATACAATTGTATGAATTATGCCAGCCGTTTCAGGAAATAATCCAACGCCAACCATTCCGATGGCTGATAAGCCGAGCAAGAGAGAGATTAAACGATTTTGGAATTCACGCCAGATAAAATATGAACCGACAAGGGCCATACACCCAAAAAAAGATATAGAAGTGTTAAATATATACGCGGAAGGTTGATGTATTATGCAGGTTGCACGACATGTAGCTCCGAGATCACTTATGTAATTGGCCGAGGCACTATATCCCGGATACAAAAACTCAGCGATAAGCAATCCAAATACGAAATGAATTGCGCCGATGAACAGAATCACTCCTGCTGCATGCCTACAGTTCATAATTGAAAGCACTTGTCCATAGTATTTATATCCTATTTCCTTTAGGTCCTTTGTTCCGAAACGATTTCAGAGACCATTATCAGAAAGTATTATCTAAGTTTGCGATCTTTCATTTTTCCTCTTAGTGTGCCTTCATGATCTCCAAGTTTCCACTTTGAGATCATATCTAATATGCGGAATTCCC
>JAGOLL010000048.1 GCA_017994055.1 Methanothrix sp.
TTGAAGCTCCTCTCTGCCTCCTTGGCCCCCTCTGCCTTGGCTGCGGCGATCATCTCCGGGTACATCTCCTTGAACTCGTGGGTCTCCCCGGCTATGGCCTCCCGCAGGTTTTCCTTGGTGCTCTTGATGGCTTTGAGCGCCCGCAGGTGGTTGGCAGAATGAACCGCCTCCGCCTCCGCGGCAGCCCGGAAGAGCCGCGCCGCCTGGGGATAGCCCTCCTTGTCCGCCTGGGCGGCAAAGGCGCTGTATTTCCTGTTCGCCTGGCTCTCTCCGGCAAAGGCCTCCATCAAAAATTCTTCGGTCTTGGTCAAATCAAATCACCTTCTCCATACATTCCCGCCAACCAAGTTAAGCCTTTTTGCCGGAGCATCTTTAAATCCCAGCAGGCAGAGATTGCGCCCCTGCAAATGAGCCAGAGAATCATCGAGGTCAAGGACCTGGAGTACAGCTACAACGGCTTCAAGGCCGTGGATGGCGTCAGCTTCTTCGTGCGGGAGGGAGAGATCTTCTCCTTTCTGGGGCCCAACGGGGCGGGCAAGAGCACTGTGATCAACATACTGACCACCCTCCTGCCGGTGCAGAAGGGCAGCGTCTCCATAGCCAGCCACGACCTGGCGGCTGAACCGCAGGCCGTCCGCCGCTCCATCGGCATAGTCTTTCAGGATGAGACACTGGACCGCGACCTGACGGTCAAAGAGACTTTGGAGCTGCACGGCCGAATCTACTCCATGCCCAAGACGGAGAGAAGAGAGCGGATCGAGGAGATCATTGCCCTGGTGGAGCTGGAAGACAAAAGGAATGTTCGCACCCGCTATCTCTCCGGGGGGATGAAGCGACGGCTGGAAATTGGCCGGGGCCTCATGACCCGGCCGCAGGTCCTCTTTTTAGACGAGCCCACCATTGGTCTCGACACCCAGACCCGCCGCAGGCTCTGGGAGTACATCAAGCGGGTCAACGACTCGGGGACCACCATCTTCCTGACCACCCATTATATGGACGAGGCGGACCAGGTCAGCAACTGGATCGACATCCTGGACCACGGGAAGATCATCGCCTCAGGCGAGCCGGCCACTCTCAAGAATGCCCTGGGGAGCGATATGATATATCTGGACACCAGCGACAATCCTTCCGCCGAGAGCCTCTTGAATGGACTCAAATCCGTCCGGGGTATCAAGTCCACTCCCCAGGGCCTGGCAGTCACCATCAACGCCGACGGCACTCGCTGCCTGCCCTTGATCATGAACCGCCTGCAAGAGAAGGGCATAAGCATTAGCAGTGTCAATTTGAAGAAGCCCACATTGGATGATGTATTCGTGCATTACACCGGAAGAGACATCCGCGATGCCGGGGCGGGAAAGCTGCACCGACTGCCTTTGCCCAAAGGAGTGCGTTAGAGTGTCCTGGGAGTTTCTGACCATCTACTGGCGGGATATGCTCCGCTTCGTCCGCTTCAGAATAGCCCTGGTAGTCTCCCTGATCCAGCCCGCCCTCTGGATGGCCCTCTATGGAGCAGCCATGTCCAGCAACCTCTCCCGGCTCAGCTCAGGGCTGGATCTGCCTGCCGGGGCAGCCTCGGTCTCCTATCTCACATTCATGGGGGCGGGGGTCATCGCCCTCACTACCCTCTTTACCAGCCTCTTCGGGGGCATAACCCTGTTATTCGACAAGAACTGGGGGCTGATGAGGGAGCTTCTGGCCAGCCCCATGCCCAGAAACCATATCATCCTGGGAATCGGCCTGTCCGGAGTGACCAAGTCCTTTATCCAGGTGATGGTGATAATGGGCTTCGGCCTCTTAATCGGGGTGCGCCTCTTTCCCGGCTATACCCCTATCCAGACCGCCGGGGCCATCCTGGGCGTCCTGCTCTTCGTAGGCATCTTCTCCCTGGGATTTCTATTTCTCTCCTCGGCCATATCCATGAGCATGGACACACCGGAGGGGCTTCAGGCGGTGATCACCATTCTGACTCTGCCTCTTTTTTTCGCCAGCAATGCGCTATATCCCATAGACGCCTTTCCGCCGTTGGTAAAGCTCCTCTCCCAGTTCAATCCTCTCACCCATCTGGTCAACGGGGTGCGCTACTTCACCGTGGGCCAGGACTTTTATGCCGTAGGCATTCATTATGTCTACAGCAGCTCGGAGATCATGATCTCCTTTCTCGCCCTGGCTGGCTTTGCAGTTGCTATGTTTCTCATAGCCTGGCGGGTGTTTCAGAAGGCGGTGGTGACCTGAAATAGGACACTCTTCATCGAATATCAAAACTATCTCCAGGTTCAAAAATCCCCTCTTTAATAAAATTTTGAGAATAATCTTTGTAGAACGATTTTCCAAGACCCGAAAATGAGTGCCTAGCAAAAATTCTGAATCTTATTGCTTGATTATTAGGATTAATATTATAAATCTTTGAATTCTTCATTATTATGAATCTACGTGCATAGCTTGCCGTCTTATCATGTTTATCGTATTTTCCCAGAAAAGTAAGATTGGAGATCTTAAGCGGTATCGGTTCTAATGCTGTCACACCACCATCAAATGTGGCACGATCGCACTGCAATTTAATATCTGATAAATCAAAAAACAATGAATTTATATTAATGATCTTAGCAAGACGATATGGACCTGTTCTATTGACGACCTTAATTCGGAGAATATTATTGCATCTCGCAATTTTGGGAGAAATGGCTATGTTCGGCTTGAAAAATACGAATAAAAGTGAGAGAAATAAGGCATTAATTAGTATGCCTATCAACATAGAGACCAATGTATTATTTAAAACATTTGAATATAACATAATCTTCAAATCTATATCATACGGTTAATGATATATAACTCTGGCAGTCGACAGGATTCGATGACTACCAATAAATGGGAGTTATAATAGGATAAAAGGAGGAGAATAAAATGAAGATATTGGGAATATGCGCCAGCCCCCGCGGCTCAAATAGCAGCACCCTGCGGCTGGTCCAGGCTTTGCTGAAGGGAGCCAGAGAAGCCGGGGCGGAGGTGGAGCTGGTGGACGTTTGCGATCTGGAGATCAAGTTCTGCAATGCCTGCCAGGCCTGCTTCAAGACCGGAAAGTGCGTGCACAAGGACGACTTCCAGGGGCTGTACGACAAGATCCTGGCCGCAGACGGCTTGGTCTGGGGCTCGCCCAACTACTTCCACACCGTCACCGCCCAGATGAAGACGCTAATCGACCGCATGGCCGACGCTGTTCACTGCCAGCTTCTATCCGGGAAATACTGCGCCAGCGTCGCCAGCGGCGGCAGCAACTGCGATCAGGTCACAGCCTATCTCGACGGCCTGATGGTCAACTTCGGAGCCTTCGTCACCGGAAGCGTGGGCCTGATGATGTCCCAGGGTCCTGCCGCCATGGAAGAGGCGGAGAAGAAGGCCTTTGCCCTTGGCAGGAGCCTGGCCGAGGACATCCGGAGCAAGCGCGACTATATGGAGCAGAGGAAGATGCAAGAAGGGATTCGGGGGCACTTCAAGGCCCTGGTGAAGATGAACAAGGACAGCTGGGTGCACGAGTACGAGCACTGGAGCAGCCTGAACTGGAAATAGAGGCTGCCAGGGCAGCTCTCAGAGGGCAATGCAGGTTAGAGGTCTTCCGAGATCATAGGGCCGCATACTTTTTAATAGTTTCCAGGCCCATTACAATTTTATGCTGACACTGGAAGAGGGACGGCTGGCGGTTCGACTGGCCAGGCAGGCGCTCACTGCTTATACCGACAGCAAGAAGATCATAGAGCCGCGGGACCTGCCGCCCGTATTCGAAGAGAAGAGGGGGGTATTTGTAACCCTGCACAAAGACGGAAACCTGCGCGGCTGCATCGGCTATCCCCTCCCCATCATGCCTCTAGGAAAAGCTATCGTTGACTCAGCTATCAATGCCTGCTCCCGTGACCCCCGCTTTCCATGTGTCCGGCCCACCGAGCTGGAGCGGATCGAATTGGAGGTGACCATTTTAACCCCCCCCGAGGTCTACGCCGAGCCCAAGAAGAGGCTGCCCGAACTGGTTGTCATCGGAAGAGACGGTCTGATTGTGACCCTGGGGCACCACTCCGGTCTGCTTTTGCCCCAGGTGGCCCCGGAGTGGGGCTTCGACTCATTGGAGTTCTTATCCCAGACCTGCGTCAAAGCCGGGCTTTCCCCGGACGCCTGGATAGATGAGGAGACGGAGGTGCAGCACTTCCAGGCCCAGATATTCGCCGAGGTGGCGCCGGGGAGGGAGGTATTTGAGAAGAGCTTTCTGGAAGGCTCGGAGGGGACCTGCGGGACATGAAGAGGAGGCCTTGGTGCATCGGTTGGATAGATACGGACGCGGCTAATTATTGACCTGTCCTCATTCAAACAACTGGACGTGAATCAAATTCGACTGGGAATATGAATCAAAAATATATCGGATTAGAATCGGATCAGAGCCTCCAAATCCAAAAAGGATGGAAGATCCAATTTCAGGATTTGAATAATTTTTTGATCATCCCCCTCAATCCGCCCCTCTCCTGGGAGGCAAATAGCTCTTCCATTGCTCCTGCTGCTTCAGGTGAAGAAGATAATGCCATTTTGGATTGTTTTGCCAGCATTTTTGATATCTCATCCTGTCCTATGCTCTGCTTGGATGAACTCTTCATCAATGAGCCAAGAAGAATGGGCAAGGCCATGGAAAGCAATTGACCGACAATACTCGCAGGCAAGCCCGTCTTCTTAGAGATCGCCTGCTGGATAGGCTGCAAGCTACTGCCAAGAATCGAGCTCAGCATATCTGTCCCTTGGGATGAGCCCGAGCCGCCGATGTAGCTGGCCATATCATCCATTGGATTGCTCCCGCCAAGCTGAGATAAGCTGTTGATGATGGCATCAGAGCCCTCCGGCTTTGATGCTTTATTGCTCATAGCGCCAAGAAGTAGCGGCAATCCCATTTCCAATGCCGTTTTGGTTGACTTCTCATCTGATCCGAGAGTTTTGCTCATGAGCGAGAGATTGTCTCCTGAGATCATCTGCTTCATAAGGCCTTCAACTAATGAGTCCATTTTATCCTCCCCTATTCAATCCCTGATATATATATCAGGCCTTCTCCTTCTTAATTGTTCTCTTTTGGATAGTTGTGAGAGGTTGGCGAGGTAAATAGCGCAGTCAGATCCTGCAGCAGCTCAAATGTCCTCCCCAGCTCTTGACGGAGATCCCGCTTCCTGTATACCGTCCCATATCTGTTGATCGAACAGAAATGCTTCCGCGAAACGAAAAAAAAGTTTTGATTTCAGTTCTTTCTTTCCAGGGATACAATAGCCACTGCAAAAAGCCCTAAAGCGGCAAAGGCAGCATCGAATCCGGGCGCTGTATGCGGTGAATTTGTTCCGGCCTTCTCCCCTCTATCCGCTACTGATTTTGCCTCCTGAGCTACTGAACCCTCCAGCGGCACAAATCCATACTCCTCGGCAACCTGCTGCCCATCCGGCCCGGTCATGAAGTCTATAAAGGCCCTTGCTCCCGGCGAGGCCTCCCCGAAGGTGTAGAAATACAGCTTCCTGGCCAGGGCATAGCTTCCTTCCTTGATGCTCTCCGTCGTGGGCATCACTCCGTCAAGGGTGATCACGCCCACTGCTCCATCCTCGGCATAGGAGAAGCCCAGGTATCCTATGGCATTGTCGCTTCCGGTCAGGGCGGTTCTGATCTCGGCATTGCTGCCGCCCACGGTTCGTACTCCGGGCGTCTCGGCCTTCTTGTCCTCCATTATCTCCTCATTGAAGGTATCCCTGGTGCCGGAGCCCATCTCCCTGGCCACAACCAGTATCTCTTCATCCGGTCCGCCCAAATCCTTCCAGTTCTTTATCTCTCCGGAGTAGATCCTCTTGACCTGATCCCGGGTCAAGGCTGTCACTCCCGTATCAAAGATCTCCCGGCTCACGGCTATGACTATGCCATCGTATCCGATGAGACTCTCCTGGAATCTGTCCCCGAACTGGCTGATCTCATCGGCTGTGATCTCACGTGAGGCCATGCTGATGTCAGAGGTGCCCTGGGCAATATTCTTCATGCCCACACCGGTGCCTCCCCCGGTGACAATGACCTGGTAATCGGACTGCAGGCCGTTGAATACCTCGGCGCCGCCTTCTGCCAGAGGCAGCACAGTCGTCGATCCGGAGACTGGGACGCTCTCCTTGGCCGCGGCCAGGCCGCAGCCGCTTGCACCAATGATCAATGCCACAATTAATGTGCTAATCGGCTTGCTCAAAACATCCACCGATACGGGAAAAGCGATGAAGATATGTAAAGATGAGCTAAATAGAAACTATTCTGGAAGGTTTTAATAATTACAGTATTTAGACTATATAGATATAGAATATTAATCTTGACCTCTTATGGCAGGCTCGAATAGAACCTTGAACGGCTTGAAACCATTTGCCGGGAGAAATAACCTCTGGTTATAGGGCTTGATAGGCTGGAGAGTTGACCGCTGCAGAGGGAGAGGCTCATGCCTCTCTCTCTCTCTCCAGTGTGTTTTGTCATCCTTACTCCACTCTCTATATTTTTCTATATTCTAAACCAGATCACAGACAAAGAATATGGTGCCGACGTCCTTGATGGGCTTGCTGGGAAGGCCCAGCTCCAGGGGATCCATCTGGGAAGGATCCGGTATGGTGTGGTTGGCATCCTTCACCACAGTGCCTATCTCCTGGGAGCCCTCCTGAGGAACTGCGGACTGAATTGATGATGCCCTTGCGGCCACCAGAGGCGCAGGCAGAGCCATCTGGCTTATGGGCGCGGTTATGCTGCTCTGGGCTGTGCTCAGATTCTGAGGTTGCTCTTTTCCGCTGCTGAGGTTTGTGGGGATTATGTTGCTGCTTTCGGTAGCCTCTGCCGGGATTGAAGCATTGTTTGCTGTATCATCGATTGTGGTGTTGTTCATGGTGGTGTTGCTCGCTGCGGCATCCATGGTGCCGTTGATCTCCTGGGCGCTGACGGCAAGAGAATTTGCCATGGTCAGGGCCAGAAGGCATGTCAAATAAATCAATAGCTTATCCATATGGTATCATCCGAGGGAAAAAGCTGCCTGGTAGGATATCAAATTAACTATACCTGGGGGGCTGTGCACAGAACTACATTTTAATTAAAAATATATTTAAAAAATAAAAGTCCGATCCATTACATATGGTTGATGTAAAATGGCAGAGCGCTCAGGTCCATAATGGTCTTGGCAGACATGCCGGCGTTATACGCCTGCTCTGGAAGATAATCCTTGCCTATGGAAAATGTGCCTGCCGCTTCTGAAGATGCCCCGATAGCAAAGATGGGCTTGTCCGGCTTTGTGATCAGATTGGATCCACCAAGTGCCAATACTCCTGGCCTGGCTCCGGCACTCTCGGCAACTGCAGTTGGTGCGGTGCTCTCTGCAGAAAGATCCTCTAATGCTGCGCTCTCATTTTCCTCCGGTGCGGCGATTTCGGGATCAGAAACGGCCGGTATGGCATCGATGGGAGCGGCAAATGTTCCATTCGTCTCTGCTTCTGCCATAACAGCCGGAACAATGGGTGGGATTATGCTCTCATTCGATGTGGCGTTTGATGTGATATTGGTGGTTATGTTATTCAATGCGGCAGTGCTATTCATGCTTGAATTGTTGATTACGACTGCTTGCTCCTGAGCCGATGCGGCAGCGACTGCCATCATGAACAGGAGGCATGCAAGGCAAAATACTTTGGTCATATATACTCCTCAATCAGAGGGCATATTCTGCCAGGATATCAATCTTACCCGCCATCCTCACCCAGCTCACAGCCCTCATAGGCCACGAATTCTTCTCCCTTCCTCCTAATCTCACAGACAATCTTGCCATCCACTATACGCAGGATGCGGTCGGTCTTCTCCGCCAGGGTCATGTCATGGGTCACCAGTATGAAGGTCTGATTTATCTTTCGGTTCAGTTCCCGCAGCAGTTTGTATATCAGATCGGATGTCTTTGTGTCCAGGTTGCCGGTCAGCTCATCGCCGATCACTATAGAGGGGCCATTGGCCAGGGCCCGGGCCACAGCCACCCTCTGGTTCTGCCCTCCTGAGAGCTGATTGGGGCGGCTGTCTTTTCTCTCCGCAAGGCCCACCGAGGCCAGCAGTTCCATGGCCCTATCTCTTGCCACTGCTTTGTCCTTCCCGGCTATGAGCATGGGCATCATGACATTCTCCTGGGCAGAGAACTCCGGAATGAGATGGTGATATTGAAAAACGAAGCCCAGTTCCTGATTGCGCAGCCTTGCCCTCTCTTCAGAGCTGGCCCGGCTGACATCTATTCCCTTGAGAAATATCTGGCCGTAGCTTGGCGTGTCCAGCAGGCCTATCATATTGAGCAGAGTGCTCTTTCCGCTGCCGGATGGACCGACGATGGCCACGAACTCCCCTGCCTTGATGGTAACGCTGATGCCGTCGAGAGCTCTGACCTCCACCCCGTTTCCATAGATCTTGCTCAAGTCCTTGAGCACAATTATGTTTTCAGTCAACTGCGATCGCCTCCGCCGGATCGAGCCTGGCTGCGGCACAGGGGGATAGAGCCTGGCCAATAGACTGAGCAGAACTGCATAGGCTGCAGCATAAGCAAAAAGCTCTTGCCTCATATCTGCGCTGTTCATGTAAAATCCAAGACTGTGTCTTCATATTCAGGTCTGAAGTTATGGCTGGCGCATTATATGAACCTTTATCACCGCTTTTTCCTAATCTGGATCTATTCCAATGAAGGGTGAGGCGGTGGTATTCTAATAGCAGCTAAAGAATCACCAGGCGGGCCTTCATTGTTCTTCCCATTGGGCAGGCTCTGAATTAATACGTAGGGAGTGTGGAGGGTCACGAATTCTCCTTCCTTTAGATTGGGGATGAATTGAATCCTCGCCCAGTTTTCATGTTTTCCTAGATTTATGATCAGAGTTTTCTGGCAATCTGACGTGGATTCACAATTATCTGGTCGTTAAATCAAATGAACCTATGATGTGATTGTTTCTGGATTCCGTCTAACCGAAGCTCGCGGCCCGAAGCATACTCCGTCCCTTTGGCGAGGTGGACGCGCGCAGTTTGATTTGAACAATTATGAAAAATTTTGTCTAACTGTTAACAACGTTAGCGTATCAAGTAATTCATGTAAATATGACTCTAGTAGAAACAAAATTTAAAAAAGTTTAAGTAGTAGTAATAGTAGTATGTTATATTTGGGGAATACTTAAATGTCGGATATAAAAGAGAATTCAGATGCACCACAGATGAGTGCAGGTGACGCATTAACGGTTAATTTAACCGCTAATCCATTTAAATTTAAGGGTATGGATAAAGAGGAGGAACTAATTAAAGAAGCCATAAACCGCATGGGCAGTGTTGGAGATAATGCAGAAACTGAATACCAGGATAGTCTGAATAAATTACGGCCATTGACAAAGAAAATAGTGCCTTTAATTGCTGAAGCTTATCAAAATTTGCCAGAAAAACAATACATTGATCGTTGGTCGTTAGTCCAGCTTCTGCTAGAGTTGAGAGAGCCTTCATCTTTGTCTGTGCTGGATGAGATAGTATCCAGTCCAATCCCGCCCGAGCGTTCCAAGTCTCCTATGGGAATTTCCACGCGAGGTGAAGAAACCATGATCCGAACTACTGCAATTGAAGCTATTGCACAAATTGCGGCTGGAGGAGATCGTGATGCAACTGAAATGCTTCTCAAGTATGTTAAGGATGAAAGTTTTTCAGTTAAACAGGCTGCAATCCAAGCTTGTCGAAGCGTGGGAAGAGAGGATACACAAAAAGCACTATTAAAGGCATTGCCTGAAAAAGAGCATCGCCTATTAGACATTGAGCGCAAGGACGTTTGGGAGGTACCGCAGCCACAGGCAAAAGAGGGCCTGAAGCAAAGAGAAATGCAGGAAATGCCAACATGTCCACCAGAGCCAACAATAGGAAAGAGAATGGAGTTTCGGACCATTTAATTCTAGAGGAGGTTATTCGTCATGGCAAATTGTCAATATTCAGTTCCAAATAAGGATGCATCTGGAGATAATTTCTATGGACAATATATTTGCAATCAAGTCTATATAGATTATTTCTGGAAGACTTATGGGTTCAATGGTAATAAGAATTATTGGGATGATGGATTTGGATGGGAGGACTGTTGTAATACAGATAAGCCGTTAGCTCGTACATTTAATGCTTGTTATCTTCTTACTTACTCGGCCCAAGACTATTCAAATGATAGCTGGAATGCTCCAATATTAAACTGGGGCCGTCGTTATGTACGAGAAAATATAGATGATTTGCGTTCCATGTGTGGTGATGGAAGTGCAATTGCAGCTTCTTTTACAGGATGGAACGATCGCGTTGAGTTATATATGGGCTTTTTCTATTCACACACCGTAGTGGAGAGAGCAGGAACACTGATTCACGAAGCCAGACACCAAGGCGGCAAACCTCATAATGCGAATTTCCCGGCTGGATCTGTCTATGGTACAGGAAATCAAGCTGATTCTAACTGGAGCTATCAGGGTGCTTGGATGTATAATGCCCTTTATCTATGGTGGTTCTATGCTGCTGGTGCTCGTACAACCTCAGCAATGAAACAAAGAGCCCGTCAACGAGCAAACCTTATCCTGAATAATGCATTCGCAACGCATCCTGGATTTAATATTTAGAGGAAAGAAAGAGGTGATGAATATGCCCAGACCTTTCAGCAACAAAGAATTTGAATTTTCCCAGCCAGACGGCACTCTAATCAGCCTCCTAGGCTGGGGTAACCAGCATTATGCTGTCTTCGAGACTTTGGATGGATACACCGTAGTCATTAATCCGGTGGACAACTTCTATGAGTATGCAAAGCTATCCGCCGATAAGAGCTTCCTGGAGCCGACTGGCTTCAGAGTGGGTGTTGCAGATCCTGCCACCTTAGGCATCCCGAAGCACATAAGGATATCGCAGCCCGCTGCCAAAGAGATGGCCAAGGCGTCTTATAACAGGATGACTCGGACGACTCGATGGCAGGAGCGAATCCAGGAGGAGAAGAGTGCAAAAAAAATGACGATGGCTTCTGAGGGTATCATCGCCGCACCCCCGAAACGAAAGACGATAGGCGACTATGTCGGCCTTTGCATTCTCGTCCAATTTCCCGATGTTCCAGGCACAATTCCCAAGTCGGAGGTCGAAAATTTCTGCAATCAGAAAGGCTATACTGGCTTTGGAAACTCCGGCTCCGTCAATGATTACTATTCCGACGTCTCCCAAGGGCAAGTTAATTACACGAATTTAGTCACCGTCTATTACACTGCCAAGAACAACAGGGCTTATTATACCAATCCTGCCATACCCTATGGATCGAGGGCCCGTGAACTGATACAGGAGGCTATAGCGGATCTGAAGGCAAAAGGATTCGATTTCTCTAGCCTGAGCGCGGATAGCCAGGGTTACGTCTATGCCCTGAATGTGTTTTACGCTGGGCCGACGGCGAACAACTGGTCCGAGGGTCTCTGGCCTCACTCTTGGTGCCTGGCTTCTCCTATCGATGTCGGAGAGGAGAAGAAGATTTTCGATTATCAAATTACAAACATGGGCAGCCAGCTGACTTTGGCAACCTTCTGCCACGAGAACGGCCACATGGTCTGCGACTTTCCTGACCTCTACGACTACGGATACGAGGGTATTCAGTCCGCAGGCGTCGGAAATTACTGCCTCATGGCCTACGGAGGGTCCGATGATAGGAATCCTGTCCATCCCTGTGCCTACCTCAAGTACAAGGCAGGATGGGCTGACAAAGTGACCCCCCTAGCAGTGGATACTTACACGGCCAAGGCTGGGACTAATGAGTTCTTTAAGATTGCCAAGGACCCCGTCGAGTATTACATAATTGAAGCTAGGAACCAAGAGAAAAGGGATAAATCTCTGCCTTGCTCTGGGCTTGCCATCTGGCACGTAGATGAGCTTGGGGACAACGAATACGAATTTATGACGAAGCAAAAGCATTTCGAGTGCTCCTTAATACAGGCAGACAACCGATTTGACTTGGAGAAAGGGGCAAACGCAGGTGACGCAGACGATTTGTTTGGTACAAGGAATCCGAGCTTCGGCGACTCTACAAAGCCCAATAGCAGGTGGTGGGATGGCATATCGTCGGGGCTTGAATTAAGGGATATTGGGGACGGACCAAATATACCCTTTAAATTCGTCAAGAATGGTGGCGAGATCGACGAAATATATGTTGAAGAAGCCATCTCCCGGAAGATACCGGATAACAAAAAGGCGGGGATTACGAGATCCTTTGAGATCGACTCTCCCAACAAAGTAAAGAGCGTGGAGGTCTCTGTCGAAATAACTCATACCTATATTGGCGACCTTAAAGTGACTCTCAAATCGCCCAAAGGAACTAGCATATACCTGCATAATAGGTTTGGCGTCGGCCAGGATAACATTAAGAAGACCTACTCCGTTGACACGACCCCCAGCCTCGCAAAGCTCGCTGGAGAGAACATAATGGGGAAGTGGTCTTTGAATGTGGCGGATCTGGCGCCGCTGGACACAGGCAAGCTCAATCGCTGGTCTCTAAAGATAGTCCCCGAATAGACGCGACAGTGATTTTGACCAGAGACTTTGGCTATCCAAGAGGATTTAGGCCGGGCATCTCATCCGGCCTTATTTATCCGCGATTGATTTCCTATCAAGCCAGCGATAAAGGGTCCCAAATTACTATTAACATGCAACCATGCCGCATCTGCTGCCGGCAGGGGCGCTAGCCCTCGGGAATTGTAGATCGCTGCCAGATTCACCTAATTTTATTGCATCGATATCAAGGAGATTCACGAATACTCCTGACCTTCAGGTCGGGGATGAAGTGAATCCTCGCCCGTTTTTCATATTTTCTTAATTTAATTAAATTGACTCTCTTGGAACTTTAAAACAGAGTTACGATAATTCTGATTAAGGGGATCTGGTCAACGAAGGCTCTACGATTTCTGGATTCCATAAAACCAGGCGTGAGGGCGTTCTGCCCGAAAATATCCCCTCTTTTAGGGTGTGATGGCCGTACTCAGTTTGATTTTTCATGTCAGGGGAAGTTTTTTAGTCTCACCAGCTGAACCTATACTATAATAAAACCGTCTGGAGAAGGTGTGTGCAATTTATGATGCAGTTAGCCCTTTTAATTCTATTTTGTCTGCTTCCCGCTGCCTGGGGAGCGCCGGATGAGGCGGCGGGCAGAGTGGTGACCGTCGTCAGCGGGGACTCTCTGGGCATAGAGATGATAGTCTCCGATCCCAGGACCAATTACATCGACAGCATCAAGCTCGCGGATATCGATGCGCCCTCAACAGTAACCTCGGAAGGCAAGGCGTCCAAGGCTTATGCTGTCTCATTGCTCAAGAACAAGACCGTATATCTGGATATAGATGACAACATAAGCCAGTGCCGCAACCAGTGGAGCGAGCTCATATGTGTGGTCTATCTCATGGACGAAGATTATCAGCCGATCTGGCCTCCGGTAAACAGGATCATGGTGGATGAGGGCTATGCTGTGCTGCATGATGATGCCGGCAATGAGTTCAATGCCTCCGATTGGTGGGTGCAGCCATCTCTTCCCTTAAGCGGGGATAACAGGGATCGGCTCCGGGCCAGGCTGGAGCCATCCGACCTGGAATCGCAGCTCAATGAATCATCTTGGCAGGCGCAGCCGCCGCAGGATTCAAATGAGGTCAGCATTCTCAAAAAGAGCCGTGCATCCGGCGGCTATGTCATAGGCTACCACAATAGATGAGGGACGGAGGGAGGAGACAACTGTCCCTCCATCCCGATTGCTCCTAATAATCTCGCCTTAGCCGCTTATCCCGGTGCCTGGGAGAAGACATCAACAATGACCACATTGCTGGGCATATTATTGACCACAAAGTAGAGCATATGCCTTCCGGTCTGGCCAGCCAGGAGGCTTATGCTGCTGTATCCCGGATTGAATTGCATGCTCTGGTAGTCGGTTTTAAGGGAATTGGTCTGGATCACCTTATACAGTCCGCCGCTTCCCCCGGCGGGAACGCTGGCCAGAAGCTCTAGCGAGGCTCCCACAGGTATTACTGCATACTGGGTCCAGTTGATCTGTCCGGCGATCCAGAGATCGTTTCTGGGAGTGGAGAGTGATGAGGCATAAGCGTCATAGCTCTGAGCCTGTCCGTTTCCATAATATACCCCACTTGGGGTTTTCCCGGCGATATCATACTGCACCGGGCTTCCTATTGCCTGGCTCATTTGAGATGCCCTTGGCAGCCTGGAGGCGGTAAAGTACTCCCGATAAGGCAGAAATGTGCTGCTTGGAACCGGCATATCCAGCCACTTGACCATGCCGGAGATCCCCGGCTCAAAGAAGGCAGAGCGTTCTAAAGAGGGCACGTATCCCACTGCCAGATAGTCTTCCTGTCCCCAGGCTGTGCACATGGCCGTGAACGCAGCGAGCGTGGCCATGAAAAGCAAAAATTTGTGTTTCTTATATCTCATAATTATACCTTTAAGCCCTTGAGCGATATATAGGTTGGCAAGCAGCATAGGATTTAGCCGGGAGGGCCGGAGGGCAGCCCTCCCCAGCATTTCGTATCAGGCGAGCGACTGCCGTCTTGCCACCCTATTAGGCAGTCTGAATTCCGCTGGCTAAGCCTCTATTTCTCATAATTTAAAACCTTGATTTTCAGATACAGGTCATATTAGGATCATCTAGAAACCGCAAGCCTATTATTCTCAAAGCCGGGCATCCTATTATGGCCATGAATGTGCAGAGTTTCATCGAGAACGCCATTGAGGAGATCAGGCGCGAGGTCAAAGGGCGCGCCATCATAGGTTTATCGGGAGGCGTGGACAGCTCGGCCTGCGCCATGCTGGCTTATCGCGCCATTGGGGACCGGCTGGTGCCGGTTTATGTCGACTCCGGCTTGATGAGGCAGTTCGAGTCGGACCGGATAGAGGAGCTCTTCCGGGGAATTGGGCTGGTGCGGGTCAATGCCGAGGACAGGTTCCTGGAAGCCCTCAGGGGGGTCACCGATCCGGAGGAGAAGAGGATGGTGGTGGGGGAGACTTTCATCCGCGTCTTCGAGGAGGAGGCCCGGAAGATAGGAGGCGACTGTTTGATGCAGGGGACCATCTACCCGGACCGGATCGAGTCGGAGGGGGGAATCAAGGCCCATCACAATGTGGGGGGACTGCCGAGCCGCATGGAGTTTGCCAGCATTGTCGAGCCCCTGCGCGATCTCTATAAAGATGAGGTGCGGGAGGTGGCGAGAGCCCTAGGCCTGCCCCTGGAGATCAGCGAGAGGATGCCCTATCCCGGGCCAGGTTTGGCTGTGAGGATCCTGGGTGAGGTGACCCACGAGAAGCTGGAGATTGTGCGCAAGGCCAATGCCATTGTGGAGGAGGAGGTTGCCCAGTACTCTCCCTGGCAGGCCTTTGCCGCTCTTCTGGGGAAGGCCACGGGAGTGAAAGGCGATGTCCGGGTCTACGGTTGGGTGATTGCCGTCCGGGCCGTCACCTCCCGGGACGCCATGACCGCAGATGTGATGGAGCTGCCCTGGGAGACTCTGCGGCGCATCTCCAGCCGCATCACCGGCGAGATGCCCACTGTGGCCAGGGTGGTCTATGACCTCACACCCAAGCCGCCGGGGACCATCGAGTTCGAGTGACGTTTTTAAATTTTATATATTAATTTTTTATAAAATTTTACAATCAGGCATCGGCAAAATCATATCAGGCTCATCAGCGGATAGTCCTTCTCCCGGTCATACTGCAGCCTGGCTTTGACCATCTCGCCCTGGTAGTCGATTACCACCTGGGCCTCGATCATCCTGCCCTCCAGCTCCCCATAGCCGAAGACATTGGCGGCAAGCATATCCCTGTCGATCTTTACCTCGACCTCCCGGATATAGGGCTGGAGGGATATGCTCTCTTGCATGGCCTTCTCCAGGCTTGCTGCCGTCCTAAAGCTGACAGGCGCTCCCACAAATTGATGGTAGAGCGCACCCAATTTTATCCCCGCCTCAAAGGCGGCTATCTCTCTTTTCGTAGGCGTTTGATCACCACCGGGCTGATCATATAAAGCAGGATGAGGGCGGCTAGAAGCAGAGCAGCATATAAGATACTGCCGACATCTCGATGCCATAAGAGGATCGCCGCCACCAGAATGTAGACGCCGCTGAAAATGATCATCAGACGCAGATCCCTTATCTTGGGGTAGGGGATGCTGCTGGTCATGAGCAGGGCCAGAAAAAGCATGAGCAGGATGGTCAGCAGGGGCCTGCCCAGCAGAACGCTGGCGGAAAGGGCTAATCCTGCTGCGGGGATGGGAAGGCCCTCGAAGTGCTGATCGCCCTTTTCCGAGACCACATTGAACCGGGCCAGGCGCAGTGCTCCGCATAAAAGAAAAAGCATGGCCACAGGCCAGATGCTGGGCGGCAGATGAAAGGCGGAGATGGCCAGAAACGGCGGAGCCAGGCCAAAGGAGACCAGATCAGCCAGGGAGTCCAGATTGGCTCCCAGGGGGCTGCCTCCCATCTTCCGGGCCACCAGGCCGTCCAGTCCGTCGGCCATGGCCGCCAGAAGTATGAAGACGAGGGCATATTGGAAGGATGAGCCAGATGCTGCTCTGCTTGCAAAGAGGATGGCAAAAAATCCGAAGATCAGGTTCAGAAGGGTGAAGACGTCCGGCGGCCGGATAACCCGGAAGACATTCATGAGCTCCTCACGGCTATGACCGTCTCCCCGGCCCGGACCTTGTCGCCTCTGTCCACTTTCAGGCGGTAGCCCTCCGGGATGCTGACCTCTACTCGGGAGCCAAAGCGGATCATTCCAATTCTCTCCCCTCTGGCCACCCGGTCGCCGGGCTCTACATAGCAGACTATCTTTCGGACCAGTGTTCCGGTTATCTGGCGCAGCTGTATCTCTCCGTCATCCGTCTCCAAATGCATACGGGTCTGCTGATTGCTGGCCGACCGGTTCATGAACGCCGGAAGGTGAGTGCCCTTCTGGTACTCGATATCCTGCACCAGGCCGTCCAGGGGTGCCCGGTTGACATGGACATTGGAGGGACTCATGAAGACTGCTACCCGCTCCGGAGTGGCCAGGACTACCTTTCCGTCCGCCGGAGAGAGCATGCCTTCGCCGAGGGGAATGCGATCGGGATCCCGGTGAAAGAAGAGCATAAAGACAAAGCTGGCCATGGCTACCGCCGACATATACCAGTTTCCTGCCGCAGCCAGGAAGGCTGTGAGAAGCATGGGAACCGATACCCATGGTGTGGAACCCTTGGCCAGTTTCATGCCGCATCTCCTTTTCTCGGCTTTATCTCTGCTGCAAGATCGTCAATGATTGATAAAAGCTCCGGCAATAGGAGGAAGACCAGATAGGACACGGCCAAAAGAGCAGCAGCCGAGCCGATCTTGGCTATGAGATTATGGGCTATATCAAAGCTGTTCTCTCCAAACCAGCTCCATCCATAGGCCATGATCACGAATCCATTTCTGATGATGTTCAGGCTGTAGATAGAGAGGGTTGATGCCGCCAGGGCGGCCAGCTTGCGCCGAAGCGGTGCCTCTACCGATAAAATCAGGCCGGCAAAGAGAGCTATGCTCTCTATGGCAGTGCAGGCCAGGATGATCTGCACCGATCTGCCGTTTAAGCTCATCATATTCCAGCTCTCCAATACAACCGGGATGGAGAGATATTGCAGGATGCTGGCAGTGGTAGAGGTGGTAAATGCAATCAGGCCCGTCTGCAGAGGCGCAATCAGGGCAAAGGGAAAATAGATCAATCCGCAGACGGCGGCGGCATAGCCGGCCCAGTAGCATGGCTGGCAGGAGAGGCTCCTCTTTTTGACGGTCCAGGCCATGTAAAGGCAGAGAAGGCTGACAATGAAGAAGAGAACCACATTGACATAATCCTCTATATCCAGATAATGGCCGATCTTGCCCAGCCAAAATACGGAGAATAGCCCCCATCCCAGAGTGGCGGCCCGGGTGCTTCTGGTGAGAGCCGATGCCAATAGCAGGCCCAAGCAGATCCAGAGAAGAGAAGGAACAATCCCGTCCGCATTCATCAAGCCCTAGAAGCACCACAGGTTTATTTAGCATTATCTGCCAAACCTTGCCCTGAGTTGTGGATTCATGTGGGGGTTTATGTTACCTGGTGGGCTCTTTATGAGTCGTGTCTCAAGTCTTGCTTATGCTGCACTCTTAATCATTGCCTCATGCTCTCTGGCGGGAGCAGAGGAGAGACTAGCCGGCGCTGGAGATAAGATAGATCCGGCTCTGGCGGAGATGATGGGGCAGGGAGAACAACGGAAGATTCCCGTCATAGTCATGCTCAGTCCCGGTGCGGATCATGATTTTGCCGGACTGGCGGAGCCAGCGGGCTTAACAGTCAAATATCGCTACGGCCTCATACCCGGCCTGGCGGGGCAGGCGACAGATCAGTCCATCTCCGATCTGGCCAGGGACGATCGGGTAGCTGGAATCTACTTTGACCGCAGCATCAGTCTCCAGCAATCCGGGCGGGCAGAGGAAGCCGGAGCGGATGAGAATGAGACGGCTTTGGCGGCGGCCTCCGCCGGATTCGAGAACTCTTCTTCGCCGGATGGGGCCGTTGATTCCGATTCTCCGGAGGAGCTTTCTCTGGGGGAGTATATCTCTCCCGCCCGGCTTATTGGAGCGGACCGGCTCTGGGAGAAGGGCATCGACGGGCGGGGAGTCAAGGTGGCGGTGATCGACTCTGGAATAGACAAGAACCATCCCGATCTGGTGGGAAAGGTGGTGGCGGAGAAGAACTTCCTCTCCG